>NZ_RBXL01000001.1:2042500-2207500 GCF_003634315.1 Thiocapsa rosea
CGGGTGCGACCCCCCCGATGTAATCGCCGACGGTACCCAGGTTGCCGGCTGCAATACCGGCGGCGGCGGTTCCATGTGCGTTGCCGAGCGTAGGGTGCGGCCGTGGATCGTTGTCGTTGTCTCCGGTGTCTCGCCCGCCGATGACCTTGGCGTTGAAGATCGGTTGGCCGCCCCCGCCCAGCATGGGATGGCTGGTGTCGATGCCGGTGTCGGTCACGGCGATGCTGATCCCGCTGCCGTTGTAGGTGCTGCGCGGCGTGACCGCATTCATCAGCGGCAAGCCCTGTCGGAGCTGCGGCTCCAACTGCCAGTCATGCTCGATCCGGACGACATCGGGGTGGCGTGCAATCGCGTCTAAAGCGTCCGGAGTAACCCGCGCAGCGAAGCCGAACTGGTACGAGAAGCGCTGGGTCACCTGAACGCCCGGACCCGCGATCTCGCCGAGCACCCGCTCGACCTCCTCGGTCACGGCATTCGAGAGATCAACCCGGATGGACTCGTTCTGAAGGTCGTAGAAGACGGCGTCGCTCTCCCCGTCTAGACCCTCGGGTACCTCGGCGGACAACAACGACTGAGCGGCCAAGACCTCGGCTGCCGCCGTCGGGCGAAGTGACACGATCACCTGGGTTTCGGGCAAGCCTGCCCGAAAGTCGGCCAACACGGCCGATGAGTCGAGCAGCTTGGCGTTACTCGCAAGGCGGTCGGTCAGGACCGATGGGGGCGTGTCGAGGTCCGACCTCGGGTCAGTGGGTTCCTGGCCGGCCTGGATGATTGCGGGTACAAGACAAAAGAGCGACAAAACGATAAAACGGCTGACGAAACCTGCCATTGGCGATGCCATGCTGCCTCCTTATCGGAACGGATGAATCCGCGCGTGCGCGAAGCCCTGTTGTGGATCAATGCTGAGCATAGGCGATTTCCGCACTTTTTGACATTGAGGCCGACGCTTCAATTGGGATATCCAGCCTCCGGATCGCCCGGGACAGCGGCAAGTGCGCCCGATCTTCTTGAACGCGGATGCTTTGGAGCGATAGGTCACGGCGGCGAGCGGGTTCGCCGATGTGACGGGAAAAGCGGCCTTGCGGTTGTGCGGTGACTCCGCCGGCTGAAGTAACATTCGTAAGACTGATGTTGGCGCTCGTCGAGCAGCGGAACCGAGACACTCCGATGAAGTCGCAATCGGGAGGAATGTGGTCGCTCCGGACGGCCTGGCGACGGACTTCAACAGTTTGATGGGATGTCACGATGAAAGCGAAAATAGCCCTTGGCCTGGCGTTTGTGATGATTTCCATGCTCGCCGGTGGGCAAACGTCCCCGGGCGGGAGTGCTTCAGGTCTGGCGGGCGCGGAAGGCAACTCCGCGGAGATCTCGCTCGAGACCCGTAACGAGGTCGCTTTTGCCCGCACGGCCGATATTCGCGAGCGATCCGAGTCACTTCACGATCGCGCAGTGCGGCATGATTCCTGGATGCGACAGAGTTTGATGCCCGCGGGCGGAGTGATGTCCGCCCAGTTCACGGATCAGACGTACAGTAGGGTTCAGAGCTATGGTGGCCGCCGCGACCCCGCAATTTGGACGGGCGCCTATCTGGCCGCTCAGGCGCTGCGGCTCATGGATACCGAATCCGAGGAAGCCGCGCGCCGGCTCGCGGAGTCAGTTCGTGTCCTCGATCGTTGGTGGCGGATCTCGGGTGATCCGGGTTATCTCGCGCGGTTTGCGGCGCCGACCGATAGTGCGGCCGCAATCTTGGCGACCTTGTCGGCCGATGATCCCGAGGTGATTCGCAACGTTTCCTTCGAGGGGCAGACATGGCATTGGCGCGGCCGCGTCAGTCGGGATCAATATCAGGGCGTGATGCTCGGAATGTCGCTCGCCTATGAGGCGACCCAGGATCCCGCGATCCGTCGGATCATCCGTGAAAACGTGACTGGTTTTGCCGAACAGCTGATGCGCAGTGAACGCAAGCGGGTCAAGGTGATTATTAACGACTCCAGTAATTTCTCGACAACGCTGACGCTGCAGCATGTTGTCTACACGGACGACGAAACTCCGGATGGGGTGCCGATTCTCCGGGTTTCGACGAGCCCCTTTGCGGCGGAGGGGTCGGGGATGCTCGTTTTTTGGCCCAATCCGAGCGAATTCGTGCGGCAGATCCCGGGTCTTGGATCATTGCCGGATGTCTTTCTACCCAGTCAAGCCATTCAACTCGCGGCGACTTTTCGTGTGGCGATGCAGGTCACGGAGGGGGTTCCCGGCTTTGAAGCACGCCATCAGGCGTTGCGTGCTCATTACGATGCGAACTTCGGTAAATGGTTCGATATCGCCAAAGGCTGGGAGAATACCAATGAATGTGGTGATAGCTACCATGGTCTGAACATTGCGTTTATGCCCTTGTTCAACTGGGTTAGCCTCGAAACGGATCCACTGCGAAAGGGGCGGCTCCAGCGCGAGGTTCTTCGGAATCGACTCTGGTCCGCTGTTGCGTCGCACAAAAATGTTTTCTTTGCGTATATCTATGCTTCGCTGGCGCCTCCGGGAGATTCTACCGAGGAGCTGATCGCCGCGAGCTTGGCGCAGCTCGCGCTGTTTCCCGATGCGCCGCAGCGTGCGCTTCCGCTCGACGTGCGCGGCAAGTATCCGGCTGATCCGAACTGTCCCGGGCTTTCGGCGGTCGCTACCGATGTGAATGATCGGGCCGGGGCGACCTTCATCTGGGAGCGGCACCCCTGGAAGCTTGTCGATGCGGGCGGCTTGAATATGGCCTATGCCGGGGTCGATTATCTGTTGGCCTTTTGGCTCGGCCGCTACGCCGGATTCATACCAGATGATTCGGTCGCTACTGTCGGCCTCTACAACCCCGTCGGCAGTACTTTTTTCCTGCGCGATACGAACAGCAGCGGGCCGGCCGATTTACGCTACGATTTCGGTCCCAGGGATTCCGGATGGCGCCCGTTGGCTGGCGATTGGAACGGCAATGGGCAGTCGACGGCAGGTCTATACAACCGATCTACAGGGACCTTCTATTTGCGGGACAGTCATTCAGGAGGCCAGGCTGACCGGCGCTTTCGCTTTGGTCCGAGTGCTGCCCAGAACTGGCTCCCGCTAAGCGGTGACTGGGACGGGGATGGTCAGTCAACGGTTGGACTCTATAGCCCGTCGACCGGAATCTTTTTCCTGCGCAACAGCCATGCCGGAGGAATGGCCGATCACAGTTTTCGCTTCGGCCCGAGTAAGTCGCGCTGGTTGCCGCTGAGCGGAGATTGGAGCGGTGACGGTCGGACCACGGTCGGGTTATTCGATCCGTCGACCGGGACCTTTTTTCTGCGCGACGATCATGCGGGTGGAATGGCCGATCACAGCTTCCGCTTCGGACCGCAGTCATCAGGTTTGCTGCCGCTCAGCGGTGATTGGAATGGAGACGGGCGTAGCACGGTTGGGCTCTATGATCCGATGACGGGTCGATTCTGGTTGCGTAACAGCCTTTCGGGCGGGACGGCAGACGTCAGTTTTCAGTTTGGCCCGGCGCCGTCGGCTTGGCTCCCGCTGGCCGGGCGGTGGATGCGTTAGCTGCGGAAGTCTGTCGGGTCGCCACCCAGACCGTCATCATCCAAAAGACCAGCGCAGGCATGAAATGCATGAAAACGCGGTTGATGCTTGTGCCTTGAACAGCCCAGAGATAGGCATCGGTCCAGAAAAAGAGAATGTATAGACCGATAAGACTCGCAAGTGCCCATACGATCCCTGCGCGTTCCCACGGCTGTGTATCTTGCCGTGTAGCGCGTGGCAGTGTCCAAAGCACCGCGAGGACTGTAAGGTATCCGAGAAGATGCCAGTTGTCGTACAGGAAGAAGTGTTTGAGCACTGGTGCCCAGACTCCGTGGTACGCCAGATCGAACCGACCTAGGTACGGCAGCTCGATCCGCTCGAGCCCTAACCAAATCTGTCCGAGCCCCGGCAGGTCGACGCTGACTCCGCCGGTGGTCCAAAGCAGCAGGCCGAATCCCAGCAATAATCCAGGCAGGACGAGCAGCCAACCCCCGCGGAGTCGTGCGGCGGTCCATGCGGGGATGAACAGCAGCGCCCACATGACGCCCTCCTGTTTGATCAGCGCACTGCAGAGGATGAGTGCGAGTGCAAGGCCCAGCTGACGTCGATCCTCGGACCGCGTCCATTGCAAGAACGCCATGAAGGCGAACCCGAGCGCTGTTGCCATCCACAGATCGGCATACCCCGCCAAGGCGATGTGCGTGTTCAGCAAGGGCATGGACATGAGAAGCCACATAAAGACCAGGGCGGTCAGTGCCGATACGCCCCAAAGGCGTGCCTGCCCATAGAAGCCGAGCGCGAGCGCAAGCGCGCAGCCCAGCCAGGGAAGATTGGCGGCGGTTTCGTTCCAGCTACCCAGGGCCAATGCCGGCCAGGCGGCGATGAGCGAGACCGTGGCCGGGTAGTTCCAAGCGTCGACGGTGTAGGCGTTGCCCGAGGTGTCGCTCAGCCAGTCCTGCGGCGAGACGAACGGGACCAGCGCGCGGAGCTCCGACCAGACCCGTGCGCGTGCGGCCCAGGTTGTCCAGGCATCCCAGGGAAAAAGTGGTTGCCACCAGACCTCGAGCGCTAGCCCGATGAAACGCACGGCGAGCCAAAGGGCGAGCATACCGAAGGCGAGGCGGGTCCAGAACGATGCGGGGATGGCGTCTCGGTGCGATGGTGCGACGGGGCTTTGGTGACGGATCACGCGTATTGCGATCATGACCAACAGCGTCAGAACGAGGGCGGAAGGTGCAAAGGCAAGCGAACCGAGCAGGAATGCCTGAAGTTGCAGGAGCAGGGTGACCCCGATTAGCCCCAAAACATAACCGTAACCCAAAATGAGCGGCCAACGTCCGGGGGTCGGCTCGGGCCAGAATACGCGCAGCCACAGGATGGCAGCCAGCGAAGGGAGGAGGAGCGCGGCCCAGACCGACAACCAGCTTAATCCCTGAGTCATGATGCGGTCTCTCCTTGCACGCGGAACAGACCTCCGACGCCCGGAGCGACGGCGATCAACTCCGCAGGGAGGGTATGGCTTGGGTCACTGAGCATTGCGCGCTCCCGGTCGTAGCGCATCTCTTGCGTCGGCCCCAGAAGCAGGATGAAGTCGCCTGGTCGCGCCTGGGCGGACGATGGCAGTTCTGTCATGCCTCTGTAGACTCGGTGCGGGATCAAGTGATATCCGAGTCGAGCGGCGCGATAGCCTTGAGGGTCTGCGCTGATCAAGAAGATCCGCGCAGGCTCAGGGGGAAGTTGCGCGCGAAAGCCGTCTGCCGCGTCTCTGAGATCCTTGTCGGGAGCGACTCCGAGACGCTCGCTGGGCTCCAGAATCGCGAAACGTGCATAGGTCGCACCGAGTCGCGCGCCGAGCTCGAGTTGCCAACGTACGTCCAGAGCAAGCCAGCCGAGCAACACAAACGCAGCCAAGGCGCTCGCCGACGCAGGCATGGCAAAGCGGCGTGAGATGAGCAGGTAGAGTAGGCCGCTCAGCGTGACCCAGATTGCGGCGGTGGCTGCAGGGGACGGGGCGGCAAATTCCCTGCTGCTGCGATACAGATTGATCGAGCTGTCTTGCCAAGGCCCGAGCTGCCGCCACTGGGCAAACCTTGACTCCAGCGTCTCGCGCCAGGTCGGCGGCTCCGGTCGCAGCGTTAGGCGCTTTACCGCTAGCGTCTCGTGCGACGGACCGTCGATTGAAAGGCCGAGGGCCTGGATTCCTCCAACCCATGCCTGATCCTCGCGTAGATCAACCAGACCGGCCTTGCGCTCGGCGGCACTCAACGGTCGCGTCTGATCTTTTCCCGGCAGTGCGGTCGAACTCCAGATCAAGGTAACGGATTGCTCGGGATCGAGGAGGCCACTGATGTCCAATCCGATGCGCCCGTAACGCTCCGCCGGCACGCCGCGTAGCGACGCCAATACGATGTGCTCCTGCCCCGGATCGCGAGGCTCCAGGCCGTCTTCGGACGTCTTCGCGTACCGATTCATTAGCCTGAACTCGTTGCCCGCCAAGTCGATTGGCGGCCATCTTGGAGACCCCGTGATCTGTTCGTAGAGCACAAGGCCGCCGAGCAGAACGAGCAGCCCGCCGAGTCCGGCGAGCACTGCTTGGACAGAGTGTTTTCCCGTGATCACGCCCGTCCTCGATCCCAGCCGATGTTTCCGATTTCCCCGTCGACCCCGTCATTTGCACCACGCAAGGTCGCGGTCGCTAGCTCGGCGCAAGCCAACCGAGCCATTGAATGCACAGCCTTAATTGCCGAGCACGACGTCCGGTTTCGGCCGCATACGAGGCCCTTTCTGCTTCGCTTGACCATCTCAGTCAGGTCGATCCCCGTTCCTAAACGTGCCTATAGTGTACAATCCACTATGGTTTTCGAGGTCCGGCGAGGGTTTGGTGATGGGCGATAGGGTAACCCAGGTGCGGGGCAAAGGTGAGCCGGATAGGGTTTGCTTGGACAAATCGGCCTCCCATGCCGATGCAATGCCTTCTCCGACAGCCTTGCGTATCTGCGGGTGCTCAAGGCTCGACGCCAGGTTTCCGCTGGACGAACCGCGTCTCGCTGAAGACCTAGAGGCGTGCGTGCGAGGCGTACGATCTCGTTGTTGCGCCTCGCCCGCTGGCTTGCTAAGGGTTCCTTGCGGTCTGCTCGGCCAGCAGCGCAGCGCGAGTCGCCCGATCGCGGAGGGGGTATCGTGAGTCGTCATGGCGCGCGCAGATCAAAGCCCGCGACGCCGACCGTCGCTCCCTCCGCCGCGCTGCGCGGAGGCATTGCCGCTTTCCAGGCCGGGCGAAGGCATGAGGCGGAACGGCTGATGCGCAAGGTCCTCGAGAGTGATCCTGATGCACCGGATGCCTTGCTGATCCTCGGTCTTTTAGCTGCTGGCGAGCAACGATTCGACGAGGCAGAGGTGTTGCTCCGGCGATGTGTTGCCGCTGCGCCCGGTTACATGCATGCCTACAACAACCTGGGTAATGTCTTGATGGCACGCCGCCGGTACGCCGATGCCCAAGTCTGCTATGCCGACGCTGCGCGACTCGCGCCGAATAACCCAATGCCGCACTTCAATTTGGGTAATTGCTTGCGTGAACAAGGCCGTTTCTCAGGCGCGGAGGATGCGTACCGGAAGGCGCTAGCCCTTGCTCCGGACTATGTCGATGCGCGTGTCAATTTGGGCAATGTCCTGCGTGAGCAGGGGTTTTATGCCGAGGCGGAGTCACTCTACTCGGATCTTCTTGCGCATCACCCGGAGCTGCACGAGGTTCGCCTGAATCTCGGCAACCTTTATCGCCTGACTGGACAGCTCGACCGGGCCCGCGAGCAGTACGAAGCCTTGCTGAGTGTCCAGCCCGGGCATTCGCGGGCAGAGTTGTCGCGTGCGCTTGTTCTTCTGGCGGAGCGGGATCTCGAGGGTGCCGAGCATCTGATCATGCAGGTTCAGCGCGCCGGCGATACCACGTCCCACGAGGTGCTGGCTGCCTTGTGTGCGCTGCGGATGCGTCAAGGCGATAATGCCGCCGCGCTGGAGGCGGCGATGGCGTCGATTGCCGCCGGGGGCGAGACGCCCGTCCATTACTTGCTCGTTGCCGAGATGCTCCATGAGATCGGGCGACGCCGCGAGGCGATGGATGTGCTGGAGCGCAGCCGGGCGCGCTTTGGCGAGCGTCCCCGCCAATGGTCTGGAGCCATGCTGAAGAATCAGCGCCAACTCTGCGATTGGCGCGGTTGGGAGGATCGGGTGCCGGCTTTGGTGCAGCGTTTACGAGGCTCCGACCCCGATGCGGTTGGTTCTTTCGAGTCGTTGTCGTTGCCGGGTCTCGCCCCAGCCGATCTGCTCGCCGTGGCCCGAGCCTATGGCGAGCGGTTCCGGTCATGGATGGAACGTGGACCGTTGTCTTCAGCAACGGCCGGTCGTGATCTCGGGGGCCGGCGTTTGCGCATTGGCTATCTCTCGGGCGACTTTCACGAGCATGCGACCGCATACCTGACGGCATCGGTGTTCGAGATGCACGATCGAGATCGTTTCGAAGTCTTCGCCTACTCCATCGGTCCGGCCGACCGAAGCGCAATGCGTCTTCGCCTCATGGCCGCCTTCGAGCATTTCGAGGACATCCGCAATCTCGGTCATCTCGACGCTGCACGCCGGATTGCCGCGGACGGTATCGACATCCTTGTCGACTTGAAGGGGTACACGCGAGACGCTCGGCCGGAGATACTGGCGTTGCGCCCGGCGCCGATTCAAGTCAACTGGCTCGGGTTTCCGGGCAGTATGGGTGTGCCCTTTGTCGATTACTTGATCGTCGACCCGGTGGTGGTTCCGCCCGAGGAGGCGTTATGCTACGAGGAGGCGTTGGCGTATCTGCCGGACTCGTACCAGCCGACCGATCCGCGTCGCAAGGTCGCGCCTGCGGTGAGCCGATCTGAGGCATGCCTGCCGGACGATTGTTTCGTTTTCTGTTGCTTCAACAATCCGTTCAAGCTTAACCCCGAGGTGTTCGGCGTTTGGTGCGGGCTTCTCCGTGATGTGCCGAACTCGGTCCTGTGGCTCTACGCCGACGACGATGACGTGCGCGCAAATCTGTCGCGGGAGGTCGCGGCACGAGGCTTGTCCGTCGAGCGTCTGATCTTTGCAGGGAAAATGCCGCAAGCGGAGCACATGGCCCGAGTTGCCCTTGCGGACCTCTTTTTGGACACCTGGCCCTACAACGCACACACTACGGCATCGGATGCTCTTTGGGCCGGGGTACCCGTTCTAACCTGCATGGGCGGTACCTTTCCCTCTCGTGTGGCGGCAAGCGTTCTCTCGGCTGCAGGCGTCAAGGAGTTGATTACTGCCGACCCGGGCGAATACCGGGCGCTCGCCCTTCGTCTGGCCCGGTCCCCGGAGATCCTCGCTGGGTTCCGGATGCGCCTAAGTGCTGCCCGAGCCGTCGCGGCTTTGTTCGATCCCGCGCGTTTTACCAACTCGCTGGAGGACCTTTACGGGCGCATGTGGGCGCGGCATGCGGAAGGCCTTCGCCCGGAGCTTCTGGCCTTCGAGACGGGCTGACCGGAGTGCGGTGGGCATATGGGTGGGTTTGCTGCGGTGGATCGCGGATACAGGTCTGAGACAAGATGAGATATCCTTCGGGGATTGCGGCAGAGGGGTGTCAGCATCTCAGGTGGGTCAGGCGGAATTTGCGTTTTGGCCACCTGTTGCCGAATAGCAACAAGTGGGGTGCGCACTCGGTCGTGTCCTGTAGGCGCAAGGGTCTGAGAGGGTTTCTCGGTGCCGATTGTCGGTGGTCCGAATCGCAATCAAGTGCGGTCTGTAGGTTGACAACAACAATTCGCAGTGTAGACTCCGTGTTGAGCCGCTAGCATGCGGGTGATTGATGGCATCGTTAAGTTAAAGCAGCTAACGTGCCACGACCTCGATTTTCCGCGGGTGGTCAATTTCTTAAAGTTCGGGCAACTCACAGCAAAGCCGTTCCAACGTGTGAACAACAGGAGAACTCCATCAATGTTTGCAAAGAAACAACTCTCGTCTGCGATCGCGATCGCTCTCGGTGCCTCGGTCGCGAGCATGGCCTCGATCCAGACCGCCAGTGCCGACAGCGTCTTCTTCCCCCATGTGGTGGTAAGTCCCACGGTCACGACGATCGTCAGTGTCATCAACACCTCTGACGTGAACTACAACCAGTTCGGCGGTGTCGTGACTGGGACGCCTGCTAGCCTGCACTATCGGCTCTTCTACAAAAACCCGTCTTCGCTGGCTGGTGCATGCGACGAGGTCAACGTCTACCGCTCGACCTCCGTCAACGACATCCAGACCATCGACTTGGGCGGAGTCTTCGGCGGCGATACCCTCGGCGTCCTCTTCAACGATCCCAGCTTTTACAATAACTGGATGGCGCCGAATCAGAGCTTCGCGCTCGGCGAGAACCGTAGCCCGATGCGTGGATACCTGCTTGTTGACAACGCGAATTCAGTCGGCGCGGCAAGCGTTACCGGCGAGGCATTCGTGTTCGAGTTCGCCAACGGCGCGGCTTGGGGGTACGAGGCCTATTCGCAGACAGGAGAGTCGGTTGGAGCACCTGAGTTCGACTACCTCTACTCGGCCTCCCGCAGTCCGGCTCAGGTCGCGATCATGCCCTTTGATCAGCTCGCGACTGCCTTCATGGTCACCCCGGTGGGCCCCGATATGACTCTGGGCAACTACTTCGCCACCGTACAGCTCGGCGACTCCTTCGGGGGCACCAGCTATGTGCTGTTTGATCGCGACGAGTCGATCGTCTCCGGTACCGTGCCACGTACCGTCACCTGTGTCGGCCGCGTCGACGCGGATACCCTCTTGACCGACGGCGCGCTCGAAGAAGTTCCGGATGGCGGCTGGGGCTACCTCCGCAACTATCGCCCCGGCACCGAGCCGGCCGCAGTGGTTATCAAGCTGGAATACGGCGTCGATGTCTTCGACGACGATCCTATGATCGGTGTCTTCAACAATGCCATCATGATCCGTCCCTAATCGATTTGATTCATGATGCTCTGCACCCCTCTCGGGGTGCAGATGAAGCCGCCCTTGGGCGGCTTTTCTTTTTCGTTGAGATTCAGTCAGCACTGAATTTTCGAAGTTGCTTTTTCAACGCATTGCGAGGGCTTCCTGATGACGATTGATGTCCGAGCAGGCCGGCGGACGCGGTCGAGTCGCGCCGGGCTTGCCGCAGCCCTGGCCGCAATGACCCTTACGGTCGGTGCGGCGACGGTGCCCGAACCTTTGACCAAGGTCCCGATGAAGGCGTCGGGCGATTGGGATTATCGGCTGGACGCCGAAGGCCGGCTTTGGCTCGCTTACTACGATGAATCGCGGATACTCAGGGTGCGCCAGCCGAACGGTGAAGAGCAGCCGGTTGTTCCGGAGGGGCGCGAGCAGGCGCCGTCCGGGTTAGCGATGGCGGTTATGGAGGATGGGGCCGCCTTGCTGTGGCGCGATAAGGTGCCGCAAAAGGGCCTTTACTTCGCCAATACCGCACGGCTCGATCAGGTGCCGCTTGAGCTGGCCGGAGAGAGTCAGCCCCTAGTGCGGTTTCACGCTGCAATGGCCGGGGACCGGCTAAACGTGCTTTGGTACGGCGAGCAGCCCATCGAAGGTAGCTCCGACCGTTATCACCTTTTTTATCGCCAGGTCGATCCGAGCAATGGGACTTCTTCGCCGGTCGAGCGCGTACTGCCCGGTGTATACCCGGTGTGGGCGACAGATGAGCGCGGCGGCGTGATGGTCTTTAGCTGGTTGGCGGCCGACACCCCTCAGCGGATCGTGTCGCGTTTTCGGGCAGATGGTGCCGATGTCTTCGGGGATACCGTAACGATTGCAGAGGTTCCGGGCATCACGCCAATCTTTCAGGCGTTTCGCAGTGGCAATCGATGGATTGTCGTCTGGCTCTCCCAGTACGGCGAGGATCGCACCGATTTCTTACTCGAAGGGGCCCGATCCGATGATGAAGGCAAGACATGGACTGCATTTGCATTCGAAGACTTGCGTGGTTTTGACCTGGGAAGCCTTGAGGCCGTTGCCGATGCTTCAGGGCATATCCTCATTTCGGTGACGGCGCGCACCCGCGCGGATGAAGACGATAAGAAGCATAATGTGTATATCCTCCGATCTGCGGATCGGGGCACCACATGGAGCGCAGTCCAACCCCTCCGTCCACCGGGTGCGCTGGACGAGTATCGGGCGCGGAATCCTTCGGTCGCCTTCGGTGACAAACCGGGTCAAGTCTTTGTGGTTTGGGAGGATTGGCGGGAGATTCGCTCTCGGCTTTATGCCAGTTTGTCTACGGATTACGGCGAGACTTGGAAAGTCGACAATGTGCGTTTGCCATTCAGTCCTGGGACAAATTTGCGGCTGACGTCGAAGCGCAACACAGCCTATCATCAGGGTGATCGTTTCAATGTGATCGCGGAGCAGGCATTGGACGATGCGTTAGCTTCCAAGCACCTGGTGCAGCTAGGTTTCACCGCGGATGAGTTCGCTTCGTTGGCAACAGCAGATAAGAAAGGGGAGCCTGCCGAGCCGGATAGTGCCGGAGCTGCCCCTGAGGCCGATGTCCGCTCAGAGGCGGGATTGCGTGCACGTATTAACGGATTCTGGCAGGCTTTGGTGGACAAAAACTTCGAAGTCACCTACTCCATGCAGGATCCGTTCTTCCGTGCCCGCAACAGTTGGCTGAGCTACGAACGCAATATGGGAAAGATCCTCTACTCAAGCTTCAACGTCGCCGAGGTGAAGATCGATGGCCCAAAAGCCGAGGTCAAGACCACTATTCGTGCATCTATTCCGCCATTCCGTGCTCAAACCGGCGAGATGATCTCGCGGCCTGAGGAGGAAATCACCGTCGACGAGGTGTGGCTTTGGGTGGACGATGGCTGGTACCGTGAGTTTCGGAGCGAGGCCCAAGAGTTGAAGTTCACGGAGTATTGAGGGTCAATCAACTCCGATCCGACGACTGTCGGCGCCCACTCTGGGCGTCCGCAGTCGCGGCATCGTTCTTAGGGCTTCGGCTAAGGCTTCAACAGATCGAAGGGCTCGCTGCTGGGGCGATGGCTCTCAGGGTGATCTCCCGCCTGCTCGTGCTTTTGTTTGTCTCTTCACAGCAACTCGCCCTCAAGTCTTCGAGTTCTTCAACGAGACCAAGACATGCGTCTTTTGATCCTGCACCAAGCGACCGTCTTCGGCGGTGCCGAGCGCACGACGCTTAACCTTCTGAGCCATCTGAATCGCAGCATCGTGACCCATATCACGCTGGCGGCGCCGGCGGCCCTGCGCGCCTTCATGCCGGAAGTCTACGACGACTTTGTCGATACCGCACCTTTGATTCGGCACGGTTGGTTCGGGTCCCGGGAGAGCTTTAAGCCGGATATTGAGGCCGGCACGATGTTAATTGACGAGGTGCGCCCCGACATAGCGCTCGGCATGATGCACTACTCCGGTGCCGTCATCGCCTTGGGCGCAAGGCGCGCGCATCATCGGCCTCGGACGGCCGCGAGTTTCCGCGGTCCGATATCCGAGTACATCCGCCGCTACGAGCGCGGCTTTGGTCGGCTCCTGTTCTTACGCCTCGTGATCGGCCTAGCCGCGCGCGCGGCCGACCGCATTCTGGTTCCATCGCAGGGTACGGCCGATGATACCTGTCGGCACTTTTTAGGTCCGCGAGCTCGAACTCTTGTGATCCCCAACGGAATCGATGGTGTTGAGGTACAGGTTGCCTCGCGTGAGCCAGTGGTGGGATTGGAGCATCTTCCGCCGGACCTGCCGATGCTCTGCGTCGCGGCAAGGCTCTCTAGGGAGAAAGACGTCGATCTCCTGATCGAGGCATTTCGCCGTTTGCAGCCCACCCACCCCTGTACACTTGCGGTCGTCGGAGACGGCCCTGAGCGCTCGATTCTCGAGCAGCGGATTCGGGACTGGGATCTCGGCGATCGAGTGGCGTTTGTCGGCCATCGCGAGAACGTTTTCCCCTATATGCGGAAGGCGGATATCTATGTCCACACCTGTCAGTTCGAGGGATTTGGATACACGATGCTCGAGGCGATGGCCTGCGGTACTCCAGTGCTGGCGACGGACTGCCCGTCCGGGCCGCGCGAGGTGCTCGGTGCCGGCCGTTTCGGCGTCTTGGTTGCACCGAGCGATGCCGGTGCTTTATCAAGCGGGATAGCGGGTCTACTTGCCGACCCGGGGCGTCGCGAACGCCTGAGTACGCTGGGGATGGAGCGAGCCGAAGATCTTTCCCTTGCGCGAATGGCGGAAGGCTATCAAAACGCCTTCCTGGACATGCTGCGCCGTCGGCATCCTCGATCTGCAGGCAAAGCCTGAGCGCAGTAGGTATTCGGCACGCCGCTAAGGGACCAATCACTCCTCTTGAGCCAATACGTGTGTGAACGAGCGATACCGGATAGCCGGGATGACCCGACTCGGGTCGTCAACGTACAGGGCCTGCGAGCCTTGGCGGTTCTATTGGTCATGTTCCTGCATCTGCGTGACCTGGAGCGCGTCTATCGTGCTGACGCCGTTCTGCCGGGCTGGGCCGATATCGGTCACTCGGGCGTCGATCTCTTCTTCGTGATCAGTGGCTTTATCATGGTGCTGATCGGCCATGCTTATCCCGCTACAAGGGGCGCCGCAGGACGCTTTCTTTACCATCGGTGGGCGCGGATCTATCCAACCTATTGGTTCTGGTTTCTGTTGACACTCGCCTTTTATCTATCGGCGCCGGCATGGCTGAGATTCGAGGCGGGACAGGTCACCCATCTTGTCGAATCCTTCTTTCTGATCCCGACGTGGACGCCGCAGTTGGTGCCGGTCTCCTGGACTCTAAAGTATGAACTCTATTTTTATCTGATCTTCTCACTCGTCATTTTAGTGCCTGCCCGTCGGCGTATCCTGCTGCTTCTCGTCTGGGCCGGATATATGTTGATCGGACAGCAGTTTTGCTACGATGCTCCGGACGTACTCTGCCACAAGAGTCTGTTTCTCACTATGCATCCGCTTGCGTTCGAGTTTCTTTTCGGCGCGGTGGTAGCCGGGATTTATCTGTATCGCCGCAGTCTTCACCCACGCTTTATCTTCATACTGGGATCATGCCTTCTTGTCGGCAGCTTCGTCATCTATATCCGCAGCGGTGTAAACTTGGACGACAATAGTTGGTATCGAGTCCTGCTCTTCGGTTTCCCTTCTGCTCTTTTGCTTTACGGATGCGTCGAATTGGAACGGCAGCAGGGGCTTCGGGTTCCGGCATGGGTGGTCGTCATCGGCAACGCCTCCTATTCCATCTATCTTTCGCATTTCCTACTGTTCGATCTGCTCTACGGACGCCTGGCTACGCTTAGCGTCTTGCCCGCGGCTTTGGTGGCAGGCATCGTCTTCACGCTGAGCCTCGGCGTCGGCCTAATGGCCTATCGATGGGTGGAGCGTCCTCTGCTACATCTGTCGCGGGGTTGCTTCGGCTCGGCTAGGTATGATCCTGCGGGGCAAAAAGCGGCTTAGGCGTCGGAAAAGGCTTATCGAGAACGGAGAGGCACCAGACCGGAACGCGCGAGGAAGTAGGCGCGAGGAAGTGGAGCAGCCTAGAGTCGTATATCATATCGGCTAGCGGCCCGAAGGAAGAGGGCCGCCGCTTTGGTCACCGCCCGCTCTTGGCTCAGGTATCGAGGATTTCGTGTCTCAAAACCAGGTTATTCACGACGGAAACAAGGATTGCCTCGATGCCTCTCGGATCTTGGTGTTGACGAACGATCCGGCTGACGTGGCGTTTGCTTGCGGAGGAGCCATCCTCCGTCACGCTGCGTGCGGGACGCCGATCGGTATCATTGTTGCATTTTGCAGCAGCTCGGATCCAAGATCCTGCCGCGACGAATCCGCTGCCCGAAAGCGCGCGGGCGAACAGGCCGCCGCGGTCTTGGGCTGCGAGGTTCTCGAAACCTGGGATCTTTCGCGCGACGCTGTGCTCTACGGCGAAACCCTGGTCGGCCGAATCGTGGCGGCGCTGCATCGTTTCGGTGCCGATGTGCTCTATGCGCCATCGGTGGAGGAGTCGGATCCTGCTCGGCGGGAGTTCGGTATGGCTGCGGTCGAAGCCATCCGGCGCTCGGGTCGCGGGAGGCTCGTCATGTATGAGGTCGATGTTGTAATCGAACGTCCCGATCGGATGGTGGACATCACTGCGGTGAAGCAGAACAAGCAGCGTGCGATGGCATGTTTTTCGGAGCTTTCCCGAGTTTCGTACACTTCGGAGGACGTGGGTTCGGTGAATCGTGTGCACGCCGAAACGCCCCTACCGCATGCGATCCACGCCGAGGCACAACGGGTACTCGACGCGTCTTATATCGCGAAGGATTACCTTGACATCTATGCATCCGAGCACCGTAACCGTCATCGCATGAGCCTCGGGATCGCCCCGGATAACTCGCCGCTGGTGTCGGTGCTCATGCGCTCGATGGATCGAGATACTATCATGGAGGCGCTTGATTCAATTGCTCTGCAAACCTACCCGAATATTGAGGTCATCGTTGCGAATGCCCGTGGTGTTGGGCACCGCCCACTCTCGGAGTTATGCGGGCGCTTTCCGCTCAAATTTTTGGATAGCGAGAAACCCCTGCAGCGATCCGTGGTCGCGAATCATCTGCTTCTGGCGGCTCGTGGAGAGTGGTTACAGTTTCTCGACGACGACGACTGGTTGGATCCGGATCACATTGCATCGGTGTGGGATGCGTTGACTCTCGATGATGTCGCTGCCTATGCGTCGGTTCGATGCGTCGACAACAACCGCGAGGTTCTGGTTCAACGATACGATCACGCATGGGATCCGATTCTACTTCGCGCCGGCAACTACTTGCCGATTCATTCCGTTCTGTTCTCTCGGCGCGCGGTGGAGCTGGGTTGCCGTTTCGACGAGACCCTCGATATTTTCGAGGACTGGGATTTCTGGCTGCAAGTCGCCCGTTTCGGCTCATTCCGGCATACTGATCGACTTTCTGCGGCTTATCGTATCCATCATGGGTCAGGGTGGGGGGTTCGGTTCGACAAGATCGAAGCGAGGCAAGTCACCGCTACTGTCTTGCGCAAATGGCAGACACGCTGGAGCGATGACGAGCTTGTGGACTTTGCGGATCGTCTGCGCCAGTTGGATAGCGATCGCTTGCAGATGGCCGAAGACTTCAAAGATCTGCGTGCGAAGGTCGCGCATTGGGAGTCCGAAGCGTTCCGGCGCGGTGACTGGGCGACGACGCTGGACGAAGAGCTTGCTGCTTCCTATCGCTCGGCGGAATCTACGACCCGAGAGTTAGTGCAGGCGCGCAATCATTGGGAGAGGGCGCAGGATGAGCTAAGGCGTATAGCCGTAGAACTTGAGCGAAGCACGGCTGACTTGGTCGTCACTAGAGAAGAGCTCGTCGAAGCTAGACGGCAGTGGATGCTCTCCCAGCAGAATGTCGCGAGCTTGGTTAACGAACTGCAGCGTATCGAACAAGATCACGAAGATCTTGTAGCCGAAGTTGCGCTTCGGCGCGAGCAGGTTCTGGAGTTGGAGGGGGAGGTCCATCGAATGCGGGAGGAAAACGCAGGGTTGAATGGGGAAATCGGCCACGTTTCCGCTCAAGCGGCGACCACGGAGGCTCAGCTCGCCGAGACGGAGGCTCAGCTCGCCGAGGTCTATAAATCAACCTCCTGGGGGGTCACGGCCCCTATTCGGGCGTTGGTCTTGCGCGTCAGGGCTGCTCGGGTGGTTTTCGATCGCAACTTACAGGCCGGATGGCGCCGGCTGCCGATCACGATTCGACAGCGCATCTTGATCAAAAGCGTCTTCTTTCGGGCGTTCGCTCCGCTCTTGAGTAGTACGAATGTTTGGCGAGCCTGGTCCGAGGGGCAAGCCGAGCATCGTCGGCTTCGCGCCCTGGAGTTGGATTTCGCGAGCGACGAGCCGCAGCTCAGCGTGGTAGTGACCGATGCCGAACCCGACACCTTGGTCTCGACGCTGGTCGCGTTGCGTCAATCCGACTCCGATCTCCGCATCGATCTGATTGTGGCCGATCGAGGGCGACGATGGATCCGACCGTATCTGGAACTACAGGTTCAAGGAGCACGTCGTATGCCGCTTCCGCCGCGAGCCGGCCTTCGCCAAGTCTGGCAATCCGGGACCGAAATCGCTCGAGCGGACCGGATTCTCTTCTTACCGTCTTACTGGCGGCCCGCCCCTGGAAGCGTCGGCGAGCTTCTCCGCACGGCCATGGATCCGGCTCTGGCAGGTGTCGTTCCGATGCTGCTCAACGCAGACGATACTATTTACGAGGCCGGCTGTGTCAGCAACGAAAATGGAGTTCTGAGGCAACGCGGCGCCGGTGAACCATCTGGACACGTCGAATATGGGTTCCGCACTGAGGTTGTCGGGGGCTCTGTTCTGTTGCTTGACCGAGCCTTGCTAAAAGGTATTCGCTGGCCCGAGTTGTGTGGCGGACCCTGTGCTCTATTGGAGCTATCCACTATCGTAGCCCGAGACCAGGAGCGAGCCATCGTCTGCCAGCCGTTGGCTCGCATGACCGCCGCCCTAGAGCCCCGCCCGCTCTCGGAGGCAGCCGATGCCGTCAGCTTAAGCGACATATGGGCGGCGGATCCGCCGCAGACTCGCAAACGGATCCCTTTTCTCGTCATTGATCTGGTCACGCCGACCCCCGACCAGGATTCAGGCTCGGTCGATGCTTATAGTCAGCTGAAGATCCTGCATGAGCTGGGATATCAACCGAGCTTCTTGCCGTCGCTCACCTTGAAGCGCGAGGGGCACTACACTGGTGATCTCGAGCGAATCGGGGTCGAATGTTGGCATCGACCCTGGATCACCTCGCTCGAAGATCACCTGCGAACGCACGGCGGCCGATATCGCTACGTCATGATCTCCAGGGAGCCGACGGCGGCGAGCTACATTGACCTTGTCCTTCGGACCTGTCCGCGCGCCAGAATCATCTTCAATACGGTCGATCTGCACTTCCTGCGCGAGCAGCGTCAGGCCGAGCACAGCGGCAACGGCACCGATCTAGAGACTGCCATGGCGGTCCGCGAGCGGGAGCTCGGTGTCATGCGCAAGGCCGATATCACGATTCTGATCAGTGCGACCGAGCAGGATTTGATCGCGCGCGAGTTACCCGACGTCCGCACGTACCAGGTTCCCCTGATCATGGAGATATCGGATCGCTCTCCGACGCCGTTCGAGGAGCGTCGCGATGTGCTGTTCATAGGGGGCTTTCGTCATCTACCCAACGTCGACGCAGTCTCTTGGTTCGTGACCAGCATTTGGCCGCAGGTAAAGGCGCGAATACCCGGCGCAAGACTGCACGTTGTCGGCTCGAATCCAACGCCGGCCGTGCTTGACCTTGCCGGGGATGATGTGCTGGTCCACGGCTTCGTACCGGACGTGTCGGGGTACTTCAATCACTGCCGCCTGTCGGTGGCGCCACTTCGTTTCGGTGCGGGGCTTAAAGGCAAGGTCGGGCGAAGCCTTGGCTACGGCCTGCCGGTGGTGGCGACGCCGATGGCTGCCGAGGGATCCGGACTCTCCCACGGCGAGGAAATCCTCGTTGCTGTAAACGATCGAGAGTTTGCCGACGGAGTGGTTCGTCTCTACGAAGACGAAGCGCTGTGGACCAAATTGTCGGCGGCCAGCCTGGCCTTCTTCGAGGAGCGCTACAGCTATTCCGCGGGTCGCCGCATCTTCGCCGGACTGCTTGAGCAGGTGCCTCCGTCTCAAGGACTTGAATGCGCCGAGGTGACTTCGGGTCATGCCTACCGAGAGTACAGAGATCGGATTCAAGGCGAGATGCGAAGGAGGGAGGCGATCGAGTTGGCGCTTGGCTACACCGCCGAGGTATTCACGGTGCGCGGAAATTGCATCGTCTGTGATCAGGATGTGGATCTTGCTTGTGATTACAGCTATTGCCACTCCGACGGTGCCGGCAATCGGTTTGTCAATTGGCGAGAGCGCTTGGTTTGCCCAAGCTGTCAACTGAATAACCGAATGAGAGCGGCAATCCACCTCTTTGGCGACCTTTGCAGGCCGGCACATGACGATATTCTCTACCTGACGGAACAAACGACGCCCCTCTTCGCATGGTTCGACGGTCACTACCAAAACGTTATCGGAAGCGAGCATCTCGGAAACTCCCTCCCGCTCGGCGAAGCCGATTCGCGTGGTATTCGCAATGAAGATGTCACGCGCCTGACCCTTGGCAACGAGTCGGTTCACCACATCCTGTCGTTCGATGTGCTGGAGCATGTACCGGACTATCAAGCGGCCCTGAGCGAGTTGTTTCGCGTGCTCAAGCCCGGCGGATGGTTATTTTTCAGTGTCCCCTTCGCGACACATCAGGATGGCCATGTCGTTCGCGCAAGAATCAAGGGCAGCGGAGAGATCGAGCACCTGATGGAGCCTGAGTATCATGGTGATCCACTCAGCGACGCCGGCTGTCTGTGTTTCTACCATTTCGGTTGGAATCTGCTCGACGATCTTCGTGCCATCGGATTCACCGACGCTTCTGCACGGCTCTTTTGGAGTCGTGAATTTGGTTATCTTGGCGGTGAGCAGATGCTCTTGCTCGCTCGAAAGCCACTTCTCGGATTATCATGAACTGTATCCCCGATGCTGTTTCCGTTGTTATCCCGCTCTACAATCACAGGCGTTATATTGAAGAGGCGCTGGAATCGGCCTTGGCTCAAACCAGACCAGCCCTTGAGATCATTGTTGTCGACGACGGATCGACCGATGACTCCGCGAGTTTGGCGGAAGCGATGGCACGCAGGTATCCGGATTCCATCTTGGTATGGTCTCAGCCCAACCAAGGTGCGCACTCGGCCCTCAACGCAGGAATCGCTCGCGCACGCGGCGAATACATCGCGATTCTGAATTCCGACGACGCTTGGCATCCTGATCGTTTGCGCCAGTGCAGCGACGCGATCGGGGACGCTGCCGCAGTGGCAACCGCTATCGAGTTCTTCGATGGCACCGGTGCTTCCGTTACAGATGCCTGGTATCGAGAAGCGCGAGGTTTCTTCGATGTTTGCCATGATCTTCCGTTGGCCCTGATCAACGGTAATTTCATTATGACGACATCCAATCTGTTTGCGCGTCGGGCGGCGATAATGGATGTCGGCGGATTTTCGAACCTTCGCTACGCGCACGATCTCGACCTGTTTTTGAGTTTGTTGGTAAACGATGGTGAGTTGAAGCTTCACGACGCACCATTGCTGCGTTATCGAAGGCACGATGCCAATACGATTTCGGAGGATGTGCTGAGCATGAAAGCGGAATGGGCGATGGTGACTGCTGCCTATGTCTGGCGTCTAATGCAGCGTCGCAAGATTGATTGGAGTTGGTATGCAAAGCTCACCGAGATCTGCGATAAACACGGTCTGACCCGAATGCTGATCCCTGCCATGGCATTTCTCTCATCGCTTCCGGGGGAGAAACAAACGTGCAACGCTTTGTACGGCCACGATGACTTTGCTCGCTTCTTCAGGGGCACCTCCAGATGAAGCTCCTTTTCGTCAGTAACCTCTATCCGCCGAACGTCGTGGGCGGTTACGAGCGCCTTTGCTACGAAATAGCGGAGGCGCTCGTGGCGCGTGGACATGAGGTTCGTATACTTACGAGCAATTACGGCGAAGAAACGGCCGAGTACCCGGGGCAGCAGATCGACCGCTCGCTCAAGTTGTTTGCGGACGATCGAAATATCTATCGGCCGTTTTCCTGCACCGCTGAACAACGTGCAGAGTGGTCGGCACAGAACGTCGCGGAGTTCCATCGGGTCGTCTCCGAATTTCGTCCGGAACGAATCTTCGTGTGGAACCTCTATTTTTTCGATCCGTCGTTGCTTGATGCCATTAAGGCCAGCGGGATCGTTCCAGTGTATCTTCTGACCGACAACTGGTTGATTGCGTTTCTCAATCCGAAATTCATCGAAGAGTACATGCGGGATCGCGTGTTCGGTAAAGATTCGCAGCACGGGTCTCCGGCGCTGCTTGAACGGCTCCGCATCGCGTTCGGTCGAATCCCGTTCCGTTTGCCCGGGCATGCCATCTTTGCCAGCCGCTTTATGCAACGGCTCTATCGGGAAGCTGGGTTCGGGTTCGAGGGCAGCGACATCGTCTATCATGGCGTTCACCTCCACCCGCATGGGGGAGTTGCTCGAGCACGTGATCGGCTGCGGCAGGCCGGTCAGTTGCGGCTATTGGTCGCGGGGCGAGTCGTCGAGATCAAGGGGGTGCATACGGCTGTCGAAGCCTTGCCGGCGATTCGAGCAGCCCTGCCGAATCTCGAGGTCCGCCTCAGTATTATCGGCGACAGCCAGGATGATGCTTATCTCAAGCGGCTGTGCGAGTTGGCTGAAGACGGAGGTTGCCGTGATGCGATCGAGTTTCTCCCGCCCGTTCCGGCTGCGGATCTGTCGGCCCTTTTCGATGCGCACGATATCTACCTCTTTCCGTCACTGTACGAGCCTTTTTCGCTCACCCTGATCTCAGGCCTTCATGCCGGCATACCGACGGTCGCATCCGATGCAGGCGGTAATATCGAAATTGTCGCCGACAGCCAAACCGGATTGCAGTTTCCGCGCGGCGACGCTGCGGCACTCGCCGAATGCGTTCGGCGCCTCGTCGCGGAACCTGAGACGCGGGCAAGGATTGCCGAAGGCGGTGCGGCACGCGCGGGGCAGCATGAGTTCTCGAACATGGTCGCTGCGATTGAACTGGCTCTAGAGCGCGCTCGGTGAAGGTCCTTGTCACAGGAGCGCGCGGCTTGATCGGTCGCGGGCTCATCGAGGATCTCGAGCGGCGCCGCGAAATCGAGGTGACGGCTACAAGTCGCGAGCCGGTTCACGGAGAGGATCAGGTCCGATGGGTCCAGGCCGACCTGACACGCCTGGAGGAATGCGTGCAACTTGTGGAGGGTCAGGATGCGATCGTGCATCTCGCCCAGCCAGCGGTACCTCTGACCTCCGACGGCGATCTTGCCAGCGAGGTTCATTCGAACCTGGTTCCCGCTCTGAATCTGATCGCCGCGATCCGTATCGCCGGAACCTGTCCGAGGTTCGTTTTTCCGTCCAGCGGCGGAGCCGTCTACGGCAGAGGCCAGGAGCGCCCTTTCAGGGAGGACGACCGCTGCGAGCCGGCCAACTCTTACGGTCTGCTCAAGCTGACAGTCGAGCACTATCTGAGGCTTGCGTCGGAGCATTCGCAATTATCCGTGGTGAATCTGCGAATTGCCAACGCTTACGGGATTCCCTTGCCGCCCGCCCGATTGCAGGGCTTGATCGGCACTGCCGTCTCGCGCGTGCTGGAGGGACTGCCGGTGCGCATGATCGGGAACCCCGAGAACGTGAGGGATTACGTTCATATCGACGACATCAGCGATGCCGTTTACCGCGCGCTCTCGCTCGATACGGCTTGCAGCACCTTCAATATTGGCGATGGTCTCGGCGTCAGTGTTCGGGAGGTCATCGACTTGATCGAAGCGGCGTGGGGTAAGCCCATCGAGCGTGTCGTGGAGGCGCACCCGAATGCCGTCTGGTTGCCCAGCCGCAATGTGCTCGATATTACTCTTGCGCGCGAGCGGCTCGGGTGGAGTCCGCAGGTCGCGCTGACCGAGGGAATCCGCAGGATGTTGTTTGGATTGCCGCGAGCGTGATCGGCACCGGCGCATCTCGCAGAGAATCAAGATGAAGCCTCGTCTCTTCGGGATCGATCGGGTGCTGCAGACCCTCTGGCATCGGCTGCCGCTGAGCGGGAGGCTCAGGTTCGCCGCCAAATCCATTGCATTTCGCGCCCTCGGGCCATGGTTCAGCGGCACTTCCGCGTACCGCGATTGGGTCGAGCAGCGGCAGTGGATGGACGTCGGTGTGAAGAACACTATTGAGGGTATACCTACCTCTTTCGGTCGTACGTGTCCCGTACGTTTGCGAATTGCCTCCGAGGTATCGGATATCCCGGTGGTATCCGTGATCGTTCCGGTCTTTCAGCGACTCAGTAACCCCATTGCATGCCTCGATTCCATTGCAACGCATCCGCCCGCCGTTCCGATCGAGGTCATCGTGATCGACGTTCGTCCAGGCAACGACGTCGACTCGTCCTTAGCCGAGCGCAGTGACATTCGGTATCTGCGGATGACCCACGATCTCGGCGTTGTGGCTGCCGCGAATCGGGGCGCCGCGCTGGCTCACGGTGATCTGATGTTTTTTCTAAGTCAAGACACCCGGGTTCTCGACGGGTGGTTGGACGCGTCGATGGCGAGCGCATCGCGAATCCCCGAGGCCGGGCTCGTCGGGAGTCAGCTCCTGTTTCCGAATGGCCGCGTAAAGGAAGCCGGCCGTATCATCGGTGACGACGGTTGGACTCGACGCTACGGTCATCAGCAGGATTCCAGATCCCCAGAGCTCGGTTTCATGCGCGATGCCGATGCCTTCTCCTTTGCTGCAATCCTGGTTCGCCGCGTGCTCATGGAAGACGTCGGCGGTTTCGATCCGAGTTACACCTGCCTCGACTTTGCGGCAATGGATCTGTGTTTCGCCGTGCGGGCGAGCGGCTATCGCGTCATTTATCAGCCGCGCTCGCAGGTCATTCAACACGCGGAGGGCCACGCAGATTCCGAAGTATCAGTTAGAGCAAATGCAGGTCAGGATCTGGATCATCATCACTTTGCTGCAAAGTGGCGTGAGATGATCATGGCGCACGTCCGGAGTGCCGCACGTAGCGAGCGTCTCGAGGCCGATCGCCGCCCCGCGGCGCGAATGCTGATCATCGATGCCTGCACTCCGACGCCTGACCGAGATTCGGGCTCGATCGATCTGCTTAATTATCTGCGGGTCCTCGACTCGCTCGACTATCGTGTCACCTTCATACCGGCGGATCTCTTGTATGCCGGACCCTATACCCATGATCTACAGGATATGGGGGTCGAGTGTCTCTATTTGCCTTTTTCGCATTCCGTCGAGAAGTTACTCCGCGCTCGCGGCGAAGAATTCGATGTCGTCATGCTCATGCGCTTGGCGCAAGGTTCAAGGTACCTAAAGCGCGTTCGCGCGCTGTGTCCGCACGCCAAGGTCATTTTCAATACGGTCGATCTGCACTATCTGCGTGAAGAGCGTCGGACGTCGACGCAAACCGGAGCTCCCAGCGAGTCCGTGGTCCGCCGCATGAAACACCAGGAGCTCGAGGTTGTTCGCGGGGCCGACACGACTATCGTCATCAGTCCGATCGAGCGCGAGTTGGTCGCCAAGGAGGTGCCGGCGGCCCGTCTGCGTGTCATCCCGCTGCTTCGCGAGATCCCCGGACGCGGCGCGGGCTACGACGGGCGACGAGGCATTCTATTTATTGGCGGCTTTCGGCATCCGCCAAACGCGGATGGCATCCTGTGGTTCTGCGAGCGCGTCTGGCCCATCGTGCATCGTCGATTGCCCGATATCGAGCTTTCGATTGTGGGGAGCTATCCGACTCCGGAGGTTCTCGGACTCGAGGGGAACGGCGTGGAGGTTTTGGGTTATGTCGAGGACATCGAGCCGCTCTTCGCTCGGGTGCGGATAACGGTCGCGCCGCTGCTTTACGGGGCTGGCCTTAAAGGCAAAGTGGTGACGAGTCTTGGGTACGGAGTGCCCTGCGTCGTGACTCCGACGGCAGCCGAGGGGCTTGAGTTGGATGACGGCCAGGGCATTCTTGTGGCCGCAGAGCCTGAGGCGTTTGCTGCGGCGATTGTGCGGCTCTACGAGGTTGCGGATGAGTGGGAGCGTTCTTCGTTGGCTGGTTTGCGAGCGGTCACTGAGCGTTTTTCGGTCGCGGCGAATAGGCATCTGGTCAGAAACCTGTTGACGGAGTTGGGATTGCCCGCTTGAGCTTTACTCCCCACGCATTGACCGGGATGCGGCGTTTTTCATAATCCCGTTGCGCCAGGCAAAGCCTGGAAGGAGAGGAAGATAGCGAACGGATAAGCCAATCGGAAACTCCTTTTTGCGACCCACCGGGTGCAAGTCCCGAGCCGGTAAGGAGTGGCCATCCACCGGAACCGAGTGTTGCGTGGTGCAGGAGCGATCCCGCCTGCGAAGCGTACACAGGGGGCGTGCAGGCCGTGTGATGGAGCCCCGTCACTGAATCCAGCGGAGCCGACGTATTCGGAAGACCGGAAGGCAACAGTTTCGGCATCGTAACGGCCTGATGTCGAGACTCCGCCGGGGTCTGAGAGCAGGGCATGTACGCACGGGTCGTCCAGGAACCTGGGAGCGCTCAATCGTTCCTTGCCCGAGACGCGGCGCGGGCACCGCGTAAGAAGCCGCCCCGGCCTGTCGGCGTTGGTCCGGCCGACGGGAGCGAACAGGACCGACGGCAAGGTAGCGCCAAGCGAAGGCAACGAAGTGCGGCGTGATGACGGCTGAGCAGTCAGAGTCGGCTGATAGTACCGAGGAGCGCGGGGAACTCGACCCGGAGGACCCGCGGGAGGGAAGCGGCCGACCGGTTGAGACAACGTCTGGAGGGACAGATGGCGCAAACATCGAGTTGCGAGACCATCACAACGAAACAAGAGACGATCGCGAATTTGGCGAGACAGGCGCCGGAGATGGTGCTGACCACGCTGGCGCACCACATCGACCTGATGTGGCTGGAAGAGGCGTACCGGCGCACGCGCAAGGATGGCGCGGTGGGTGTGGATGGTGTGACTGCCGAGGCGTACGAAGAGCGGCTGCAGGAGAACCTGAGCGATCTGCTCGATCGGTTCAAGAGCGGTCGTTACCGGGCGCCGCCGGTGCGGCGCGTGCACATCCCCAAGGATGGAACGAAGAAGACCCGCCCGATCGGTATTCCGACGCTGGAGGACAAAATCCTTCAGCGCGCGGTGCTGATGGTACTGGAGCCGGTCTACGAGCAGGACTTCCTGGACTGCTCGTACGGCTTTCGCCCGGGCCGTGGCCCCCACCAGGCGCTGCAAGCGCTGTGGGACGGGATCATGGACCTGCGGGGTGCTTGGGTGATCGACCTCGACATCCAAGCCTTCTTCGACAGCATGGAACGAACCCATCTTCATGCCTTTCTCGACCAACGGGTGCGTGACGGGGTGATCCGTCGCATGCTGGGCAAATGGATGCAAGCCGGGGTCATGGAGGAGGGGGTGATCCACCATCCCGAGCGGGGCAGCCCGCAAGGGGGTGTGATCAGCCCGCTGGTGTCGAATGTCTACCTGCACGAGGTGCTCGACCGGTGGTTCGAGCAGGAGGTCAAACCGCGTCTGCACGGACGGGCCCTCATGGTCCGATTTGCCGATGATGCGCTGCTGGCCTTCGAGCGGGAAGAGGACGCACGGCGGGTGCTCGAGGTGCTGGCCAAGCGCTTGGCGCGCTTCGGGCTGACACTTCACCCCGAGAAGACTCGCCTGGTGGACTTTCGCCGTCCGCCCTGGCGGCGGGGAACGCGGCGCTCGCAGCGCGGGCGCAGCTTCGACCTGCTCGGCTTCACGCATTATTGGGGACGCTCCCGGAACGGACACTGGGTGGTGCAACGCAAGACGGCTAAAACCCGGTTCAGCCGCGCGGTGCGGCAGATCGGGCACTGGTGCCGCCGCCATCGCCATCTCTCGGTGGCGGAGCAATGGGAGGCACTCGGGCGCAAGCTTCGCGGTCATGACGCCTACTACGGAATCACCGGCAACGCGCGTGCGTTGGTGCGGTTTCGTCAGGCTGTCCGCCGTGTCTGGCTGAAGTGGCTCAATCGCCGCTCTTATCGGCCTTCGCTCAACTGGGATGCCTTCAACCGCTTGCTCCAACGCTATCCCCTGCCGCCCGCACGTGTCGTTCACAGCAACTACGTCGCGTAGCGTTTGCTCAATCGAGGAGCCGGATGCGGTAGTCCCGCACGTCCGGATCTGTAGGAGCCGCGGGTGGGAAACCACCCGCGGCCACCCGGTGCCGTAGGGTGGACGAGCGAAAGTGAAGTCCCCCGAGTCTGGCGCCGGCGCTGGTGGACTGCGCTGCGTTTGTCCACCCTACGCCTGCGATCAGCGACGTGGCCGAGTTTATGAGCAAGCCCCTGGATGCAGTAAGCAAGGCAGGGGTCCTATGTTTATGCATGCCGTCTGATCGTGAACGCTGTGTTCCGAGGTTGGGGAGGGGTCTACTATCCAAAACATATTTTAATATCGCGCCACCCCTCTGCAGAACTTGGTCAGGGTTCAGCAGCCGCAAAATGTGCGGCAAGCGAGTTGGGTCCAGCGGTAAAGGGGTCCGGGTAGCGGTCGCGAAGATCCGGCCTAGCACGGTAGGCGAGTCGATGCTTGCGCTGGATTGGCGAGCCGTCCGAATAAGAACCGTAAGCCCACCAACCCAACGGTAGTCCAGTAGGCGCGTTGGCGGCCAAGCGGGATCGATACCAATGCATCAACTCGAAGACCGCTACTCGACCGCCTGCGTAGCGTTCCAACATGGTTTCTCCAGCCCCGTTGATCTTCGTGAAATGAAAAAAACGCAACGGCTGGTCTGCTGCGTATATTTTTCCGTCCTCTCCGATCGATATCGGTCGTCGACTCAAGTTCCAGCTTGCGACATTGTAACCGGGGTCGCGGAGCACGTAGGTACCCGCAAAGAAGGCCGGTGCGAGATCACACCAGCGCTGGTCGGTAAATACACCATTCGGGATATCGTCGAAACAGAACTCAAGAAGTCGGTCACGCCACCACTCCGCGAAGCGACAGCCTTCGGCGGTGTTGACCACAGCAAGGAATCCCAGGTTGTAGATACCGTGTTTTAGCGACCCGATTTCATTGTCGACAATGGTTTGATGCTCGCTATCGGGCTCAAGCTGATGCGGCGTAAGAAGGACATCGTGGCGGTCGAGAAGCGCTTCAACGTCGTGAAGATCTCCAAAGAGCGCGATGTCGGGGTCGAGATAGACGACCTTGTCCGCGCCCAATTCAAGTAGTCGACAGAGCATCGGTCCCTTCACGGCTGTGCACAATTCGACGACATCGTGATCGAAAATCCAACGCTTCATGTCGGCAATGCCGAGGTCCTCTAAACGCACCACGTGATCGATCGGCTCGCGCGCTATGTCGAAAATGAAGCCCGCTGGCTCACGGTCGGACAGGCACAGCCAAAACGTCCATTCCGGGTGATGGCGGCGCAGCGTCTCGCCGAGCACGCGCACGCGGTCGAGGTACGCAAAAGATGCACTGGTGAAACAATGGGTCTCAGACATAGATGCTCATGAGTCTGTCTGGTTGTCTTCTGCAATCGTGAGCGACGGCTGCGGACGCCTCGTTGACTGCGTCCGTAGCCAGTTGGCGGTGACCTCTACCGGGAGCAGCGCGCCTCGGAGTTTTGGAGAGGAATCGACGAGTACCCGCAGCCGATCGCCCTCGAACAGATCGAACAGCGCTGTTTCGTCAGGGACAGCGCAGCCTTGATCGGGAGCGTTCGCTTCGACTGCTGGCCAGACGTTGCCAGCACTGGTTCTGGCAACGACGAATGCACCGCCCGCTAACGCTTCATGGACAGAAAGCGAGAAGGTCTCCGGCCAAAGTTGCCAACTCACAACGATGTCGATGCGCGCCTCGGCGATCGCGTCGATCATCGCATTGCGTTGTTTGGTGTCGACAATGACCGGAATGTTGCGAATGAAGCTCGGTAGAGGAGAGCCGGAGTCCGGCGAGCCGAGTTGCAGGAATTCGTATCGACCGTCGTTGGCCAGGCGCAATGCGAGGTCCTCGAAAATCGACCATCCTTTGAGAAATGCCCTAGCACCAAGGTGGGCTACACGAAGCGGCTTGCCCGACGGGCTGGTCTCGGTGGGTCGCTGGGAAGGTGCGGTGACGATGCGAGCAATAGGACGCACGCAGCCCTGCGCATGAGGCAGACAACCGCTACTGCGCCAAAGGGTTAGAGCAATTTCGGACGGTGCCAGCACCGAGGGTTGCATTGCCTCGAAGAACTCTCTGACCCGCTTGAGATGAGGCTTACGCTCTTCCCCGTATGAGCAGATGCTGCAGGCAGCGGACATCGGTTGTGGAGCGCCGCAGTAGTCGACATCGTTTCGCATGAGCGCGTAACTAGGGCAGATCGTAAAAAAGTCGTGTATCCATACGATCGGGCGCGAATCAGGGCTCGCATAGAGAAGCTCAAACACGAGCTCAGGAGCAAAGCCCATCAGGTGGTGAATAACGGAGCGCACGTCGATGCCCTGCCTACGCTGCTCTGCAATCACTGCAATCAAATCTACGAAGCTGGCTACCCCAATCCATTCGGAATCTAAGCGAAGGCTGACAACAAAATCATCGGTGGGCTGGGGGTTTGCAAGCATCGGAAGCGGTATCGCGGGCGAGATATGGAGGTAACGCCAACCGGCTCGGCTGAACGCAGCCTGCTCGTCGCCGATAACCAACTGAACACCCCCGTAATTGCGGGCATAGTCGTCATGGCTAAGGGATAGGATCAAACCCCGGCCAGCTGTGATAGCAATGGCGTCCGAGAGGGCGCTTGTCGAGATCGTTGGCGCGTGCTCGGCGCCTTCTGCCCATCTCTTCGCCTTGACTCGCAGCGATACGCTGTCCTCAAGCTGCCGCCGGAACGCATCGAGTGGCCGGCGACGTTGTCGGCCTTCTTGAGAACCTGCCCAGATGAAATGGAGGAGTGGATTGATGCCAGCTGCGGCGACGTCGGGATTTTTTGCAAGGTAGTAGCTTGTGTCGAAGAACCGGCTCGGGTTACGACCCTCGCGCCAGCCAAAGTCGAGGAAATGCGAAAGCGCATCGATGCCTGCGTCGCGCACGTCACTATTGGTCGCAAGGTAGTAGCCGCAGTCGAAATGTGCAGCGATCGCCCGGCGTTCGTCTTCGCTTTGGCGGTGAGACACGGCGGAAGATCTCGCATCTAAGTTAACCACAAGCAATCGCCTTTTGGTTCATGACTCGGCTAACGCCAACGCCTGATCAGATTTGATGCCACACCACGAGTCCGGAGCAAAACGGCGCGTAGACGGGGACAATTGTCGAGAATCCGACGGATTGGAGAGGTTAATCGCCATGTCGTGCTTGTTTCAATCTCGATGGCTCGACGTTCTGCGGCTAAGGCGCGTTTCTCGAAATCGTATGCACGGTCTCGCTCCACTCCAAGTTCTGAAAGGCGGTCAAGTGCTTCGACACACGCGCGAGCCATACGGGCTTCGGCGTTCCGCGCGCGCTCTTGTTCGGTTTCGAGCAAATCGAGGCGCTCGTAGGCCAGCGCCTCGGCTCGTCGGAGTCCAGCCTCGGTCTCTTCTAAGCGGGCCCAAACGCCTTTGTCCGGCAATGGCTTCGGCTTCCAGTCGGGGCCGAGATACGTTTCATAGTTCTCTCCCCGCAGCTTATGCACGGCGAGTGCCACAACCTCGGCAGTGCCGGACCTTATCCATGCAGTTTCCCCCCAACGGGGCGTACGCCAAAGTGCGTCCTTGAGATCGTCCAAGTGGCTAACCCGCCGGAGAATACAGCCATGACGCAGCATCTCTTTATCCAGCTCAGGCGGCGCCTTGGGTGCAGCAAGTAACCCAGCTTCGTAAGCCAGCGGCAAAATTGGGGTGGGGTCGCCTCGAAAGTTGTCCGGGTTGTAAGCGGGAAAGGCAAAGTAATAGAGATCCAATCCCCAGGATAAAAGTAGAGCTGCTATGTCAAGTGAGATCGGATCTTCTCTGCACTCGACCCAAATGCTGGTTTCGCCATGTGCGAGGTGCTCTGCGTCACTCTTGAGAACGCCGAGCTCCATTCCTTCCAAGTCGAGCTTTATGAGATCGAAGTTTCCGTGCTCCGCACGAAGCTCCGCGAGAGTGACAAGACGTTGCTGAAAGACGGTTTGCGCCGCCGGAGAAGGCGGAGTTTCATCAGCGCTAGCAACGAAGGACGTCGCACCAAGGTTGTGCGGGTCACAATGCCCATTGTGGAAAGCGAAGGCGGGCCAACCTAGAATTCCCTCGGTGACACAGAAGGAGCCTCTATGGTTGCGTGCGACATTCTCCTCGAGAAGCGGGATCAGTGCGCTGTTTGCCTCGATTAAGCAGAGAAAATCGACCGACCTTTGGAGCGCGATACCGAGACCAAAGGTACCAATGAATGCACCTGCGTCGAGAACGCGGACGGAATCTCCCGGTAACGTATTGGCAACGAAACGGGCTTCTTCCCATGCCCATTCTCCGTACCGATCAAGGAAACGCACTATAAGATCCGTCGCCTTGTCCGGAACCGTGAGCTTGCCGTAACGTGTATCAACCTCAACCATTTGGAGCCTAATCAGTGAGACAAGTGTTTGCTATTTATAGATGACGCGGGAAGGGCTCGAAATCGCGAGCCTCTCCAGGTGAATAACTTCATGTTTAGGAGGAGCAAATATTCACGAGGCTTCCGAAGACGTGATGGTAGATCAAGTCCAGTAATCGTTTGCTGGCTTGAAACCTCAGGTATTCGTGCGCCAAGTCATCGACTTGGCGCTTCTTATACTCTCAATCTGCTGCTCAGTCAGGACCAAGCTGAATCACCCTCTCCAGGCCATCTAGGAGCGTTTCGTAAGACTCCTTTTCGATCAAAGGGTCAGACGACCAAAATGAGGTGTAGGGGTTATTGGTCAGAGCCATGCTGGACCAGGATTCGATCAAGCTGCTTTCCTCGATCATCGCCCACTCAGCATAGTACTGCATCTGTTCGTCTTTCCGCACAGGCTCGACCGTTTCGGAAACTACGAAGCCAGTGGATTGTGAAATCTGCTCTCCCGTCATCACATAACACCGACTCCACGTGCCAGTACTTTTCGAGATCTGGTAGTAGCATCCCTGTACATTCGTCGGGGAGGTGAGGTCAAACGTAAAAAATTGGTCGATAGAAATGCCGGGATCGAGAAGTGCATAAGTCTTCATGGTTGCATCCCAAGTGGCGGCTACGGGATCCCCCCACACGTCTTCACCTAGCAGAAAGTATTTTCCAGAGCCCTCAGGCGACTCGACAGCAGGACCCGACAGGGCATATCGATCTACCCAGACGCTGATGATCTGGTATTTGAAATCCCAGGTCCCGACGAGGCGTTCGACGAGCGCCCTAGCATCAGATTGGCAGTTGGCACCGCTGAAAGTATTGCGAAAAGGCTGGAAACCGTCAGCGAAAGCGAGCAGCGTAACATTGCCCTGGACATCAACAGGTACAGTGACATCATATAACCCAAGACTTCCGTCACATGAGAATGTGTGTTGTCCGTTAGCTAAGACCATGCTACACAATCGACTACCCTGGACAGATGTCACTTGGCCGGTCATCCGAACCCAGCCCGAGTCTTGCTGCGAACAGCTTAATCCAACGTCGATCGTCGGACTATCAAGGCGCGCGCGATCTAGCTGCACACGTGAGGTAAGGTTGCTGGGGTGAGCAGTCATGCTGAACGGGGCGAATCCGTCAGCAAAAGCAAACAAGGTTATGTGTCCGTTATCATCTAGCGGGACGGCCAATCGGAACGAACCATCACCGCCACATGAGAACACGTATTGACCATTTGCCAGGACCATAGCGCAGACAGGCGTTCCGTCGGCGAGGCGAACCTCCCCATGCACCGGAATCCATATTGCAGCGCTTGCTGTTCCCGTCAAGGTCGCAAGTGTCAAGCAGCATATGGATAAAGCATTGTAAATAAAACGCGTTAGCGGGTAAGCGAAGTTCATCCTGAGCCTCCGATACAGCTAAACTTAAGGAGCCCGCGCTTTCTTGATCACCAGTGACCCGAGGGGCGGTGACCGTTCGCCGCGCAACATTAGCGATCGCGGGTACAGTTGGGCTTGATCTCAGCAGAGCTTTGCGGGCGATTCGTGTTCGACCACAAATAAGGCTAAAGAGAGCCCAGCGAAGATGCTACAGCAGTCAGCGGGGCAGCGAAAGATCTCTCTAGGCTTGGAGGTCACCGGCGGCAAAATGACCGCTCTTGACCTCTCAGGCTCTCGCTTCCGGCGTCATCATGATCCGCGGACAGCAGAGCTTACCTTTGTTTCTGCGACGTTCGAAATCCGTGCGTACCTAAGCGAATGCCCGCGAGCTTGAGTGCGCCGGCTCGCTAAGTGGACCGAAGCGTCGTTCGAGGACGGCGTCGGTTGAGATTCGTGCGCCAACGCGCGCATGGCACGCATTGTCTGGCATCTTGGTCACGGCTACACTTGTCGTTACGGTCGCTTGGGGTTTGTGGGCTTGATGCGCACAGCTTAACTTTTCTGGATCCTTATGAATTCGATTTTGCGATGTAAAATATTGTTTGGAATCGCTGCTGCGGAAATCTGTTGTGATGTCTGCTAACGCCGAACAAGTCCGGTCACCTTTGATTGAGCAGTTTCGCTTCGGTTTGAAGCCAGAGCAATTACGCCGTGCCTTGAACGACATCCTGGACGGTTGGCGGCGTCGGGAGCTCTGGGCGACGCTGGGTCTGCATGATATACGCCAACGCTATCGGCGGTCGACGCTCGGACCCTTTTGGATCACCATCTCCATGGGTGTCATGGTCTTCGCGCTGGGCCTTCTCTATGGGCAGATCTTCGGCCAAGACCTACACGAATACCTCCCATTTCTCGCCGCAGGTTTTGTGATCTGGGGACTTGTATCCAGCATGATTTTGGGCGGGTGCCAGGCTTTTATAGCCGCAGAGGGAATGATAAAACAACTCAATGCGCCTGTATCGATTTATGGTTACCGAGAGGTTTGGTCTGCACTGATTGCTTTCGCCCACAATATTTGGATTTTCCTGGCGGTGGCTTGGTGGTACGACGTGGGTCTGAGTTGGCAGGTGCTCTGGGTGCTCCCCGCTGTCCTGATTCTTGTGATCAACGGTTTCTGGATGGCGCTTTTTTTCGGGCTCCTTAGTGCGCGGTTTCGAGATGTGCCTCTGATCGTCGGTAGCGTGGTTCAAGTTCTATTCTTCCTCACGCCTGTGATCTGGCGACCCGAGATGTTGCCCGATCGGGCCTTGTTCCTGCAGCTCAATCCTTTCTATCACATGGTCGAGATCCTCCGTGCGCCCATGCTTGGACAAGCCCCTCTGTTGGAAAACTGGCTTGCCGTAATCGCTATAGCAGTGTTCGGGTGGGCGATAACGCTCTTCTTTTATTCCGCCTATCGTTGGCGGATCGCCTATTGGGTATGAGGGCAGGGACGATGGCATCTGTTATTCTCAAGAATGTGTCCGTGTCCTTTCCGGTTTACAGCTCGGCGACAAGATCCATCAAGAATCGCTTGATGCAGAGTGCGACCGGTGGACAGATTCGTTCCGAGTCAGGCTCCGACCGAATCTCGGTTGTACAGGCCCTGCAAGACATCAATCTCAAGCTTGAGAGTGGAGATCGAATCGGACTTGTGGGGCACAATGGTGCAGGCAAAACGACGTTGTTGCGCGTGCTCGCCGGGATTTACGAGCCAAATGAGGGCTGCGTGGACGTTAAGGGGTCGACAGTGCCCTTGTTCGATATCAGTCTTGGAATGGATCCGGAAAGTACCGGCTATGAGAATATTCTACTCCGCGGTCTTTACTTGGGGCTGAAGCGTTCTCAGATTCGTTCCCGTATGGACGAGATCGCTGATTTCACGGAGCTTGGTGATTTCCTCAATCTGCCAATTCGTACCTATTCGGCGGGAATGCAGATGCGCCTTGCCTTTGCGGTTTCGACATCCGTGGCCCCGGATATTTTGTTGATCGACGAGGGAATCGGTGCTGGTGATGCTGCATTTCTGGAGAAGGCTAGCGAGCGTCTGAAGTTGTTTACGGAGCAGGTTTCCATCATCGTACTGTCTTCCCATTCCGAAGACCTGATCAGGCGGATGTGCAACAAGGCGTTACTGATGGAGCACGGCAGGGTAATCGGCGCGGGCACCACAGAAAATGTCTTGATGCAGTATCGAGAATTGCGTGGCGAGGCGGCTGCTCAATCCACGTTAGCGCATACGATAATGACCCTTGCTGAAAAACATGAGGAGAAGGACGTCGCTGAAGCGCAGTCATCACTGGGAACCGACGCTGAGGTTCCAAGTGACCTGCGCGAGTGGGCGCATCAAACGGCTTGTCTGCTCCGGGCGGGCCGCTGGGAGGCTGTCGATCTGGATCGACTCGTGCGTGAGGTGGAATCTATCGCCGATCAGAGTCATGAGGTGATCGAGAGTCAACTGTCGTACCTATCACTCCAGGTTTTAACTTGGCATCTCCGAGAGTCCGAAAGGTCGGAGCTTCGCCGCGATCTCATCGGTCAGGTCAGGCGCCAAATTGCGCTCATGATTGAGGCAGACCCGACACTCGTCGAGGCGTCAGAGAGCTATCTCGGGCCTGCCTACCGAAGGGCACGCGCCGGCGCTGCGCGCCATCTAAAGATCGAGCCAAGCCAAATTCCGGAAGAATGCAGCATTTCTCTGGAAACATTGTTGGACGATTCTTGGTTTCCAGGGGTTACATCCAAGGTTTCGGCGGTTCAACAAATCTCAAAAACAACCTAAACCTGCCGACCCGCAGAGAAAAACAACAACGCACCGACCATGTAACAGCCTGCGACGAGCGCAACCCCGGTCGTCGCCGGCAACCAAGGACCGGGTCCGAGCAGCAGGATGAGGGTGCCGCAGACGATGACGGTGGCGCCGCCGAGTGCGCGGACCGACTGGGATGTCGATGCGGCCTTGTCGTGCCCTGAGTTGCGGCCGTGGTCGCCGAACGCCCCGGCCTCGGCTGCGCGTAGACGCTTGTCGTACGTGCTGAGGATCCGGTAGGCCATCAAGGGGATCTCGGGTGTCTGATCGGCGACGGAGATGAAGTTGCGTTTGGTCCGTTCAAGCAGCCCAACGACCCCGATCTGCTCCTGCATCCAACGTTCCATGTAAGGCTTTGCCGTGGTCCAGAGGTCGAGTTCCGGGTAGAGCTGACGGCCGAGGCCTTCGATGTTGAGCAGCGTCTTCTCCAGTAGCACCAACTGCGGCTGGATCTCCATGTCGAAGCGCCGCGCGGTCTGAAACAGCCGCACCAGGAAGTGTCCGAAGGAGATCTCGGCCAGCGGCTTCTCGAAGATGGGCTCGCTGACGGTGCGGATGGCGGATTCGAACTCGTCGACGCGCGTCCCGGACGGGACCCAGCCCGATTCCACGTGCAGCTCGGCGACGCGCCGATAGTCACGCTCGAAGAAGGCGAGCAGGTTCTCGGCGAGATAGCGCTGGTCCTCGGTCGTGAGTGTGCCGACGATGCCGAAGTCGATGGAGATATAACGCCCTGACGGCTCGACGAAGATGTTGCCCGGGTGCATGTCCGCGTGAAAAAAGTTGTCGCGGAAGACCTGGGTGAAGAAGATCTCGACCCCGCGCTCGCCGAGCTGTTTCATGCTCACGCCTTGGGCTTTCAGGCGCGCGACATCGCTCACCGGGGTGCCGTAGATGCGCTCCATCACCATGACGCCCGGGCGGGTCCAGTCCCAGTAGACCTCCGGGATGTAGAGCATCTCGCTGTGGATCCAGTTGCGACGCAGCAGGGATGCGTTGGCGGCCTCGCGTTGCAGATCCAGCTCGTCGTAGATGGTCTTCTCGTACTCGCGGACCACGTCGACCGGGCGCAGCCGACGCCCGTCCTTCCAGTAGCGCTCGGCGAGATGGGCGACGGTGTACATCAGCCCGAGATCGCCGCGGATGGTCCGCTCGATGCCGGGTCGCAGCACCTTGACCACGATCTCGGTCCCGTTCTTCAGCCGTCCGGTGTGGACTTGCGCGATGGAGGCGGAGGCGAGCGGGATGGGGTTGAACTCGTCGAGCACGTCGTCGACCGAGCAGTCCCAGGCTTTTTCGATGATGGCGCGTGCCTCCGCGCCGTCGAAGGGCGGCACCCGATCCTGAAGCTTGGCCAGCTCGACGGCCAGTTCGTCGGGCAGCAGATCGCGCCGGGTCGAGAGGATCTGCCCGAATTTGACGAAGATCGGCCCCAGGTCTTCCAGCGCGAGGCGCACGCGGACCGGGTAGGAACTGGGCAGGTTGCGCCGAAACCAGTGCCAGGGCGAGATGTAGGTGATCCAACGCAGCGGCCGAAACAGGTGGGTCGCGAGGATGACCTCGTCGAGTCCGTGGCGCAGTAGGATTCGATTGATGCGGAAGAGCCGCAGGGCCTCGCGGGGTCCGATCATGACGGAGTGCCGGACCCCGCATGTGTGCGAGCGAGGCGCTCGATACGCGCCTCTGCGCGCTCGACGTCGTCGCGCAGGATGTCGACCTGCGCCAGGTACGCCTCGACCTCGTAGCGTGTCGGCGTCAGGCGGGCCTCTTCCTGAAGGTATTCCTGAAGATTCGCGGTCAGGGAATCGGAGCTCTTGCGTGCCCATTGCGCCGCCGCGCGCGCCTGATTGCCGACCTGGTGGGCGAAGGGATCGCCGATGATGCGAGCGAGCTGCTCCTCCCAATCCACGTCGAGGCCGGCGATCGCACGGTTGAAGGCTTGTGCCAGTAACGTATCGCCGAGGATCTCGACCTCGCCTTGGATGATCTGTGTTTCCTTGCGCTCGGCCATGCCCATGCGGGCGAGGGCGAGCGGCGTGCCGCGGATCAGGCAGTCCGGCTCGGCGTCGTAACCGCCGAAGAGCTGGAGACGCCGCTCACTCGGGATGATGGTCACGCGCGTGCCGAACCCCTTGAGCTCGATGCCGATGATCCGCCCCTCGAGTGCGGCGAATGCGGCCGCACCCTCCGGGTCCAGTGCGATGTAGCGGTTCAGTGCCTGCTCGACGACGGCCAGCGCCGCGTCCGGGATCTGGATGCCTTCGGTCACAGCTTGTACCCTCGGTGGATGGCGACGATGCCGCCGCTGTGGTTGAAGTAGTCGCAACGCTCGAACCCGGCCGCCTCCATCATGGCGCGCAGCGTCTCTTGGTCCGGGTGCATGCGGATGGATTCGGCCAGATAGCGATAGCTCTCGGGGTCGTTCACGACCAAGCGGCCGAGTGTGGGAAGGACCGAGAAGGAGTAGAGGTCGTACGCCTTGCTCAAGGGGCGGCTGACCGGGTGCGAGAACTCCAAGATCAGTGCCCGTCCGCCGGGCCGCAGCACACGCTGCATCTCCACGAGTGCGGCCTGCTTGTCGGTGACGTTGCGCAGACCGAAACCGATGGTGACGCAGTCGAAGTAATCCGACGGGAACGGCAGTTTCTCTGCATTGATCAGGGCGTAATGCAGGTTGCCGACGCGTCCGCGGTCGAGCATGCGCTCGCGCCCCTCGGTGAGCATGGAGGCGTTGATGTCGGACATGACCACCAGTCCCTGTGCGCCGACGATGCCGGAGAAGCGCTCGGCGAGATCGCCCGTCCCTGAAGCGAGATCCAGCACACGTTGTCCGCGCCGCACGCCCGAAAGCTCGATGGTGTGACGCTTCCAGAGCCGATGGATGCCCAAGGACATGAGGTCGTTCATGAGGTCGTATCGCGAGGCGACCGAGTCGAACACCGCGCGCACGCGCGACGCCTTCTCCTCGACCGGAACCTGCTGATAACCGAAATGTGTCGTCTTGTCTTCGGACATGCTGTGTCTCTGCTGAACCGCGCTTGATTGGATCTGCACCGCTTCGGGGTTTGCTCGGCCTTGACGCGAACAAGGGCCGTCGGCGGCGCGGTTCAGATCGATGATGGTTTCGAAGGTCGAGGCCGTTGTGCGGCGACGACCATGTGATCCGGGTCGGTCGACGCGAACATAAGGCGTGCGTCGTGCCGTGCGGGCGTCAGTTTACAACATCGGCTCTACAAGATCGGCGTCGCGGATCAGGAGGCAAGGACCTTTCGTTTCTGTCCGGCTTTTTCCAACTCGTCGAGATACGCCTTCCAACGGTGCTCCTGCTCGACCCCGAGGGTGTAGAGGTACTCCCAGGAGTAGATGCCGGTGTTGTGCTCGTCGTCGAAGTGCAGACAGATGGCGTAGTTGCCGACGGGCTCGATCTTGTCGACCCCGACATCTTCCTTGCCGAGCTGCAGGACGCGCTGCCCCGGACCGTGACCCTGGACCTCGGCCGATGGGGAGTAGACGCGCAGGTACTCGCACGGCAGGTTGAAGTGCGAGCCGTCGTCGAAGGTGATCTCGAGGATCCGTGATTGTTGGTGCAGGTTCAGCTCGGTGGGTGTCGGCATGGGGTTCTCCGGCGTCCGCGATGCTGCCGCGGAGGTTTTTGAATAGGATTGATTGGATCAAGAACGATGTTGCTTTAAACCGCGCCGACTCCGACAGTCGTCGGAGCCGGCGCGGGCCAAGCCAGTCCAACAAACGGCGCATACGGCACCGGGTGCGGTTTACAGGATATAACGCGAGAGATCCTCGTCAGCCGCGAGCCCCGCGAGGTTTTGATCGACATAGGCCGCGTTGATGGTCACCGTCACGCGATCCAGATCAGACGCGTTGTAGGACACGTCCTCCAGCAGCCGCTCCAGAACAGTATGCAGACGACGCGCCCCGATGTTCTCGGTGCGCTCGTTGACCTGCCAGGCGATCTCGGCGAGTCGACGGATGCCGTCCTCGGTGAACTCCAGGCCGACGCCCTCCGTGGCGAGCAGTGCACGGTACTGATCTGTCAAAGATGCGTCCGGCTCGGTGAGAATTCGCACGAAATCCTCCGTGGTCAGGGCCTTGAGCTCGACGCGAATCGGCAGGCGGCCCTGCAGCTCCGGGATCAGATCCGAGGGTTTGGAGAGGTGGAAGGCACCGGAGGCGATGAAGAGGATGTGATCCGTGCGTACCGAGCCGTGCTTGGTCGACACCGTGCTGCCCTCCACCAGCGGCAGTAGGTCGCGCTGCACGCCCTCGCGCGAGACATCGGCCCCCGCCATGCCTTCGCCGCGCTTGGTGACCTTGTCGAGCTCGTCGAGGAACACGATGCCGTTCTGCTCGACGTTTTCGATCGCACGCAGCTTCAGCTCCTCGTCGTTGACCCGCTTGGCCGCCTCTTCGTCTTTGAGCAGCTGCCGGGCGTCGCGGATGCGCAGCTTGCGACGCTTCATGCGACCCTGGCCGAGGTTCTGGAAAAGCCCTTGAAGCTGATTGGTCATCTCCTCCATGCCGGGCGGGGCCATGATCTCGACCCCCATCGGCGAGGCGGAGACCTGGATCTCGATCTCGCGCTCGTCGAGCTCGCCGGCGCGCAGACGATCGCGAAATTTTTCGCGGGTCGCCGAGCTGGTGGTCGAGCGGCTCTCTTCCTCGAAATTCGACGGCGGCGGGAGGAGCGCGTCGAGGATGCGCTCCTCGGCGGCGGCCTCGGCCTGTCCCGCGAGCTTCGCCATCTCCTGCTCGCGCGCGAGCTTGATCCCGATGTCGGCCAGATCGCGAATGATCGACTCGACGTCGCGCCCGACATAGCCGACCTCGGTGAACTTGGTCGCCTCCACCTTTAGAAACGGCGCATTGGCCAGGCGGGCCAGTCGCCGCGCGATCTCGGTCTTGCCCACGCCGGTCGGACCGATCATTAAGATGTTCTTCGGTGTGATCTCCGAGCGCATCGGCTCCGGGATCTGGGAGCGACGCCACCGGTTGCGCAAGGCGATGGCGACGGCGCGCTTCGCCTCGTCCTGACCGACGATGTGCTTGTCGAGCTCCGAAACGATGCGTTGTGGGGTGATTTCCGACATCTGGTTCTGTCCTGTAGCGACGCGAGAAAACTTTTGCCCTCGACGCGAGAAAACTGATTTTCCAGTTTCTCACTCCGCGATACCAGCCTTTCACTCTCCGACACTCTCCGCGCGAAACGCCCCACCTCCGAACCGCTAGGCGGCGCGTCACGAACACGCAATGACGTTATTCGGGGCGGGGTGTACCGGCGGCGCGGAGGTCTTCGCGGGCGGTCTCGAAGGCGACGGCGAGGGTTTCCATCTCCACTGCGAGCCTCCCGGATTGATCCTGGATCGACTGCACCACCCAAGGCTCTCCGATCGGGATGCCGGCCGCGCTACAGGTCTTGGCGGCGGAGAGCAAAGTGGCCAACGCCGCACCGGCGCCGATGACTTGGGCCCATGAAGGGCGGCTCGGATCCGGGTTGCTCCGGCACAGGGCGACCGCACCGGCGGTGTCGCGGGCCAGCTTGAGCAGCGCGCTACCGACAGCGGCGCAGCTCTCGGCGGTCGGTGGCCCGTCGAGCTCTAGGTTTCGGCAGACTTCGCGCTTGAACTTTGTCATCAGTCAAACATCCGCCCGCGCCGCGCCAGCTCGTCACGCTCGCGATGCTGACGCAGGGCCAACTCCACCTCTCGGCGAATCCGCTGCGCAACCTCCGCGCCGTCCGCGTCGCCGTTGACCGTGATCGGGCCGATATTGACCGTGATACCCCCACCCCCTCCAGAAGCAGCGGCGGCTCCGGCTCGGCCGCGATCGGCCGCCCCACCATCTGAGGCTGGCCGCCGATCCGTAGCCGCCCCAGCCGAGGAGCGCGACAGCGGGCCGAATTGCGGTAGCTGCGGCATCTGCGGAGCCGCCAAAGGGCCAAGCTGCGGCATCTGCGGCAGCAACAGCGACAGCGGCCCGAATTGCGGTAGCTGCGGCATCTGCGGAGCCGCCAAAGGGCCAAGCTGCGGCATCTGCGGCAGCAACAGCGACAGCGGGCCGAATTGCGGTAGCTGCGGCATCTGCGGAGCCGCCAAAGGGCCAAGCTGCGGCATCTGCGGCGCCAACAGCGACAGCGGCCCGAATTGCGGTAGCTGCGGCATCTGCGGAGCCGCCAAAGGGCCAAGCTGCGGCATCTGCGGCGCCAACAGCGGACCGAACTGTGGTAGCTGCGGCAGCGACAGCGGGCCGAATTGCGGTAGCTGCGGCATCTGCGGAGCCGCCAAAGGGCCAAGCTGCGGCATCTGCGGAGCCGCCAAAGGGCCAAGCTGCGGCATCTGCGGCGCCAACAGCGGACCGAACTGTGGTAGCTGCGGTAGCGACAGCGGGCCGAATTGCGGTAGCTGCGGCATCTGCGGAGCCGCCAAAGGGCCAAGCTGCGGCATCTGCGGCGCCAACAGCGGACCGAACTGTGGTAGCTGCGGCATCTGCGGAGCCGCCAAAGGGCCAAGCTGCGGCATCTGCGGCGCCAACAGCGGACCGAACTGTGGTAGCTGCGGCATCTGCGGAGCCGCCAAAGGGCCAAGCTGCGGCATCTGCGGCGCCAACAGCGACAGCGGGCCGAATTGCGGCACCTGCGGAGCCGTCCGCGCCCGCGCATCGCCGAGCCACGCAGCGCGGCGCGCATCGCGGGCGGCGGATGCCGGATCGTCGATGCGCAGCGCGGGGTTGGCGCCGGAAACAGCAGGCAGCGCCGCGGACGCCATCGGGGGCTGCGCCGGCATCGCCGCCGCACCCAGAGCGCCCGCCAGCAGCGGCACCGCAGCAAAGCGCGCGGCTGTCTCACGCATTCGGCCCAGCAGCGCCGGCTCGCGCTCGCCCAGGCCGACCTCGATGCCCTGCACGGCATAGCGCCCGATCTCGGCAAACACTCGTGACGGTGAGTGCATCTTCAGCACGCCCTGCACCGCCCCCACCATCCCGCCCGCCAGCTCGCTGACCTTCGCCTTCAAGGCGCCCCATCGCGCGACGAACCCGTTAATCAACCCCTGCACAATCTCCGCGCCGATCTGGGCGAACCGTCCGGCCAGCCCAGCAAACGCGCCGACGAGCTCGGCGGCTTTGCCGATCATCCCTGCAATCGCCATCCCCCAGCGGTGCCCCATCGACTCGGCGGCTCCACCAACACCCTGGACCGGCGCGAGGATGTTGGTCACCCACGTCCACAGATTCTGCAGCGCCGTAATCGGCGCCGCCAACGCCCCGGCTACGGGCGCGAAGGCGCCGGTAAACCAGGCGCCGACCGGCGCCAACAGGCCCGACAGCGGCGCGAGCCAGCGCTGGGTCATCTCCGCGAGCGGGGCGAGCGCGGAGCCGATCGCCGCACCCACGGGCGCCAACCCGTCACTCAGGCCGGACCACAACCCGCTGAAGAAGCCGGACAGCGGCTCCCAGTACTTACGGATTACCAGCGCCGCCCCGGCGATACCCAACACGGCGAGGCCGATCGGGTTGGCGAACAGAGCCAACGACAACGCCCGAACCGCTCCGACCGCGCCCATCAGGCCCGCCTGCAGGCCTCGCCCCGCGGCCATCGCGGCCGGCCCCAGCATCGTGAGCCCGCGCAGCGCCGCGGCCCCGCCGATCGCGAGCGCTCCCACGCCCATCAGCACCGGACTCAGCGCCGCGGCAAACACTCCCAGTCCGGCCGCGCCCATGACGAGCCCTCCGGTAAACCGCGGGTGCGCCTGGAGCCAGTCCCCGACCCGAGTGACAACCAGCCCGATCCGGTCCGCCGCCTCGCTAAGCGGCGGCAGCATAACCGCCCCCAGCGTGCGCCCGACCGATGCCATCCGGTTGCTCAACAGAATCATGCCGTTCTCGGTCGTCGCCGCGCGGGCCGCGAACTCCGCTTGCATCGACCCGGCATAGGCGCTCTCGTCGCCGACCAGGCTAAGGGCCTTATGGTACTGATCGAGGCCGCCGACCAATGCGGACATGTCGTCGCTGTATTCCAAACCGAATAGATCGACCATGATGCCGGCACGCGCCTCGCTCTTTACGGCCGCGAGCCGCGACAAAAAGTCGCTCAACGTGCCCTGAGCGTCGCGCGCGATCGCGCTCTCGACCCCCTCCTGCGTCAAGCCGAGCGCCACAATGCCGTCTTTGAACTCCTTATTCTGCCGCGTTGCGGTCTGCAGCTTAAGCAGCAACGCATTGATGCCCGTCGCGGCCACCTCCGGAGTTTTCCCGAGCGCGATGAATGCGCTCCCGAGCGCGGACGCCTGCACGGCCGTCAACCCGAAACCCTTTGCCACGCCACCGACCCGGGCGAGCACATTGACGATCTCCGACGCCTTGGCCGCGCTGTTGTTCGAGAGGTGATTGATCGCATCGCCCAGGCTTCCGATCCGCGCAATCGGCAGATCGTAGACGTTGGCGAGTTTGGCCATCGACTCGCCGGCCCGCTGCGGCAGCATGTCGAACGCCGTCGCCATCTTCGCAACAACCTCGACATACCCCGTCAGATCGGGGGCCGCGATCCCGAGCTGCCCACCCTCGGCGGCGATCGAGGCCAGCCCCGTCGCCGCCAGCGGGATCGTATGCGTCATGCGGTCGAGCTGTGCGGACATCGTCGCCAGCCCGTCGGGGGCGTCGAAATCCACGACCTTGTTGACGTCGGCCATCGCCGACTCGAACGCCATCGCAGCCCCCGCCACCTTCTTCAGCGGGTCCAGCACGCGATCGCCGACGGCACCGAGCGCCATCCCGGCGCCGGTCGCAACCGTGCCGATCTTCGCCAGCCCGGTCGACATCGACGAGAGGCGCGACTCGACCTGATGCATACCCGGCGAAAATCGGTCGATCAGGCTCAGAACAACGCCGACACTCAGTTGCCCGACGCTCATGATGGTTTTCCTTTGTATGGCTGCGGCGCGCCGTCATCGGCGGGCACCGCGATTGGGTAGGGCAGCAGACTCAACCCGAAGGCGTGCGCAGACATCGGGTCGGCGACACGCTCCACGACGGGAGCAGGCGACCGCGAAGCCGCCGCCCGTGCCGGCGCGGGCGCCTGGCGCACCGCTTGCGGTGCACGCGACCGCACCGGTTGGCAGATCGGTTCACCCGGCGCCGCGCGCGGGATCCCGGATTTCTCGTAAAACCACCACATCGGGATCTTCATCCCCGTCTCGACAAAGGTCGGCAGGGTCTCGGCGAGCGCCTTGAAATCTCCGACCTGGTCGAGATCCAGGTACCACCTCGGCGCCCGGCGCGGATCCGTGATGCCGAAGTTCAGGGCCACCATCGGCCACAGCACATCCCGGCGGATCGTCTCGGCGTACTGACGCGCATCGCTCGCGATCAGGCTATCCAGGCTTTCCTGATGGATCCGGCCGAGCGCATAGGTGCCGCTGCCGTCCGTCCCGATTGTCAGCGTGCCACCGAGGATCGCCTTGGTCGTGGAGCGATCGCACCAGTCGATCATCACCATGTGTGCATCCCCGTCCGCTTTGGCGGCCTCGAGGTACTCGATCGCCATCGACTCGGGAATGATGCCCGCGGCCGAATGCCCAATCGACGTGACCGCCCGCAGCAGCGTGGCCTTTTCCTTCTCGGTCGCCCCGCGCGGGTACTTGCCCAGCCGGGCCGGGATCCCGAGAATTTCGAGCAGCTCCGCCAGATCCCCGAGCGCGTAGTTCCGAAAGAGGTACGGCCACACCAATGCACGGTGCAGCCCGACGCGCGCCGGGTAGCCCGAGCGCGCCCGGTGCCGGTGACTCACCCAACCAAGCGGCCACAGCGCTTCGCCCTCGGCCGTGCCGTCGCGCAGACGAATCTCGCGGGGCCGCTCCGGCGCGGTCATAAACCAGCCGTGCTCTCGCCATGTCGGCTGTTCGGGCACGCGATGCGCGCCGTCCCGAGTCCACGGCAGCTCAAGCTGGACCCAGCCATGCCCGATCGCATCGCCGAGGTCCATGACCAGACTCTGGACATCCAGCCCGGAAAACACCTCCGCCGCATGGTCTGCCGCTTTGCGCTCATGGAGGGTGGCGTTGTCCGGCGGCACGATCTGCCACTCCAGACCGGCCGTCGCGTTCTTCCGGCGCATGAGCGCCGCCGCTAGGACGATGTCCTTTTCCTCCATATCCGCGAACAGGGCGTGCTGTTGGCGCAGGTCGCCGGCTTCCGCGGCCTCGAGGACCTGATACAGCCGTGCCGGGGTCAGTCCGCGGCTCGGGTGCTCGGCGAGCTCGCGCTTGAGGTTGCCGACCATCGCGCGATCGCCCTCGTCGGCCTCGGTCTGGGTCTCGACGAGCGCCGCGGCCCGAGCCGGGCGCCGCAACAACTCGGCGATGGCCTCCTTGGGCGTCTTCATGCGTTCGCCTCCCCGGCGCCTGCGACGGCAGGCCCGCCCCGGCGCGCCAGCTTGCGTTGCGCGGCAATGATTCGGTAGGTGTGGATCGGGGTCAGCCCCTCGCGAAGAGCAATGGCCTTTACAGTGTCGGCCGACGGCGCCACCTGGTAATCCGCGTGGACCCGAGCGTCGCGGATCAACCGGTCGAGTGCGTCCCCCTTCGGGATATACAGGTGGTCGCCTCTGTACTCGCAGGCCAGGCGCGCAGCCAGCCGACAGGCCCAGCTCCGCGCCGCCTCCGGCGCGCACGCGGCGGGTGGCCGACTCAACTCGTCGGCGAGATAGCCCACGAGGCCGTGAAACTGACGAGGCCAGCCCCACTCATCCATCGCTGCTCCGTACTCGGCGGGGGTCGGTGCGTGGCGCGCATGCGGGTCGGTCATCGTCGCCTCTCTGGAATTCGTGTGCCGGCGGGGGGCTGCCCCCACTTCAAAGGGCCGGGGACCGTCGGCGGATCCCTGCGCCACCTTCCGGAGACGAAGGAGGCGCTTTCATTGGTGTGCCGGCGGGGGGCGACCCTCGACAAGGCCGGGGACCGTCGGCGGGATCCCTGCCGCCGAACCCCCCGACGGGTCCGACGGCTTTCAATCGTTAGAGCGTCAGCCCGACCTCGGCCAGCTCGCGGCGGACCTCCTCGCGCGCCTGCTCGAGCAGCACGTCAAGCCCAGCGCGATCCAGTGCATGAGGATCGGCCTCAAGGCCCGTATACACCCGCGACGGATCCCGCAGACCCGGCACCAGGAGCCGCCCGAGCAACTGCGGCGTAGCCACCGGCGCGGGTCGTTGACCCTGAGCAAACAACAGCCCGTCATAGATCATCAGGCGCGCCAGCGCCGAGCCGAGCGCAGCGACCGAGGCGGCGTACTCTTCACGCGCTGCAGCCACCCGACGCCACCACACCTGGTCGAGCAGGAGCCGCAGCCGTGTTTCACTGGCTGAAACCACGCTCTCAACCTCCGCCAGTCGGCGGCGAAGTCCCCGCAGGGTCTGCGAGCGCTCGTCCAGGTCGGTCTCGGCGGCGGCGAGCGCGTCGGCAATCACCCCCTCGCGCTCCGCGATCCGCCGGTTCAATTCCTCTAGAACAGTCGCCTCTCCGGACCCGGCCGCGATTGCGGCCATGGCGTCCTCACGCTCACGACGCAAGCCGGCGAGCTCCGCATCGGGCGCATCATCCGCACCGAGCGCGTCCTGCGATTCCGCGATCATCCCCGACAAGCGGGCGACCTCCGTCCGAGCGGCCTCGAGCGTGCGCTGCTCGGCTGCGGCCGCCGCTTCGGCGTCCCCGCAGTCGGCATCGACCTCGCGGATGGTTTCCTCCGCCGACGCAATCGCCGCGTCACAGCGCGCAACGGCTTCCCGCAGGGCGGTATCGTCGTGCGCCAATGTCTCCTGCTCGCGGCGCAACCGGGTCAGGTCGTTGGCGTAGTCCGGACGGGCCTCCTTGCCGCGGATCTCGTTGCGCACGTCGGCCAGTCGCCGCTGGTGCGTGGTCAGCCGCATCGACGCCTCGGCGCGCTCGCTTCGGGCCGCCGTCAAAGCGGCGAGCGCGCTGGCGCGCCGCTCGACCTGCTCGACCACGGGCTGGTGTGCAGATTGGCTTGGTGTGGATCGCTTGCTCATCGGGGTCCCCTGAAGGTGTCGATTGGTGTCACGGCGGATTAAAACCGCCGTTAAACGACATCCTAGGGGGAGGCGGAGGGCGCCTCGAATAAGCGAGGTTAGTCATTGATGGTCCGGGCTGGACCGGGTGTGGGGAGGGCGCGCCCGGTCGAGCCGGGCGGCTGGTGTTGTCGCTCGCTTTATTTCACCGGCCGATTCCCGAATTGTTTCGCGCGGAATGCTCGCGGTTTTCCCGCACTGATCACCCCGGTGGCGCAGTGTCGGCAGGTGGAGGAGTGCGAGGAGCCCGAGGAGCGCGAAGGCGGTGTGTGGAGTGCGTCGCGGCGGTGTTCGACGCGCCCGGGTCGGGCGCCTGTAGGGAGGGTGCCCGGCGGGTGGCGACCCGCCGGGCAAGGGTCGCTCAGAAGGGCAGCGGATCGTCGAAGTCGTTCTCGAAGAGGTCCAGTTGGGTGACGGCGTCGGGCGGCGGGTCCGGATCCGGATCGGTGTCCTCGCCGTAGAGCCACTGCTGCACGGCCGCTCCGTAGCGCGCCTGGATCTGCACGAGCAGTTCATCCAAGCAATCCTGGACGGCCCAAGCCTGCTCGGGCGTCCAGTCCTCGGGCAGGAGGATGGTGAAGGGTTCGGGGAGCCGGCTCATGGGGCGACCTCCTCGCGGGCAGTCTGCACGTGCTCGGCGGTGACCTGGCGGGCCTGTTCCAGGGCCGCACCGGTGAGCGCGTAGTGGGCCAGACGATTGACCTTGCGGGGCATGCCGCGGGTGGCCTGGAACAGCGCCTCCACGGCGGGTGGTTCGAACAGCGGCAGCTCGCAGCCGGCCAGGCGCAGACGGTGGACGAGGTAGTCGGGCAGCTCCTCGCGGGTCAGCCCGGTCACGTGATGGCGTACCACGATGCGCTGGGCGAGCGACTCGTGCACCGCCATGCTCAAGCGCCGGCGCAGCTCCGTGAGTCCCACCAACAGCAGACACAGGCGATTCTCCGAATCCATCTGATAGTTGGTGAGCAGACGCAGATCCTCGAGCACCTCGTTGCGCAGATGATGGGCCTCGTCGATGATCAGGACGGGGCGTTGCTTGGCCTCCAGACTCAAGCGGGTGATCTCGGTGCGGATGGTGCGGAAGGCCGCCGCGCGGTTGCGCTCCACCGGCAGGCCGAGCTCCCAGCCGATGGTCTTGTACATGTCCATCACGTTGCCGGTGGACAGCGGAATGTAGAACACCCGATAGAGTCCCGGATGCAGATCGGCGGCGACCTTGCGGCAGACCGTGGTCTTGCCCGAGCCGGCCTCGCCGGTGATCAGGCCGATGGCACGCAGCTCCAGCAGATGCTTCAGACGTGCGGCGGCCTCGGTGAGGCTGGCGGCGGCGAACAGCGCATCCGGCGGCGGGGTCAGATCGAAGGGAAAGGCCGTGAGGGCGAAGTGTTTGCGGTACATCAGCGGCCCTCCAGGGTGTCGGCATCCGCCTCGGGCAGTTCGCGCAGGCGCAGCGCCGAGGGTGCGGGCTCGGGGACCGGTCCGTCCACGGCCAAGGTGCGCGAGGGACGATCGCGTTTGACGAAACAGTTCGCATACGTCTGGACCGGACGGGCCGGGTCGTGCGCGCGGCCCTCGAAGCAGACCTGAATCGGCCGCTCGGGCGGTGCGTCCGGATCGTAGCGCAGGGTGATGTTCTCCCCGACCAAGGCGGCGTCGACCTCGTAGACCACCCCGTGGAGGCTGACCGTGCGGTCCTTCTGCACCTTGCGCACCGCCTCGTGCAGGAACAGATCCGCCAGGTCCAGGCCGGGCTCGGGAAAGCGCACCGCGGCCCCGGTGCGCGCCCACTGCTCGAGCGGCGTGGCGCCGTCCAGGCCGCGATGCGGGGTGTGGTGATACTCGCCCTCGATCCAGCCGGCGAGGCGGCGGTTGAGCGCCGCGAGGCTGGCGGTATCGGCATCGGTCAGCCGGGTCAACAGCTGCGCACGGACCGTTTTGAACCAGCGCTCGATCTTGCCCTTGCCTTGCGGTTGATAGGGCCGGGCATGGATCAGCGCGATGCCGAGCTTGGCGCAAACCAGGGCCAGCTGCTTGGAGCGATAATTGGCGCCGTTGTCGACATAGAGCTTCTGCGGCAAGCCACGGCGCAGGATCGCCTGCGCGAGCACCGGCAGAAAGGTCCGGGTGTTCTCCGAGAGGGCGAAACTCGCGTAGGGAATCACCCGGGTCGCATCGTCGATGAAGGCGATCAGGTAGGTCTTGCGTTTGACCCGCTCCCCGACCACCACGGCCGGACCGTGCATGACGTCGCTCATCCACAGCTCCCCGGCCTGCTCGAAGGCAAAGCGGCGCCGGTCCTGCGTCTGACTCGCCGTCTTGGCCGTGTCCATCAGGCCATGACGGGCGAGCAGGCGATGCACGGTGGAGGGCGGCAACGGCAGATCGGGCGGGACCTCGGGGCGCCGGCGCACCGCGCGGATCACCAACTGCACCGACAGCTGCGGGTTGGCCTCCTTGGCGGCGAGCAGCGCCTCGACCACGTTCGCGGGCAGGCGGCGCACCTGACCGCGATCGGCACGCGGCTTGGGCAGAAGGGCCTCGAAGCCGCCGCGCCGATAGGCCTTGAGCCAATCGCGGATGGTCTCGGCGGCGACCCGGGTGCGGGTGCTGCCCGGAATGGCGTAGTCGCGCTCGGCCTTGGTCTGGATCGCCTCGTAGAGGCCTTTCTCTTCCTTGGGCCACTGCACGAGTTCGGCAATCACCCCGTAGCGAAACAGGGCGATGTCGTGCTGAAGATCGGTCTGCGGATCGGTCATGGACGGGCGCTCCGGATCACGCAGGCGGTTTGCCTGCGCCGCCGACCCTACGCCGGGCAGCCCGGCGGGTCAGGCCCCGCACGGTGTTGGAGGCGGGGGAGCGCACTGCGGCCCCGGCGGCGCCGGGGCGCGAATCCGAGCGGCTTGGGCAGCACGTCAAGCCAGGCCGCGGCGATCCCGCGCAACGCCACCAGAACCGGCTCCACCTCCAGGTGGTCGGCGAACGCCGTCAGCGTCGGCGCCACGTTCGCGAACGTGTCCCCGAGAACACCCTTGATACGATGCAACGCGCCGTGCACGTCCTGCACACGCCGACGGACCCAGCGCAACGCCCCGGGCAGTTCGATGTCCAGACGTTGGTGCTTGCACAGCGCTTCCAGACTCGGCGCCTGCTCGGCCGCACGCACCACCGCCTCGACCTCGCTCAAGGTGCCCGAGAGGCGCGCCGCCAGACAGTCGGGGAGCAGACTGAAGGTGCGATGCCCCTCGGGACAGTACCAGCGCGCCACCCGCGTGCCGGGCGGGGAGACGCGCTCATAGGTGCCGTGACGCGCAAAGCCGCAATCGCCATGCGGATGCAGCGGACAGCACGGAAGCGTTGCGCTCAACCAGCCTTGTTGCGTAACGTAGTCCGCGCCGGTGAGATGACACTCGAAGCGTAGTTGCACCGGCCATCGGCCCGCACGGTTGCACCCGTGGCGGGCCTTCTCATGTGGAGGAGGGTGAGGCGATTGTGCCGGGACGACCGCGAGGATGCACGCCGGTGAAGCGTGCGGGACATCCGCGCTCCGCGCCTACCGCATTGCCTCACCGGAAAATGACATCACCGGTGGAATACTTCCTGCAAAAACTGCCGGTGGTTTGCGGATCAGGATGGGAAACAACAGCTGGGCTAGTCAGTCAAGTATTCTTCGTACGCTGCGAGGGCCGACTCCAAATCCTCGACGGCCCAATACTTGTCGCCTTGCTCATCTTCGTCCTCATGCATGCAACCGCTCAAGTAGCGGAGCATGCCGTTCTCGCGGGCTACGTCATCGAGGACGATGCCGAGTCCCGCGTCGCTGTTCTTCATGTCAAGGAACTCTTCAACGGTCATGGGCTGAGCCTTCATTACTTGATACCTCGATTCAGAGTCAAAAAGACGCCCCGGACCAATCTGCGAGCGCTCGACGCGAACCCAGACCCTGCCCCGCTGTTCGGAAACGTGTCATGAACTTCGGGGAGGCCCGGAGAGCCCGCCGCGGGGTCAGCCCCTTGCGACGGGGCGACCTCGACGGCGCAACGCCCCGAGGGCTCGTTTTCGCGGGGCGGACATCCGGAGACGCGCACGGCCTCGGCCGCCGACGCCGACGCCGCGGCACGGCGACGCACGTAGTCGGCAGGGTCAATACCCATCAGCTCACAGATCTCCCGCTCCGCGTCGGCCAGGGCGTGCACCTCCGCTCGAGGCGCCCCCATTGCTGCGCCGATGGTGTCGGAATCAATCGTCGTAGTCGTCGTCACACACTCACTCCTTGTTGTTGGCCGCGAACCCGCGGCATCGGTCATTGCGTCGAATCGTGTCGTCGCGGCCATCAGTGCACGGCTCCCACGTGATGCGCCATGACCCGCCGATGGCCGTCGATGTATGCCGCTTTCATTGCCTTCACCGCCAACGTGTTGAGCAGCTGGGGTGTGCGCGCGCGCTCGACCAGGTCCGTGACGGCAAGCCCCTCGAACACCGCCCCGAGCTCCACCCCGACGCGCCCGAACCGCCACGCCAGATAGTCCGGCAGGTCGTCGACCATGCGCCCCAGATCGATCAGACGCGTCCGCTCCGAGAACTCCCTGAGATCCGGATTGGATTCCAGCTCCCAGCGCAACCCCCACGAGCGCCCGGCCTCGTCCTTACCGCCGGCACCGACCAACACGATCGCCAGCGTCCGCAAGAATAGCCCGGAGTCCCACAACCGCTTGAGACTGATGATCACTTGGTCGCGCAGATCGTGGGCCTCGTCGATCACCAGGACCGGCCGCTCTCCGCGCTCGATCGCCTGACTCAACAACCGTTTGGCGAGGCGGTCGCGCTTGACCACCTCACGGGGCCTACGCTCATCGCTGGCCAGCTCGTCCAAGATCCCGGCTGTCAACATGTCGCCGGTCATTTCGCGCCGATTCAGACGGTCCGGAGTAATGATCCGCACCCGCCCGCGCCGCGCCAACGCCCCGAGACAATGCCTCAGGATCGTGCTCTTGCCGGCCCCGAAATTGCCCGTGACGACCGCGATCTCCTGGTGCTCGATCGCCTGCTCGAGCTTCGCACGCACCAGCTTCAGGCGGTCGTTCCGCCAGATATCGCCGGGGTCGTTGAGATCGAAGAACGGATCCGCGGCGAGCCCGAAGTGCCTGAGGTGCTCAGGCTCCAGGGATTCTTTAAGATGGTTCATCGGCATGCTATGGTTTCCCACGGTTGAGTTGGTTGCATCTTCTCGACTCTCGCCGGCAACGCCCGTATCGGGGGCGTTGCCGGCCCCCTCTTGCGCCCACGCCCGGACGCGCTTTCGCACCACGACGTTCTTCACGTCACGAACCTCCTTCGTCATCGCATCCCTCCTCCTCCGACGACGCGCAGGACCGACACCCTCGCACCGCCCTCCGTCGCCTTGAGATTGGCTTCGAACTGCGCGATCAGCTCGTCAAGCTCCGACTCTGTGATCGCCTCGCGGCCGGCCAGCAGCCCCGTAATCATGTCGCCCTGCTGCGGAGTCAGCCGCTCCAGGCCGAGCCGCTCGCGCACCTGCCGCCGCACATGCACCGCCGGCACCGGCGGCGCCGCGGGGATCTCGGGCGTCATCGGCGTGCCGCGCTTGGGCATGTGCACGACATCGGGCACCAGGACCGATGTCGGCTTGGGCTCGAACCCTCCCAGACGTGCCGCCCGCTCATCCGGCGAGAGCTTCTTCAAGGTCATGGCCGGCGTATCCGGATGGCTCCGATACCGACCCTCTCCGTAGACGGGCGCCGTCTCATCGAAGCCGGCGCCGTCCTTTACGATCCGCCGACAAGGCACTGGATCACGCACACCGCCCTCTAATTCCACCCACACGTTGGCCAGCTCGCCAACGTTCCAGGGGTCGCGGTCGAACATGACCTTTCGGCGCTTGCGTGCCGGCGCAGACAACTGGTACTCGGTGCCGTCCACGCTGATGCGCAACTGCTCGTTCGGGACACGCTCTTCGGCCCGGCCGGTTGCCAGGCGCATGCAGTGATCCTTCGGCGGCAGGATTTTCAACTGCCCCTCCTTGATCTCGTTCCATTTCAAGAACCGCGTTGTTTTGTGACGGCTATGCTTCAGATTGCTGTTGAGGTAGAGCGCGCGATCCCAGGCGCGCTCCCGCAGATCCTCCAGACTGTCGGCCAACTTGAGCAGCAGCTCGTACTCGAAGCGCTGCTCCCAAAACGAATGAGCTTTCTCCACGACGCCGCTGGCGCGCGAGTTGCCGGGGGCGTGTTTCTCTATCGTCACCCCGAGACGCTTGCAGAGGTTCTGCGTCTCGTGGGACATGTTCGCGGCACCCGGATCAAGTCCGAGCATCTCGGGCACGCCCTGGAGCGGATAGCGCTCCGGATCGCGCTTCGGCGCCCACGCGTCGAGCAGGAAGCTGATCATGTCGGCCGTGTTCTCGCCGCCCGCATAGGTGTAGTCAACCCAAAACGCCCCGGAGAAGTGGTCGACGTAAAGCCACCGAACAAGAACCTTTCGCACGGTCTTCCAGTAGCCCGGCTTGTTCTTGTAGAAGGAGCGCTCCATGTCTCGCGACACCATCCGTCCGGCGCTGCCTTTCAGGTCCCACTGAACGCAGATCGACGCATCGAGAAATCCGATCTGATTCGGATGCGTGCTCCGCATCGCGGTGGCCGGGTTGCCGGCCGTCAGGCTGGCATGATCGAGCTCCCGGCGGCGCAGGTGACGATTCAGCGTGCTCGGAGTCATGCCCAGGAACTCCTCATGCCCGTTCAGCGCCATCTGGGTAATGATGTCTTCCGCGCACATCAGCCCCTTGCCCGTTCTCTTGCGCGTCGCCTCCAGCTGCACCAGGGCGCAGTTTTCGATCGCGGCATCATCGACACCGGGGATCCGGATTGTTCCTCGGTCGGCGCGGGGCTTCCGCCCGCTATCCCAGCCCAAATCCTTCGCAACCCGGTAAACCGTCTTGGCGCTATAGCCCAGCGCCTGATACTTCGCGATGACCGCCTTTCTGGCGTCGTCGCCCGCATTGAAATCGCGCAGGATCTCGAACTCGGCCTCGGGGGATAACGTAGACGACCTCCTTGACATGGACAGGCCCTCAGCTCAGACCGGTATTTTCTGACTGGTCCGTGGTGGAGAGCACCTCCTCGAGAAACCGACTTCCGGAGCTACCCGGGGGCTCGCCCTCGGGATCTTGCATGAACGGCGCCTGCGCACTCAGCGCATCCTCCCGGGTACGCGGATGCATCTGCGCACGGATCGCCGCCGCCGCGCGGTCATACTCCGGCCACTCTTCGGGCTCAGGCGCCAAGTCGGTAGAGAAGTCTCCCGAGTAGACATCCACGATCATGCCGGCAATGCGCTCGGCTCTATTTGCGATCAGTCGAGCGACGTGGAACGCGTTCTGGCGAGATTCCGGGCCGCACGCCTCCAGACGCTCGGGGAGCAGGCGAGACAGCGCAGCGAGGGCCTGCTTTTCCTCCTCGAGAAACCGCAAGGGCTCATCGCCACCACCCGCGCCCTCGAGGCGCCGCTTGAGGTCGTCGATTTCCCGGTCGCGAGCCGTCACGCGCTCGCGCGCCCTTGCGGCGTCGTCACGCTCTTTCTCGGCTTTTGCGACGGCCTCGTCGCGCTCCCGCTCGACACGCCCCTTCTCCGTTGCATGCCGTGCGACCAAGGTTTCAACCAGGTCGGCGATCGCATCCTTGTCGCCGACGGCAACCTCGACTTGGTCGATCACCACGGTTCGCTCGGCATCCGGCAGCGCCAGGATCTGTCGAACGTGACGCCGAGCCAACCCGACGGATTGAATCGCGTCAAACGCCTCCGGTCCCAACTGATCCAGCATCGAAATGCGCTCGTCGAGAGCGCGCGCGCTGCAGCCAATCGCCCGACAGAAGCCCTCCCACGTGCCCGCGTTCACTGTGCGGCCGTCCGGGAGCGTGATGGGCGCACCCATCGCATGGCGGTAGGCTTTATCATCCTTCACGCGACGCAGGTCAGCCAGGAGACTCGCCTCAAACAACCTCGCGGACGCAGACTTGACCAGCATTTGATTGATGAGGCCGACGCACTCATCGCGCCCCATGGTGTATCTCGCGATTGCATGCTCATCCTCGGCGCGACGCAGGTCGCGAGCCTCGTTGAACTCAAGCTCGTTCTGCACCACCCGCATCTCGCGGGCATCCTGATCGATCGTGACGGGGTCGTTCATCGCAGATCCTCTCCGGTAACAGCCTGAAACTCATCCTCCAAGGCGCGCAGCCGGCGCAGCATGTGCCGCCGGTAGCTCTCGCTGATCAACGAGAGCTTGTCGCCCACTCGCCAAACCGCTTCCTTCGAGCCCGTAGCCGACGGCGCCTCGATCGCCCATCCGCGACCCGCCAGCGTGCGCACCACGCGACGCACCGCCAACGGGTCCAGCCCGGTCGCCGACGCCAGCTCGCGGACCGTGCGGCCGCGGAAGTCATGGGAGAACAGCGCCTCGAGGACCTCGAGCCCGTTGGCCAGCGTCTGCAGCTCGGCGGGCGCGGTCACGACGAGACCTTGGCCAGCCATCGACCCGTCGCCGAGGTGCTCAGTCCCTCGACATCGCCGAACCGCTTGCGCAGCTCCGCGGCGATGTCGGTAATCGTCAGATATCCATCCCCGTGCGCCAGCTCCAGCGCCGCCTCGGCGACCTCCGGGCGCATCTCGAAAAGGAATTTTCGTCCCCGGCGGCGCGCACGCGTCCGGCGGCGAGCGAGCATCTCGTCATCGATCGCGCCCGACAGGACGGCGATCTGCGCCTGTGCCAGCGTCCGGGCCGCGTTCGCCGGAGTCATGCCGGCCAGCGATGCGGCGATCCGCGCCGCGTCGGAATTCAGGTTACTCATCAGGACTCACCTCGAAATCAAGTTGCGGTTGGCTGTGCCGCTCGACGTTGCCGTGATGCCAAGCGACCGTCTGCATCAGCTCCAGAAGACGGCCCAGCGTGGCGGGGGCATCCGACCGTCCGCCGTAGAAACCCGCCAGCGCCTCGACCGCGGACGCAAACGACCCATGCAGCCCGGCGATGTCGTCGCCGTCGACGGCTCGACCCGTTGGCATGTCGATCAAAAGTTTGTGCGCCGATGCGGCGAGGTAGCTGGTGACGAACGTCGCGCCGCATGCGAGCTCGAACGGATGGATCAGGACCGCGGGCATGCGCCCGGACTCGAGCCACTTGTACAAAGTGAACCTGGAGGCCAGACCCATCGCATCGGCCACGCGGTCGACGCTCATGTTTCGCCGCTCCCGCGCATGCCCCAGACACAGCTCCATGGCGTGCCTGAGACTGGTCGGTTGGCGATTGCGAGTGCGCGACATGGCTAGGCCCAAAAAGACGGCGGCCGTGCTACTGGCCGGCCTGACCGGGTTCGGCCAGACTGTCGGTGTCGGACGGGACAACCACCAACGGCTCGACACCGGATGCCTGGATCAGCTCGCTCTTCAGCGCCTGCCCTTTCGGGCCGCGCCACGAACCGATCAGCGCCTGCCGCGCGTTGCAGGGCGCGATCCCGCGCTCCCGGCACCACCCGGACAGGGTTTGTTCGCGGCGGAGGAATCCGATCCGGACCTCCAAATAGAGGCGCTCGCCGACCGGAAAGATGGTCTTTGGCATACTGTGGTTCCTCGTTTAACCGAAAAGATATCGACGAGACTAATTTAAACCACAGTAACGAAGTTCGCAAGCCAGTACGTAGCTACGCAGGCGAAAAATTAGAGGTACGTCTCAGATGGACATCGAACAGATTCTGGATCGCGTCGCGCAGGCGGCGGATGCACCAACCGACTCGGCGATCGCCAGGGCGATCGGATTGACGCCGGGCGGGGTCAGAAACGCCAGGCGCCGAAAGACGATCCCGTACGAGAGCATCTGCTTGTTTGCCGAAGAGCGCGGGCTGTCACTCGACTACCTGCTGCTTGGAAAGAGCGGGCAGCCCCAAACCGGCATTGACATGGACATCTTTGACGAGGTCGTGACGGCCCTCGCGAGCGGCCGCAGCAGCGCCCAGAAACTCAGCGGGCGCGCCTTCGCCACGCACGCCGCCTTGCTCTATAACCTCATCGCCAAGTCGCCGAGAGGCAGCGACCCGGCCGTGCGCGGGTCGTTCATCGCCTTCGTACTTGCGCGGAAGAATGTCGACGCCCATAACGAGGCGGCCCACAACATCCGAAAGCAACTGAGCACTTACGAGGCGAGGCGCGAAGCCGTAAAGAAGTACCCAGGAGATGTTCTGGCGCTACAGAAGGACCAACAGAGCCTTGAAGAGCTGCTGTCCACAACGCTCCGAATGGCTCGACTCTACGAGCAGGTCGGCCTCGCACGGGCCGACGAGCTCATGACAGCGAGAGATCCGCAGGCGGCCACGACTCCGCTAGACGTTGCGCTGCAGGCGCTGGAGAGCGCGTGGGGCAGGCCGCTTCACGAGTTTGAGCGCGAAATCATTCAGATCGAATGGAGCGAGGGCATTCCTAGCGACGACCTGAGCCGCCTGGAGGCGCTTGGCGGATAACCAGAGCCGCACCAAAAGTCGCGCCGCGGCGCGACTTTTTTGCGAGCCGTTCGCGTAACCAATTGATCTATATAAATCAGACTCCGGGGAAAGTCGCGCCGCGGCGCGACTTTTTGAACCCGCTGCATCGGTCATGGCCTTGACTTTATCGTCACGTAACGAATAATTCAGCTACGATCGATTAAGCAGAACGAATCGCCATGAGCAAACCAGCGCCGAACAACAACGACACATCCTCCGCGACGGACACAGCGCTTGACAGCTACACCGCGCGCGTCGTGGAACTCATGAGCAACGACCGGCGCCGCGGGCGGCCGCCCACCGGCACGGCAAAGAGTAATGCGGAACGCCAGCGGCTCTATCGGGAGCGCCAGAAGGCGAAGCTCGCCGCAGCGCCGGCTATCCCGGCACGTGACGCGGAGGGCGAGGCGCGCGCCGAGGAGCTGAATCGCAAGCTGGCGGACGCCCTGGAGGAGGTCGCGCGGCTGAACAAGGAGAACGACGCCCTCGCCTACAAGGTCGATCGGCTCACCCGCGATCTGAAGGCCGGCGAGAACGAGAACACCCGCCTGCGCAAGCGGCAGGACGAGCTCGTCGCGGATCTGGAGCATCTGCGAAGCCGGGTAGCCCGCTGGAAGGCTCAAGACGGGAGCGAGACCACTGAGGAGCCGATCCGGCCGAAAGGGCGGAAGGGACAGAGGAAGGCATGATCGGACCCGGTCGACCGGGCGCCTATGCCGGATGGAGCGCCGAGCGTCCGCCCGGCCAACTTTGGGTAGAGCGATCGACGCCCGAAGAGGGTGCCGCGAGTGCGGATTGGGCTGGTCGCCAGCGCCCAACTCAGCGCCCGATGGGTTCACCGTCCGTGTGCAAAACTCAGGGCTTCCGCCACGCGCAACGGTCTTGCGTGTCTTAAATCGATACTCGTCGATTCTCTTGGGAAAACGTCGAAATTTCGAGTTTTCTCGCGTCGACCTGTTTTCTTATCTCAGGCGGGGACACTGTCCGTCGAGAGGGTCGCCCGGGCCGAGCGACCGGTTGGATGGAGGAGTGACCTCACGAGGCTGCGTTGCGGATCGCCGTCGACACGCGGTTAGGGTCGTCGACGCTGCGCGCGTCGATCGTCTTTGCGGTCATCGATACCGGTCTCCGGCAAGCGGCTCGGTCTAAGCCCGATGGCCAGGCTTCACCGGTCGGTGTTGAGTTCTTCAAGTACCAGATTGTGATTGGTATAGATGCAAATGTCCGCGGCGATGTTCAAGCCCTTCTCGACGATCTCGCGCGCGCAGAGTTCGGTGTTTTCGAGCAGAGCGCGAGCCGCAGCCTGAGCAAAGGACCCGCCGGACCCGATCGCCATGAGGTCGTTCTCGGGCTCCACCACGTCGCCCGTTCCGGAGATGATGAGCGAGGTCTGTGCATCGGCGATGCAGAGCAACGCCTCGAGCCGACGCAGCATGCGATCGGTCCGCCAGTCCTTCGCCAACTCGACGGCGGACCGGGTGAGGTGCCCCTGGTGCTTCTCCAGCTTGCCCTCGAAGCGCTCGAAGAGCGTGAAGGCGTCCGCCGTGGCGCCAGCGAACCCCGCAATCACCTGGCCTTTGAAAAGGCGGCGAACCTTGCGCGCGTTGCCCTTCATGACCGTCTGCCCGAGCGAGACCTGCCCGTCGCCGCCGATCACGACCTTGCCGCCGCGCCGAACCGAGAGAATCGTCGTACCGCGAAAACTTTCCATCGTGATGCTTCGCTGTTGTTCCGATACCGCTATTCTACGGCATCGGCGCGCGAAGCGATGCGCTTTGAGGCGGTGTTGCTGCATCGCAGGTCGACCGGCGGCCTCACGCGCCCGGCAGGCATGGATCACAAAAACGGCTCGTTCGCCGATCGCATCCGTCGGGTGGACAAGCGCAGCGCTGTCCACCGAGGCAGGCGCCGGCACTGGTGGACTGCGCTGCGCTTGTCCAACCTACTGGCCGGCTCATGAGCAAGGTTTGGTGCTGGCTTGTCACGATTTGGCATTTCCGGCATGCTCTTTAAGGAAATTTCCGACTTTTTTCAGTTCATTTACGACGGATTTATCATGCGAGTGTTGATTGTGACGCATGCCGCTTCTTTTCGGGCCGATCGAATCGTGTCGGGAAACGCGGTTCGAGCGCACTATTTCGGTAAAGGGCTTCTCCAGAACGGTATTGATGTCACCTTCGCCTATCCCAAGGATTTGGCTTCGGATGAAGAGCTAAATGAATCGGATGCCGCTTCGAGCGATCTTCGCTTCTTCGAGAGTCGCTCCGAACTCCATGAGCTGATCGGCGAGGTGAAGCCGCAAGCGATCCTGGTCGGCTATTGGGAGTTCTTGGAGCATTTCCCCGACGATTACGAGATCCCGCTGATCGCGGACATCATCGCACCGCGTATCCTCGAGGCGCTTTTTCAGGATCATCAGGACGTGAACCTGCACGCGAGCAAGATGCTTGCCTTGTATCGCAAAGCCAGTCGCTTTATCTGCGGCACCCAGCGGCAGCGTCAGTTTCTGATGCCCTGGCTCATTCTGGCCGGATTCGATTGCCGCTTCGGGGCGCCCATCGATATCATCCCGATCTCGACGGAGCCCCTGTTGCCGCGGCGTCGCGCAAATCCGACGGATCCCTGGGTCATCGTGACGGGCGGCGTGTCCTGGCCTTGGCGTATGAGCCAGCGTTATACGGATGCAATACGCGCGACGCTTGCCGAGGCAAGTGCGATGAATGGGCGTTTGTTTATGCTCTCGGGCGGCTATGTTCACGAAAGCGCAGCCGACTCCGAGAGTGCGGTCTCCGCGAATGAAGACAGGCAATACGACGCGACGCTCCAACATGTCGGTCTTTTGCCTTACGGTGACATGGAGCGGTTGTTCAGCGAGCAGTGCGATATCGGTATCGAGCTCTCCGACTACAACATCGAGCGGGATTTCAGCGCATCCTTCCGCTCCATCGAGTTTCTTCGGTGCGGGCTGCCCGTGATCTGCAACCACACGCTGGAGTTGGCCCGACAGGTCGACGACTATGACGCCGGCTGGGTCATCGAGGGTCCGCACGAACTGCCAGCGCTGCTCGAAACGATCTCGAACAATCCTCTCGATTACGATCGGAAATCCGCCAATGCCATTCGATTGGTCGAAGAGCGCTACCATTATCTCAAGACGATTGTCCCTTTGGTGGAATATCTTCGGGACCCGAAGGTACCGGAAAAGACCGATGATTGGTTCTTTCGTGGATCCGAGAAACTGGCGTTGGATCTTTATCACCAGGTCAGCGAGCTGGATCATCAACTGCGTATCCGCGACAAACAGATCGCCGATTTGCGCCGGGATGGGGAGAGTCTGAAGGCGCAATTGGAGGATGTCCTCGGGAGCGCAAGCTGGCGGCTCATTCAACCGGTCAGAAACGTCGCCCGGAAACTGGTGACCTTCAAAGGTTTGCTCCTCCGTGCCGTCGCGAGCGTCTATCGGCGCGGATGGAAGCGTCCCGGACCGCGCGAGGAGTTCGCGTTGGAGTCGGGTCGATATGCCCTGCGGGCGGCTGACTCGTCGCGGGACAGATGGTTTGATCGCAAGGGTCGCTATGTCGCGATCGTCAGTCGTGAGGATGTCTTTCCGACGAATCACGGCGCGGCGGTGAAGATCGAGCGAACCGCTTGGGGCCTCTCGCACTTCGTCGACGGGGTCTTTCTGATTACGGCTGACTGGGGCCGCTATTACGAGTTCAGAAACGGAAGTGCTACGGAGAAATATTTTCCGCTGCCGATCAGGCTCTCCGGGGTCTCCGGGATGGTGTTCAGAAAATGGCTGCTGCGAACGGGCATTCCGATCAATGAGGCCTACATCTACCAAGCGCTGTTTGATTGGGGTTATTTCGTTCGTCTCATGTATATCGCCTTGCGCTATCGCATCGTCCTGTACCAGGCGGAGTTTCCGGCCTACGCACAGGCGTGTGTCTGGGCGAAGCATCTTCTTCGCGGAAAGACCCTGTTGGTCGAGCACAACGTCGAGTGCGATCGGATCCAGACCCAATATCCGGAGGTATCGGCGCAGACCTACGAGTGGCTTCGCGATCAGGAGGTCACGCTTTGCAATCAGGTCGACAAGGTCATCGCGGTATCGCAGCCGGATCGGGATTTGCTCATCGGTTACGGCGTGGCTCCGGACAAGGTGCATGTGATTCCGCATGGCGTCGATCTCGGTGCGTTCGAGAAGAGCTATGCGTTCAGCTTGCGCGATACCTATGGGGTGCCCGCGGATACGCGGATCATTCTATACCACGGAATTTACAGTTACGCGCCGAATCTCGAATCTGTCCGTCTGCTCGCGACAGAGATCTTGCCGCGATTGAGGCTTCGGGGCTGGAAGGCAAAGGTGTTTGCCATCGGACCCGCGGCGCCTCTCGAAGCGATCGATCCGGATGTCGTCTTTACCGGTTCGGTCGATGAGCTCGCGCCTTATCTCAAGAGCGGGGATTTGGCCGTGGTTCCGTTGCAGCAAGGCGGCGGAACGCGGATGAAGATCTTGGAATATTTCGCCGCCTCGATACCGGTCGTGACCACCTCGAAAGGGGTCGAGGGGATCCCCGCCGAGAACGGTTCGCAGATCCTCATCGAAGATACCTTCGACGGTATGGCGAATGCGATCATTCGATTGTTCGAGCACCCCGAAGAGGGAACGGCGATGGCGCGGCGCGCGAAAGACATCGTCGAACGTTCGGATTGGAAATCGATTGCCGATCAGTATTTGAGCCTACTCGAATGAAGGTCTGGCAATCGGGCTATGTTATGCTTGCCGACTTGCCGGGCGGGTCGGTCCCACGGCAGTCTTGCAGGGCATTCGGCGGGTTGTGTGGCCGAATCGCGCCCTTGCTTTGTCGCTTATCCATAGGGCTTTGACCTTGATCAACATCAACGAACCCGCGCGCGAATACGAAGCCTTGTCCTCGGAGATCGAGGCCGCGGTCCTCGAAGCCTTACGGAGCGGGCGCTGGCTTTTCGGCAAGGCAACCGAAGCCTTCGTGCAGCGTTTTTCGGAGTCTGTCGGCGTCGAGCATGTGATCCCGGTCGCGAACGGGACCGATGCACTTGAGCTCGGGCTGCGCGCGGTCGGCGTCGGGCTCGGGGACGAGGTCGTCACGGTATCCAATGCGGGCGGGTACACCTCGATCGCTTGTCGGATCATCGGGGCCGTGCCTGTCTATGCCGACATCGTGCTTCCGGGTATGACGATCGATCCGGAGGACGTTTCCGCCCTGCTGTCGCCGAAGGTCAAGGCCGTCGTGGTGACGCATCTATACGGCAATCTGGGCGATGTCGATGGCGTGCGTCGCGTCCTCGCCGCGGCGGGACGCGAGGATGTCGCCATCGTCGAGGACTGCGCGCAAGCGCATGGTGTCGGCGATCCGGGGCGCAGAGGCGGCAGTCTCGGCGACCTTTCCACCTTCAGCTTCTATCCGTCCAAGAACCTCGGTGCGCTCGGCGACGCGGGTGCCGTGGTCACGGGGCGAGAGGATCTCGCGCGTCAGGTCCGGTTGCTTGCTCAATACGGTTGGGAAAGTCGGTACAGGAGTGTCGTGCCTTACGGGCGCAACAGCCGGATGGACGAGGTGCAGGCCGCCATCCTCACGATTAAACTCGGACATCTCGATGCCATCACCGCGTCGCGCCGCGCTGTCCTGTCGCGCTACCGGGCCGCATTGCCGTCGAGCTACCGACTCTGCGCGCTCGAAGGAGCGGCCTCGGTTGGACATCTCGCGGTGATCCTCTGTCCGGATCGTGCCGCCGCGGCGGATCATCTCAAGCGTCATGGGGTTCAGACGGATATCCATTATCCGACCCTGGACTGCGACCAGCCGGCTTGGCGGGATCTGCCGATGCGCACCGGCGATTTGGCGAGGAGTCGTGACGCGGTCGAGCGGATCCTGACGCTGCCCTGTTATCCCCATCTTTCAGAGTCCGAGTTGACGGTTGTTTGCGACGCACTCGCGTCGCTGCCCTCGGCGAGTTGAGCCCATGCCTCAGTCAATCGATCGCTCCATCATCATCCCGGTGTACCGGAACGAGGAGAACATTCCGGATCTTCTCCCGGTGCTCGGGCAGCTCACGCAGTCCCTGGCGGGTGTCACGGAGGTCGTTTTCGTCGTCGACGGATCACCCGACCGCTCCGGAGACAGGCTGCGGGCCGGTCTCGAAGGCTGTGCGTTTCCGGCGCGTGTGCTGTTTCACAGTCGCAACTTCGGGTCTTTCGCGGCCATCCGAACGGGGCTTGTCCATGCACGGGGCGCGCACTTCGCCGCTATGGCGGCTGATCTTCAGGAGCCGCCCGAGCTGATCCTGGATTTTTTCCGCACGCTCGAACGGGACGAGGCGGATGTGGTCTTCGGCCACCGCGCCGAGCGCAACGACAGTCGATCCTCGATGTTCTTGTCGAATCTGTTCTGGGGCTTTTATCGGCGCTTCGTGGTGCCCGATGTCCCGAGAGGCGGGGTGGATATCTTCGCCTGCAATCGCAAGGTCAGGGATGCGCTGCTGTCGATCGAGGAGAGCAACAGCTCGCTGGTGGCGCAGCTCTTTTGGGTCGGTTTCCGCCGCAAGTTCGCGAGCTACAGCCGGCGCGCTCGGGCGAAGGGAAAAAGTGCCTGGTCGTTCAAGCGTCGCTTCAATTACATGCTGGACAGCATCTTTTCCTACTCCGATCTGCCGGTCATGGTCTTGTTGTGGACGGGTATCCTCGGGATTGTCTTCTCCCTGCTTCTGTCTGTACTCATTCTGATCGCGAAGATGCTGGGATTCATCGAGGTTGCCGGTTACACCCCGGTGATGTTGACGATCCTCGTTATGGGGAGCATCACGCTTTTTTCGCAGGGCTTGATGGGATGCTATCTCTGGCGGACCTTGGAGAATACGAAGCATCGCCCCTTGAGCCTGATTTCCGATGAATGCGTGTTTCCCGGCCGAGAGACGAGTCAAGACGATGACTGAGCAAGCCTATTTCGTTCATCCTGCCGGGATCTGCGAAAGCAGCACGATCGGCACGGGAACCCGTATTTGGGCCTTTTCGCATGTCCTTCCGGGCGCGCAAATCGGCAGCGAGTGCAACATCTGCGATCACGTCTTCATCGAGAACGATGTCAGTCTCGGTGACCGTGTCACCATCAAAAGCGGCGTGCAGCTTTGGGACGGGATTCGGGTGGGCGACGATGTCTTCATCGGCCCGAATGCGACCTTTACCAACGATCGGTTTCCGCGGTCCAAACGCTATCCGGACAGCTTTGCGGTAACGACGCTCGAGGACGGCGCCTCGATCGGCGCGAATGCGACCATCCTGCCGGGCTTGACGATCGGGAAACGTGCCATGGTCGGTGCCGGTGCGGTCGTGACGCGGTCGGTTCCGCCGAACGCCGTCGTTGCCGGCAACCCGGCGCAGATCATCGGATATCAGTCGGCGTCAGAGACCAAGCGGGCGCGGCTCGGCACTCTATCCGTTCTGGAGACAAGCCGCCTTGCCGTCGACGGTCTGCCCGCGCTCGCGGTCAAGGGATGCAGCCTGGTGCAATTGCCGGTCTTCAATGACCTGCGCGGCGATCTGATGGTCGCCCAATTCGATCGGCATCTGCCGTTTTCACCGAAGCGCGTCTTCTTTGTCTACCATGTCCCGAACGATCACGTGCGCGGCGAGCACGCTCATCGCGAATGTGCGCAGTTTCTGGTCGCCCTCAACGGCGCTCTCTCGGTTGTGGTTGATGACGGCGTGGAACGACAGGAGATCCGACTCGATCACCCCGGCGTCGGTCTGCTCATCCCGCCGCTGGTCTGGGGAATCCAGTACCGCTTCTCCGCGGATGCGGTGCTTGGGGTATTCGCGTCGCATGACTATGAGTCGAACGAATACATCCGTGACTACGACGACTTTTTGCGTCTGGTGACCGTGTCTGGATCGCCGACATGACGCAGCAGCTTTCGGCACTGTTCATCATCCCGGCAGTAGGGTGGACGAGCGAGAGCGAAGTCCACCGAACCCAGCGCCGACGCTGGTGGACTGCGCTGCGCTTGTCCACCCTACGGCTGCGCTCGGCGACTTGGCCGGGTTTATGAGCAAGGTCCACCTTTTGGGCGGGCAGGGTCTAATCGGCGACGGTTTGCGGTTTGCCCTCGTCGGCGCTGGCAATACGGCTTTCACCCTTCTCGTTTTCCAGCTTCTGCTGTTTTGGCTATCGCCTCTGATCTCCTATTATCTCTCCTGGGCGATCGGGCTTGCGGTTCTGCTCGTCGCCTTTCCGCGGTATGTCTTCAAAGGCAGCTCCGCGACGGTCTGGCGTGCCGCATCGACGGTCGCTATCTATCTCGCAAGCCTCATGATCGGCGGTGTCCTCTTGAGCGAGTTGACGGCATTCGGAATCAATCCGCGTTTCGGGATCCTGATTGCGATCGGCTTCACGACCCTTTTTAATTTTGCAGCATCTCGGCTGGTGTATCGGTTGATTCGGCCGAATCCGGTTTAATCGGGTCCGCCGATTCGGGACTCTGCGCGAGCTGCTCCGTCAAGGCGCTCAAGTAGGCGGAGAAATCCAACCGATGGCTGTTCAGGATCTCGTCGCTCAGTGTCTTGGGGTCGAACGGCTCCCAGGCATCCTCGCCCCAATCGGGATTCTCGATGATGGTCTGTACCTTGCCCTGCTCGGCCAGGATCACGCTCATGGTCGGATAGGTCCAACCCCAGCTCATGTTGACAAGCTGGCGCTGAGACTCCGGGGGCAGCTCGGCGAGGGCTTGCTCGTGAGAAAGAAGACCGCGATGGTCGTCCAAAAGGCCGCGAAAGCTCGCGATGTAATGGCGCCATTCGTTTGTTGCGGCGACGTTCCAGCCGACCTGCCCGAGCGCCAGCGCAAGCATCACGCCTGCAACGAAACCGGATTGGATGTATGCCTTGGTTTGGGTCGCGCGTAGCGAGACAACCGCCATCAACAAGACCAGTGGGGGGATCAGGATCGGTCCGTAGCTTCTCGCATCGAACTGCAGTTTGGCGGACAGTGCCCGTTCGGCGATCAGCGGAGAGATGGCGGCGAGGATCGCGGCCAGAGCGATGACGATCCACAGAATCCGCTGGACCTTCACGAGTCCACGGCGTGTCGCATAGACCCCGACGAGTAGGATGAAGCCGGCGATCAGGCCGAGAATCGCGGGTGGATTGTAGTAGCCGTAGCTCCGGATGAACGCCAGCGATGTGATGGTGGAGAAATAGGACAGAGAGCGGCTTTCGTAGTATTCGGATTTCGGCATCAAGATAAACGACAGTACCACGGCCGTGACCGCGATGAGGAGTGCGGTCAGAGCGGCGAAATACAGGCGGTCTTTGGTGCTTTTCGAGCGAAGCAATCGGTAGAGTCCCGCCAAGGCAAGGAACGGCGCCATCAGAACGAAGGTCTCGTGGATGACGAAGATCGGTAGAACGAGTGCGAAGACGAGCAGGTTGGTAAAGAGCCCGGTCCGGAAAAACAAGATCGTAAAGAACAGCAGCCAAAAGTAGCTCCCGGCGAGCTGCGCCTCGCCGATTGCGGAGAAGGCGCCGGCCATGACGCCGGCGAGATAATAGAACACCGGGAAGATGAAGAGATGTTTGTACTCTTTCGGGAGCACGAAGTAGGAGAGTGCGATCAAGACGATCGGTGTCATCAACATCGTCAGACCGTGAATGCGGGCCAACACAACCAGGTCGTCGATGCCCAGTTTCACGGCAAGGATCGTGGCCCACTGATGCAGGAAATAGGATGCGTTGCGTGGTGTCTCCCAGAAGAGAAACTTCTCGCCGGTCGCCAGACTTAGGAGATGGAAGGCCCCATCGGCATGAAGGCCGCGTAATGCGTAAGCGCCGTAGGCGGCAGCGAGCGCGCACAGCAGCATTGAAAACAATAAGACGACAGATGTATAGGATCGGTTGGCCGACGGATTCTCGACTACGAACATGGTGACGGGTCCTTGTATTCCATCAAGACAGCAGCCTGCAGGCTGGTGAATGAGCGACAGCGACGCTCGGGTGCTCGGCGCGTATTGCGCATGACGGGCCTTGATCGTAACTCCGGCCATCGCGGCACGTGGCGCGGAGCGCCAGGGGCACGCGTGACACCGCAGAGCGGGTGTCACGAGCGACTGATGTTTTGGGTGGCACCGGGTGGCCGCGGGTGGTTACCCACCCGCGGCTCCCACAGATCCGGACGTGCGGGACTACCGCATCCGGCTCCTCGGTTGAGCGCTCGCTGCACGACAACTGTCGCACACCCGATGGACCATTCAGCCCATGTCGCGATCTCCTGTCGTTCTGTTCAGATGGTCAGGTGACTCGATGTTCACGCCATCGTCCCTTCAGAAGGTGTCTCAACCGATCGGCCGCTTCCCTCCCATGGGTCCGCTCGGGTGCGTTCCCCACGCTCAACGGTACTATCAGCCGACTCTGACTGCTCAGTCGCCATCGCGCCGCACTTCGTTGCCTTCGCTTGGCGCTACCTTGCCGTCGGTCCTGTTCGCTCCCGTCGGCCGGACCAGCGCCGTCGGGCCGGGGCGGCTTCTTACGCGGTGCCCGCGCCGCGTCTCGGGCAAGGAGCAACTGAGCGCTCCCAGGTTCCTGGACGACCCGTGCGTACATGCCCTGCTCTTAGACCCCGGCGGAGTCTCGACATCAGGCCGTTACGATGCCGAAACTGTTGCCTTCCGGTGTTCCGAATACGTCGGCTCCGCTGAACTCAGTAACGGGGCTCCATCACACGGCCTGCACGCCCCCTGTGTACGCTTCGCAGGCGGGATCGCTCCCGCACCACACAACACTCGGTTCCGGTGGATGGCCACTCCTTACCGGCTCGGGACTTGCACCCGGTGGGTCGCAAAAAGGAGTTTCCGATTGGCTTATCCGTTCGCTATCTTCCTCTCCTTCCAGGCTTTGCCTGGCGCAACGGTCTTACGAGCGAGGCCGCATGACGCATCCCACCGTACCAAACCGCGCCCGGTGCGGTATGCGTCATGTGTCGGCGCGGGTTAAAGGAGCTTCGGGATCAGAATCAGCCCCCAGACCACAACGGCAAACACGATACTCGAAAACACCGCAGCGGAGGCAATGTCCTTCGCACGTGCCGAGAGCTCGTTGCGCTCCATGCCGACACGGTCGACATTCGCCTCGATCGCCGAGTTCAGGAGTTCGACGATGGGGACCACGAGCAGGCTGCCGACGAGCAAGGCGCGCTCCACCGCGGAGTCGCCCAGCCATAGGCCCAGCGGGATGAGCGGAATCAGCAGGAAGACCTCCTGGCGGAATGCCTCCTCGAGCTCGAAACACGCCTTGAAGCCCTTCATCGAGTAGCCGAAGGCGTAAACGACACGCCGCCAGCCCTTGGATTTTCCTTTGGTCATGTGGATCCTTGCTGCTGCCCTTGAGGTTGCCAGGCCAGATCGAGCTGACGTGCGGCGCGCACGTCGTCGAGTCGGCGTACCGGCATGGTGTGGGGGGCGGTCTTCACCAACTCGGGATTGGTTTGCGCCTCCTCGCGAATCGCGATCATGGCCGCGACGAAGCCGTCGAGATCCTCCTTGCTCTCGCTCTCGGTCGGCTCGATCAGCAGACATTCGGGAACCAGCAGCGGGAAGTAGGTGGTCGGGGCGTGATAGCCATAGTCGAGCAGGCGCTTGGCGAAATCCATCGCATTGACGTCCAGCTCCTTCGCCTCGCGTCTGAGCGTGATGATGAACTCGTGGCTGGCGCGACGTTGCGGGTAGGCGGCATCGAAGCCGGCCGCCTTCAGTCGTGCCATTAGATAATTGGCGTTCAGGGTGGCGAACTCGGAGACGCGGCGCATCCCCTCGCGTCCCAGCAGCCGCGCGTAGATGTATGCACGCAGCAGGATGCCCATGTTGCCGCCGAATGCGGTGAGGCGCCCGATGCTCTCGGGGCGCTCATGCTCGGCGAGCCAACGGTACGCGTCCCCGTCGTAGGCGACCAGCGGGACCGGCAGGTAGGGCTCCAGGCGCGCCGAGACACCGACCGGTCCTGCACCCGGACCGCCCCCGCCGTGGGGCGTGGAGAAGGTCTTGTGCAGGTTCATGTGGATGACGTCGAAGCCCATGTCGCCCGGGCGCACCTTGCCGAGGATGGCGTTGAGATTGGCCCCGTCGTAATAGAGCAGCCCGCCGGCGGCATGGACGCGCGCGGCGATCGCCTGGATGTTGCGATCGAACACGCCGACCGTGCTCGGGTTGGTCAGCATGATGCCGGCGGTCTGAGGTCCGGCGGCCTGCTCGAGCGCGGCGAGGTCGACGTCGCCGTCGGGTCCGGTCGGGATCTCGCGGACCTTGAAACCGCACATGACCGCGGAGGCCGGGTTGGTGCCGTGCGCTGCGTCGGGGACCAGGATCTCGGTGCGGGCGAGATCGCCGCGGGCCAGATGGTAGGCGCGGATCATGGCCACACCCGCCAGCTCGCCTTGGGCACCGGCGGCGGGGGCCAGAGAGACCGCATGCATCCCGGTGACCTCTTTGAGCATCTCCTGCAGCTCGAAGAGACAGGCCATGAAGCCCTGGCTGTGGGACTCGGGCGCCAGCGGGTGCCGTGCCAGGAACCCGGGCAGCATCGCCAAGCTGTTGCAGGCCCGCGGGTTGTACTTCATCGTGCAGGAGCCCAACGGATAGAAATGGGTGTCGATCGAGAAGTTCTTCTGCGACAGCCGTGTGTAGTGACGCACCGCCTGAAGCTCCGAGACCTCCGGCAGGACGGGTCGGCTCCGACGACGCAGCGCCGCCGGAATGTCGGTCACCTCGGGCATGACGAGCGGTGCCTGCGCGGTGGCGCGGCGTCCGGGTCTGGAGCGGTCATGTATCAGCATGGCAGTCGGCTTCGGTGAGTGAATCGAGTCGGAACCGCAAAAGAACGCGCCTCAGAGTGCAGCCAAGGCCGCGTCGTAGTCGGGCTCTTGGGTGATGTCGGATACGAGCTGGGTGTAGACGACGGTGTTGTCGGCATCCAGGACCACGACGGCGCGCGCGGTGATACCGGCGAGCGGTCCGTCCTCGATGAGCACGCCGTAGTCTTTCGCGAAGCTGCGCGAGCGCATCATTGAGAGCGAGACGACGTTCTCGATCCCTTCGGCCCCGCAGAAGCGGCCCATCGCGAAGGGCAGGTCGGCCGAGATCACCAGGGCGACGGCGTCGGATTTGCCGGCCATCGCCGTGTTGAAGTGCTTGGTCGAGGTCGCGCAGACCGGCGTGTCCAAGCTGGGAACGATGTTGAGCAGCTTCTTCTTGCCGGCGAAATCGGCCAATGATTTGTCGCCGAGATCCTTGTCGACCAGCTTGAAGTCGGGTGCGGTGCTGCCGACGGCGGGCAGGTCGCCGGCGAGCTGGACGGGGTTGCCTTGCAGTGCTGTTTGAGCCATGAGTGTGTCCCGATCGTTGGTGGTTGGATGTTTCATCCGCGTCTGTCGGTCGACCTGGCGTAGCCCGACCTCCTGCGGTTGTCGTTGTCGTTGTCGTAATCGTAGTCGGATTCCGAACGACAACGACAACGAGTAGATCCTTTACCGGCATGTACCTTGTTTTTGACGCGTGACCTACGCGCGTTCGGCCCGACCGACAGGGTTGACGCAAGCGCCTCTAGAACTCGGGCGCCACCGGGCAGGATGCCTGCGTACGGGTGGCGATGATACGCCCCAGCTTGCTTGCGTAGGACTGCATTTCTTCCTCCGTTCTCAGCTCGGTCGCGCAGACCAGGACCGCTGGATCGAGCTCGGGATATTCCGTACCGAGATCGAATCCGCCCAGGACATTGTGCGCGGCCAGCGGGCGCAGAACGTCCGCCGCGGGCCCCGGCAGCCTCAGCGCCTGCTCGTGAAAGACCGGACGATCGAACAAAGGCTCCACACCCGGCACCTCGCACAGCAGTTGCGTCAGGCGTCCGGTATTGGCATGACAAGCCGCGGCGACACGCTCCAACCCCTCGGCGCCCAAGAGCGTCATGTGGATGGTCGCGGCGGTGACCAGCAACCCTTGATTGGTGCAGATGTTGGAGGTCGCCTTGTTGCGCCGGATGTGTTGCTCGCGGGCCTGGAGGGTCAGGGTGAAGCCCGGCTTGCCGTCCAGATCGAGCGTACGGCCGACGATGCGCCCGGGCAGTTGACGGACGAATTCCTGACGACAGCAGAGGAACCCGGCATAGGGTCCGCCGGAGGCGAGCGGCATACCCAAGGGTTGGGCTTCTCCGCAGGCGATATCGGCGCCCGTGTTGCCCCAGTCGCCAGGCGGGGAGAGCAGGGCGAGCGCGACCGGGTTGACGACCCCGATGACCAGGGCGTCGCGGGCATGGGCCCAGTCGGTCAGGGCGTCGACGTCTTCGAGCACGCCGAAAAAGTTGGGCTGATTGACCACCAGCGCGGCGTAGGGGCCTTGCTCCGCCAGCGCATCCAGGGCCTCGATCGCGGTGTGTCCGCCACGCGGGTCGAAGGGCACCTCGACCAACTCGATCCCCTGTGTGGAAACGATGCTCTGCAGCGTGCGCCGATAGGCCGGATGCAGAGATCGCGGCACGAGAACCTTCTCGGACTTGACCTTGCGGTTCGCGCGCACGGCCATTAAGACCGCCTCGGCCAGGCCCGAGGCGCCGTCGTAGAGCGACGCATTGGAGACGTCCAGCCCGGTCAGGGCGACCATCATGGACTGGAACTCGTAGAGCAGCTGCAGGGTGCCCTGGCTGGCCTCCGCCTGATAGGGCGTGTAGGCGCTGTAGAACTCCCCGCGGGTGGCGATCTGCCAGACGGCGGCCGGGATATGGTGATCATAGGCACCGGCGCCGATGAAGCAGAGCGGCTGGCCGTCGGCGCGCGCACGCGACTGCATGAGTCGGCCGATGTCCATCTCGGCCATGCCGGTGGGGATTGCGGCCAGCTCCCCGATCTGAAGCTCGGCCGGGATCTCGTCGAAGAGATCGTCGATGGAGGCGACGCCGACGGTGTCGAGCATCGCGGCGATGTCGTCCGGGGTGTGGGGTACAAAGGGCATAGCTCAGGGTCCCGGCTGAACCGCGTCTGGTGCGGTTCGCGTTGTTCGAGTATCGGATCGGCCGCGCACTCATTCACAAGCCTCGCAGCGGACGCGGTTCAGACAATTAAAATCTTCTAAACACTAAACCGCGTCACCTGCGGGCGTTTGTGGCGCCTGCTCGGCTCGACCACATGAGTGCACTGCATGTCCTACCGGACGCGGTTTACTTAGGTCTCGTCCTCGACGACCTGCTGATAGGTGGACGCGTCCAGCAGACCGGCGAGCGCCGTCATGTCGTTCGGGGCGAGGCGGAAGATCCAGCCTTCGTCGTAGGGGCTGTTGTTGATTGCCTCCGGACTGTCGTTCAGGAGCGCGTTCGACTCGATGACCTCGCCGGCGAGGGGGGAATAGATGTCGGAGGCGGCCTTGACCGACTCGACCACGGCGCAGGCTTCCTCGGCGTCGACCTCGCGCCCTTGATCCGGGATCTCCACGAAGACGATGTCGCCGAGCGCCTCTTGGGCGTGATCGGTAATGCCGACGGTGACGGTGCCGTCGCCGTTGTCTCTGATCCACTCGTGGCTTTTGGTGTATCTCAGGTCAGTAGGTGCGTCGCTCATGGTTCTCTCCGATCAATCGACGGGTTGTCTGTGCGCTCTTCGCGCCGTTGCGATTTAAACCGCTTAAACCGCGCTCGGAGCGGTATGCGTTGTTCTTGGATGGGACCGACCTCGGCAGATTTGGCGGCCGCTGGAGTTGGCGCGGTTTAAGAGATTAGAACTATTCAACTTTAAACCGCGTCTCCGCTCAGGGGCGTGGAATCACCATCACGTCGAGCTCACTCGAAAATTTGGCCTCTCGCGCTAGACGCAGTTTCAACCTGACCATACGGGTCAGAGGTCGACCAAGATCCGGCCGTGTCGGACGAACGGCGGTTTGACGATGCGCGCGTTGACGGGTTTGCCGCGGATGTCGACCGCGCAGTCATCGGGTGTGCCGGCCTCAACCCGCGCGAACGCGATCGAGCGCTCCAGGGTCGGCGAAAAGCCGCCCGAGGTGACTTCACCGACCACCCGGCCGTCCGCGAGGACGCTCTGATGTGGGCGCAGCACGCCGCGGCCGGTCAAGAGCAGACCGACGAAGTCGCGTCGCTCGAGATGATCGCGCCGAGCGGTCAGTGCCTCGCGGCCGACGAAGTCGCGCTCATCGGGGTGCCAGGCGATGGTCCAGCCAAGGCCGGCGTCGAGCGGGCCGATCGTCTCGTCCATATCCTGGCCGTAGAGGTTCATGCCGGCCTCCAGACGCAGCGTATCCCGAGCGCCGAGGCCGCAGGGTCGCACCTCCGCCGCGAGGAGCGCGCGCCAGAGTGTCACGGCATCCGCGCTCGGCAGCATGATCTCAAAGCCGTCCTCTCCGGTGTAACCGGTGCGTCCGACAAACCAGTGCGCGTCCTCGGCGGCGAAGAAGGGCTCGACCTGCATCGCCGAGACGCGCAGTCCGTCGGGCAAAAGCGGCTCGATGCGGGCACGCGCATCCGGTCCCTGCACGGCGATCATGGCGAGGTCGTCGCGACTTTGAATGTTCAGCTGCCGGCCCTCGGCCTGTGCCTGCATCCAGGCGATATCCTTCTCGGCGGTGCCGGCGTTGACCACCGCGCGGTAACGCTCGGGTCCGCGAAAATAGAGGATGAGGTCGTCGACCACGCCGCCCTGCGGGTTGAGCATGCAGGTGTAGAGCGCCTTGCCCGGTGCGGTCAGCTTGGCCGCATCGTTGGCGAGCAGATGGCGCAAGAAGGGCAGGGCATCCGGGCCTTCGATATCGACCGGGCGCATGTGGGAGACGTCGAACATCCCGGCGGCACGGCGTACCGCGTGATGCTCCTCGATCTGCGAGCCGTAGTGCAGCGGCATGTCCCAGCCGCCGAAGGGCACGATCCGGGCGCCGAGACGCTCGTGCTCCGAAAACAGGGGGGTGCGCAATCCCATCCGACTCTCCGTTCGCCTGGTGGCTCGCCCGACGGGCTGGCCTGTTGAGTCGTCACCGCTCGCGAGGCGTCGACAAGGGTCAATATCGGGCGCAGGTACGCACGATACCAAAGGGCGGAGGAAACGGGTGATGCGCGAAGGCCGCGTGCGGGTCGACTGTCCGATACAGGACGGCGAGCTGGAATGCGAATGCGCTCAAGGGCGCGACCCCGGATTCGGGGACGACGGAGCAGGCGCGCGGCGCGTTCCAGGCTCGTGCAGACACGATCCTTCGGGATCCACCCGGATCCTCGTCACCGCCCCTCTGTCCCAGACCTGAGAGTTTGCAGACGGCCGAACACGTCGGTCGCTGCTGCCCCTTCGGTGGGTCCCGACTGTCTGTGCAGTCCGGACCGCTCTCCAGAGTCGGTCGTTATTCCCGCGGTCCTTTTGCCTGAGCGATTCCGGGCAGTGTTGCGCCTTCGGCGCCGGCCGAGGCCGGACTCTCCCGCGGGACTTGACGCGAAACGAGACTATAAGCGCGGTGCGGTCGGATTTCCAGACGTGGCGGTTGCGGTCGTAAACCGCGCCCGGTGCGGTATGCGGCCTTTGTTGGATTGGATTGGTCGCGCCAGCTCCGACAACCCTCGGAGCTGGCGCGGTTTAAGGTGAGTCCCGGGAAAGGATCTACCGGAAGAGGCGCAACCAGGAAAAGTGGTCGAAGGCTCTACTCGTTGTCGTAATCAGATTCCGGGCGAACACGACAACGACAACGACAACGACAACGAGGCTTTGGTCATCCTCTCGTCCATGCCTCTTTTGTTCCCCAACCGGACGCAAGACTTCGGCCCCACACCCGGGTACGCCGACTTCAGTCGGCCCCCGGGGAGGCGGACTTCAGTCCGCCGTGCGGGCATGCTCGGGGGCCGACTGAAGTCGGCGTACCCGGGCGGTCGCGGTCGGCGACCTGGACACTGCCGAAGCGCAGCGTACCCAACCCGCGTCGGCATCACGGGGAGCAGTTGGGCACGCTACGGTTTGCCCAACCTACGGACTTCAACGCTTGTCGCGAGGCTCATCGCTGCGGCGGCGGAAGCTCATGCCGCCGCAGTCCGCGCAGGGCGGGATGCGCCCGGCCTTGACGAAATGGGTCTCGGCGCCGCAGCGGTCGCACACCAGGGTGCCGGGGCCGGTGACCTCTCCGGCCTGGTAGAGGCTCATCTGGCGCGCAACCTCGGCCCATTGGGCCAGTTGCAGGCTGGTCTGGTCGGCGACCTTGGTAAAGGCGTCCATCATGCGCTGCTCGATCAACTGCAGGTCGAAACGCCACCAATCGCGGATGTCCTGGCCGGTCTCGGCGATATAGTTGGCCGCATCCTCGATGTCGCGCTTGATGTAGTCTGAGACCTTGTCGGCCTCTTCGCGGGTCAGCTCGCCGAGCTCGACCATGTTGTCGCGCGCCTTTTCGAGGATCTCGCGGAACTTGGGTGCCGATTCTTCCCGGGTCTTTTCGATGGTCTCGTGGGTTTCGTTGAGCATCCGCTCGTAGGCATCCACCAGTTTGTCCGTCGTCGAGCCTTTGTCTTCTTCGTTCATCATCCTCTCCGGTGGGTAGAGCGCGGGGCAGCGCTTGCCGCTGCGTCAGCGCCTGACGCGTGGATTCCGAGACCGTCCATGATCATCTCCGTTGTCGTTGTCGTTGTCGTAATCGTAATCCTAATCGATGGTCGACAACGACAACGACAACGACAACGAACGGTTTCGACACATCTGCCGTGTTGCATGAGGTTAAAGTGTGCAGTATGGCCGCGATTTCGCAAGGCCCCGGTGCATCTCGAAATGCCTCTCACGGAGAAACGGAGCATACGCAGGAAAAATCTCGGAATCTCCGTGTCTCCGTGTCTCCGTGTCTCCGTGAGAGATTCTGCAACTGATCGGTGCTGAACCCCCCGATGTGTCCCAAGTCGCCGCGGATCCGTCCGCTGCGGTATCCTAACGCCCATCGCCGTCACCCCCCTTGCCGGAAGACCGAACATCCATGCAGACCGACTACGACCCGCAGGCCGTCGAGGCCGCGGCCCAGCGCTATTGGGAAGATCATCAGTCCTTCAAGGCCGTCGAGGACCGCTCGCGCGAGAAATTCTACTGCCTCTCGATGTTCCCCTATCCCTCCGGGCGGCTGCACATGGGGCATGTGCGCAACTACACCATCGGCGACGTGATCGCCCGCCATCAGCGCATGCTCGGCAAGAACGTGCTCCAGCCGATGGGGTGGGACGCCTTCGGTCTGCCGGCCGAGAACGCGGCCATCCAGAAGGGCATCCCGCCCTCGGAATGGACCAAGTCGAATATCGACTACATGCGCACCCAGCTCAAGCATCTCGGCTTCGGCTATGACTGGGACCGCGAGCTTGCGACCTGTAATCCGGACTATTACCGCTGGGAGCAATGGCTCTTCACGCGCCTGATGGAGAAGGGGCTGGTCTATCGCTCGCAGGCGACGGTCAACTGGGACCCGATCGACCGGACGGTGCTCGCCAACGAGCAAGTCATCGACGGCAAGGGGTGGCGCTCCGGCGCGCCCGTGGAGAAGCGCGAGATTCAGCAATGGTTCGTGCGCATCACCGACTATGCCCAGGAGCTGCTCGACGCGCTCGACGGCCTGGACGGCTGGCCCGAGCAGGTGCGCACCATGCAGCGCAACTGGATCGGGCGCTCCGAGGGTGTCGAGATGCGCTTCGGGATCGAGGGATCGGACGAGACGCTGGAGATCTACACGACCCGTCCGGATACCCTCATGGGCGTGACCTATGTCGCCGTCGCCGCCGAGCATCCGCTCGCGCGACGTGCCGCCGAGGATCAGCCTGCACTCGCGGCCTTTATCGATGAGTGCCGCAAGGGCGGGACCTCCGAGGCCGAGATCGAGACGATGGAGAAGAAGGGCCATCCGCTCGGCCTGAACGCACTGCATCCGGTGACCGGCGAGGCGGTGCCGATCTTTGCCGCGAATTTCGTGCTGATGGGTTACGGGACGGGTGCGGTGATGGCGGTCCCGGCGCACGACGAGCGCGATTTTCATTTTGCGCATAAATACGGCATCCCGATCCGGCCGGTGATTGTGCCCGAGGATTGGAAAGATCTCGCGCTGGAGGTGACGTCAGCTGCCGGAACACCCGCGGAAAGCTGCCCGGTCGTCGCGGTGCCCGGAGACGCGTCCCGAGTCCCCCTGGACTGGTCGCACTGGGACGAACGATTCGAGCAGAAAGGCGTCCTGATTAACTCCGGCCCTTTCTCGACATTGACCAGTAGCGATGCCTTCGAATCCATCGCGACCTGGCTGACGGAGCACGAAAAGGGCCGCAAACGCGTGAACTTCAGGCTTCGCGACTGGGGCGTCTCGCGCCAACGCTATTGGGGCTGCCCCATCCCGGTGGTCAACGGCCCAGACGGCGGTCTGCGCCCCGAGACCGACCTGCCGGTGCGCCTGCCCGAGAACGTCGTCGTCGACGGCTCCGGCTCGCCGCTGAAAAAGATGCCGTCCTTCTCGGATCTCCCCGGCGGCGAGACCCGCGAGACCGACACCTTCGATACCTTCTTCGAATCGAGCTGGTACTACGCCCGCTACTGCTCGGCCGATTGCGACACCGCCATGCTCGACGAGCGGGCACGCTACTGGCTACCGGTCGATCAGTATGTCGGCGGGATCGAGCACGCCATCCTGCATCTTCTTTACGCGCGCTTCTTCCACAAGCTGATGCGCGACGAGGGTCTGGTCGACTGCGACGAGCCCTTTGCTCGCTTGTTGACGCAAGGGATGGTGGTCGCCGAGACCTGGTACCGCGAGGACGCGGACGGGCGCAAGCAGTGGATCAATCCGGCCGAGGTGCAGACCGAGCGCGACGAGAAGGGTCGCTTGGTTCGCGCCTGGCTCGCGGCCGATGGTCTGCCGGTCACCTTCGGCGGCATCGAGAAGATGTCGAAATCCAAGAACAACGGCGTCGACCCGCAGGTCCTGACCGAGCGCTACGGCGCCGATACGGTGCGGCTCTACACCATGTTTACCTCGCCGCCCGAGCAGTCGCTCGAATGGAACGACGAGGGTGTGGAGGGTGCCTTCCGTTTCCTCAAGCGGCTCTGGTGGCTGGCGACGACCGAGGCGGAGACCATCCGCGGCGCGGGCGATCCGGCGGCGAGCGATCTGGACGAGGCCGCCGGTGATGCCAGGCGCGAGATCCACAACGTGCTCAAAAAGGCGCGCTTCGACTACGAGCGCCAGCAGTTCAATACCGTCGTCTCCGGCTGCATGACCCTGGTCAACGTGCTCTACAAGCTCGACCCGGACTCCCCCGCCCGCGGCACCATTTTGCGGGAAGGTCTGGCGATCGTGCTGCGTCTCCTCGCGCCGATCGCGCCTCACGTGACCCATCATCTGTGGCGCGAGCTGGGGTTCGGCGAGGACATCCTGGGCTCGACCTGGCCCGAGGTCGACGCCGCGGCACTCGTGCAGTCGATGATCGACTATGTGGTCCAGGTCAACGGCAAGCTGCGCGATAGCGTCAAGGTCCCTGCCGACGCCGATCGTGCGACCATCGAGTCCGCCGCGTTGGCGAGCGAGAACGCGCGCCGCTTCATCGGCGAGGCGAGCGTGCGCAAGGTCATCGTGGTTCCGAACAAGCTCGTCAACATCGTCGCCAACTGATGCCGATGCCCGCCGGACGATCCGAGATGCGCGTTCAAGCCCCGGCCGGTGGGTGGCGTGGTCGCCCGTCGCGCGCTTGCTCCATGGCGTCGGGCCGAACCGCCGTTCTCCTCATCCTGGGTCTGCTCTGTCTGGCTCAGCTCGGCTGCGGTTTTCGCTTGCGGGGTGTCGTGGAGATCCCGGCCGAGCTCAGTCCGATCTACATCCAGGCCGCCGGCAACTCGCCGGTACGCGAAGCCCTCGTCGATCAGCTTGCGGGCAGCGACGTCACCCTGGCGGAAACGGCGCGCGAGGCGAAGTTGATCCTGCGCATCCTCTCGGAGAGTCGGTATTCGCAAGTGGTTGCCGTCGACTCGGGCGGTCGCGTCCTGGCCTACGAGCTGCACTATCTGGTGAGCTACGATGCCGTCACGCCCGACGGCACTCAGAAGGTGCCGGGGCAGTCGCTCGATCTGGTGCGCAACTTCGACAACCCGGACGTGGAGGTCCTGGGTAAACAGCTCGAAGAGGCACTGATCTATCAGGATTTCGCACGCGACGCCGCGGATCGCATCCTGATGCGTCTGCGCGTGACGCTGATCTGACCGTCGGCCCAAGTTGTGCTTCTTAACGTCAGCACAACCTACAGGCTAGGACCTCTCACGGAGACACGGAGAGCACGGAGAATTCGAGATCTTTGCTTCGTGCACTCCGTGTCTCCGTGTCTCCGTGAGAGACATCTCAAGCTGGAATCAGGGCCGACCCCCGAACCCCGAACCCCGAACCCCGAACCCCGAACCCCGAACCCCGAACCCCGAACCCCGAACCCCGAACCCCGAACCCCGAACCCCGACCCCCGACCCCCGAACCCCCGAACCCCGACCCTGAACCCCGAACCCCGAACCCCGACCCCCGACCCCATGCGCCTGCGCTTCAACCAGCTCCAAGACGCCTTGTCCCGCGGTCTGGCCCCGCTGTACCTGGTCTGCGGCGACGAACCCTATCAGCTCGGCGAGGCGGCGCGTCTGATTCGCGAGGCGGCCCGCCGTCAGGGGTTCGCCGAGCGCGAGGTCCTGGATCAGGATGCTGCTTTCGATTGGCATGCCCTGGCCGCCTCCGCCGACGCCATGTCGCTCTTCTCCTCGCGCAAGCTCATCGAGCTGCGCATCGGTACGGCGAAGCTCGGCAAGGACGGAGGTGCATCGGTGCGCGCCTATTGCGATCGGCCCTGTCCGGACAACCTGCTCCTGATCATCGCGCCCGAGCTGGATCGCAAAGAGCTGCAGAGTCAGTGGGCCAAGCGAGTCGAGTCGGTTGGCGCCCTGGTGCAGGTCTGGCCCTTGAAGGGTCGGGAGCTGGTGCAGTGGCTCGGTCAGCGTCTGCAGTCGGTCGGGCTTCAGCCGGGGCCGGGTGTAGCCGAGCTGCTCGCCGAGCGTGCCGAGGGCAACCTGCTGGCGGCGGTGCAGGAGATCGAGAAGCAGCGTCTGCTGCGTGATCCGGGACCGCTCGCGCTCGAGGACCTGCTCGGGAACCTCGCCGACAGCGCTCGCTTCGACCTTTTCTCGCTGACCGACGCGGCCTTGTCGGGAGACCGCGCCCGCACCCAGCGCATACTCTCGGTCCTGCGCGCCGAAGGAACCGCCGATGTCCTGGTGCTCTGGGTCTTGGCACGGGAGCTTCGGACCCTGGCCGAGGCGGCCGGGGCGCGGGCAGGCGGTGCGCGTGGGCCGGGTGCTGAGAATGCCCGCATGCCGCCGCAACGTCTTCAGGCGATGGAACGCGCCCTTTCGCGTCTGTCGCCGACCCTGCTGCGCGCGCTGCTTCATCAGTGTTCGCTGATCGATCAGTCGATCAAAGGTCTGGCCGTCGGCGACCCTTGGCACCGCCTGGCCGTGGTCGCCGATGCCTTGGCCGCCGGTGGCTTTCGGGCGGGTCGGCCGATCCCGCAGCGCTGAGACGCGTCCGGCCCGGTCTTTCCGGTGTTCGCGCAGTGACTGCTTCTGTCTGATCGATCGCCGCTTTTCGAGTCCCTTTTCGGCCTCATTTCGCCTATACAGACCAGAGGCGGCGTCTTACACTGACCCCAAATGACTCGCCTTAAACCGCGTCCAGAGCGAAATGAGTCATTTTTGTTTTGTGTTCAGCGTCGGGGACTTCCTTGACCTTGGCGAGACGCGGTTTAAGTTTTTAATCTTTTTTTACTTTAAACCGCGCCAGCTCCAACGGTCGTCAAGTCCGCCGGGGCCGACCCCATCCAAAAACATCGCATGCCGCGCCGGGCGCGGTTTAGGTCCGAGATGAGCGAACGACAGATCACCGATATCGACGCCTACATGGCCGACCTTGGACGCCGCGCCCGTGCCGCGTCACGCGCTCTGGCGCGTGCAACGACTCGCCAAAAGAACGATGCCCTGTCGGCGATCGCCGACGCGATCGATGGCCGGCGCGCAGCCATCGTCGCCGCCAACCGGATCGACCTCGAGCAGGGTGCGGCCAAGGGTCTGGATGCCGCGCTGCTCGATCGGCTTGAGCTGACCGAGGGTCGCATCGACACCATGATCGAGGGCCTGCGCCAGATCGCCGCCCTGCCGGATCCCATCGGCGCCATCACGGATCTGGATTACCGCCCGTCCGGCATCCAGGTCGGGCGCATGCGTGTTCCGCTGGGAGTCGTAGGCATCATCTACGAATCACGACCCAACGTGACCGCGGATGCCGCCGGACTCTGTCTCAAATCGGGCAACGCAACGCTGTTGCGCGGAGGCTCCGAGGCATTCGAGTCGAATCAGGCGATCGCGGCCTGCATCGGGCAGGGTCTGGTCGAGGCCGGTCTGCCCGCCGACGGCGTGCAGGTGGTCGCCACGACCGATCGCGCGGCGGTCGGGGCCATGATCGCTATGCCCGAGTGTGTCGATGTGATCATCCCGCGCGGCGGCAAGGGTCTGATCGAGCGGATCAGCCGCGAGGCACGGGTTCCGGTCATCAAGCATCTCGACGGCATTTGTCATGTCTTCATCGACGCCGATGCGGATCTCGACAAGGCGTTCGACATCGCCATGAACGCCAAGACGCAGCGCTACGGGACCTGCAACACCATGGAGACCCTCTTGGTGGACGCGTCCGTCGCGGCGAGCATCCTGCCGCGTCTGGCGATCGCCTATCGCGAGAAGGGGGTGGAACTGCGCGGTTGTGCGCGCACCCGCGAGATCCTGCCCGAGACGATCGCCGCGACCGAGGCCGACTGGGACACCGAGTATCTGGCCCCGATCCTCGCCATCCGGGTCGTCTCCGGGCTCGATGCGGCGATGGATCACATCGCCGCGCACGGCTCGGCCCATACGGATGCGATCGTCACGGAGGACTACAGCCGTGCCCGACGTTTCCTGCGCGAGGTCGATTCGAGCTCCGTCATGGTCAATGCCTCGACGCGCTTTGCCGACGGGTTCGAGTATGGCCTGGGTGCCGAGATCGGGATCAGCACGGACAAGTTTCATGCGCGCGGCCCGGTCGGGCTGGAGGGTCTGACCTCGGTGAAGTTCGTGGTGCTGGGCGACGGCGAGGTCCGTACCTGATGGCCGAGGGGCTGCGAGAGTTCGCGGATCGGTCCACCGCTCGCGCGTCGACGCCTTGATGATCGGCATCCTCGGCGGCACCTTCGACCCCATCCATTTCGGACATCTGCGCCCGGCACTCGATTGTCTCCAAGCGCTTGGTCTGGACGAGGTCCGGTTCGTCCCGCTCAATGTCGCGGTGCATCGTGCGCCGCCGGTCGCCTCCTCGATACTGCGCTTGGCCATGTTGGAGGCCGCGATCGCCGGACAGCCGGGATTCGTCGCGGACCCCCGCGAGATCGAGCGGCCGGGCGGCTCCTACACCTACGACACCCTGATCTCGCTGCGTGCCGAGCTGGGCCGAGACCGCCCCCTGTGTCTGCTCATCGGCGCCGACGCCTTCGCAGGCTTCCCGGGTTGGCATCGCCCGGCCGATATCCTGGACTTGGCGCATCTCGTGGTGATGCGGCGACCGGGTGCGTCCGTCGCGCCGGATCCCGCCCTGCAGGCATTCTGCACGGGGCGTATCCGAGACCGGGCCGACGACTTGGCAGAGATGCCGGCCGGCCGCATCCTCTTTCAGGACGTGACCCAGATCGATGTCTCGGCAACCCGTGTGCGCGCGCTGATCCGACAGGGTCTGAGCCCGCGCTGGCTGTTGCCCGATACGGTGATCGCGATCATCGCGGCGGAAGGTTTGTATCGGTAGGCCGGAGGCCCGCCGACCCGAAGGGCAACGTTTGCACCGTCGCCCGTCGGATCAGACCAAGGAGGGTGTGGTCGTCGCCGCGGATCGCGGTGCGACGCAAACCCCCGTGCGACCGCTCGCGTCGCGCCCCTAATTCAACAGCAGAGGAGATCGCATGCAGCTTGAGACACTTCGGGAACTGGTGGTCGAGACCTTGAACGACATGAAGGCCCGCGACATCGAGGTGATGGACGTGCGGGGCAAGACCGCCATCACGGACTATATGATCGTCGCGTCCGGCACCTCGGACCGGCATGTGAAGGCCATCGCCGAGACCGTCGCCTATAAGTCCAAAGAGGCGGGCGAGACCCCGCTGGGTCTGGAAGGCGTCACCGAGGGCGAGTGGGCCTTGGTGGACCTCAACGGGGTCGTGGTGCATGTCATGCTCCCCAAGGTGCGTGACTTCTACAATCTCGAAAAGCTCTGGGCCGCACCGGCCGCCGTTGCGAAGGTCGCCGCCGTGCCGCTCTAGGCCGACCCGGTGGACCGCTTCGACCGGATCTTCGAGCTCAACCGCATCCTTCAGGCGGCTCGACATCCGGTCTCGCGGCAGCGCTTGCAGGACGCACTCGAGTGCTCGCGCGCGACCGTTACGCGGCTCATCGAGGACATGCGTCTGCACCTGAATGCGCCGATCGTCTACGACCGGGATCTCAACGGCTACACGTACGATCTGGCCGACGGGGCGATGTACGAGCTGCCCGGTCTTTGGTTCAACGCCTCCGAGCTGCATGCCCTGCTGACGGTGCAGCAGCTCTTGACGAGCGTCGAGCCGGGTCTGCTCGATCCGCATCTCAAGCCGCTGCAGAAACGCATCGGTGATCTCCTCGAGCTGCAACGCCCCGGTTTCGACGGGCTTTCGGCGCGGGTGCGGATCATGCAGGTGGGCGCGCGGCGCAGCGGCCGCCACTTTCAGACGGTCGCCGGCGCCTTGGCTCAACATCAGCGGCTGCGGATCCGCTATTTCAATCGCGGCGACGATCGGCACAGCGACCGCGAGGTGTCGCCCCAGCGTCTCACCTACTACCGCGACAACTGGTATCTCGACGCCTGGTGTCATCTGCGCGAGGGCCTGCGGACCTTTGCACTGGATGCGATCGAGGCGGCGCGCCAGCTGTCCACGACGGCCTTGCCGGTGGCGGACGAGGAGCTCGATCGACACTTCGCCGTCTCCTACGGGATCTTCGCCGGCACACCGCAGCAAACGGCCGTGCTGCGATTCAGCCCCGAGCGCGCCCGCTGGGTCGCCAAGGAACAATGGCATCGGGATCAGACGGGGCAATTCCTCGAGGACGGGCGCTACGAGCTGCGCATCCCCTACAGCAATGCGCTCGAGCTGACGATGGATGTGCTCAGGTACGGGCCGGATGTCGAGGTCGTCGAGCCGGCGATCCTGCGCGATCTGGTTCGGGATCGTCTCGCTGCGGCGCTCGCACAGTACGGCTAAACCGCGTCCGGAGCGAAATGCATCGTTTTTGGATTGGCCTGCCTCGGCTAGATCCTTGGGCGTCGGAGGTGACGCGGTTTAGGATGATTTACAGAAAAAGGAACCATCGTCGTGATTCGGCAACGGAAGTCGCCCCTAAACCGTGCGCAGAGCGAGATGCTCACTTTCGAGTGGGCTCGACGTTTGGTGCATGCATGGCCCTTAGCGGGGGCTCGGTTTAAAATAATATATTTTTTAATATCTTAAACCGGGTCGGCTCCGGCGGTCGTCAAAACTGCCGGGGTCGATCCCATCCGAGAACATCGCATACCGCGCAGGGCACGGTTTAGATGGCTTTTGGCTCGTCGCCCGGAACATCTTCGTTCAGGATCTGCTCGACGGTGAAGGGGCAGACCGGCGGGAAGGTCTCCTCGGCGAGGCCGGTCTCGCGGGCCGCTTCGAGGATGGCATCGCCATAGGCGTCCACGACGGCTTGCTCCAGCTTCGCCTTGAGACTGGGGTTCTGTGCGAGGTGCCGATGAAGACGTCGGCGCTGCTCTTTGATCGTCAGTGTCCAACTTCGACTGCGCCGATTGGGCTGGAATTGCCACTTGAGCAGATGTGTAAATAGCCGCGCGAGTCGGTTTTCAAGCTCCCGCAACTCGCTCTTGCCCATGCTCTCGATCTCCTCCGCGATATGCTCGATGTCGGCCTGGTCGATCCGTCCGCTGCGCAGGAGTGCGGCTTGGGTGTTGGCCCAGGCGTAAAAATCCGCGTCGTAGGTGCTCTCCATCTGAGTCCTCGGGGAATGGCTGCGGCGGTGCAGGTATGATGAGGTGATGTCCGGGAAAGGAACAAGCGGCGTGTGGGTGCGAATGTGTTCGCATGCATCGCCCTTCAGGCTTTCCTTCGTGCGCTTCGTGACTCCGTGAGAGATTCCGGAAACCGCTCGGTGCTTAGGGACGCAAAGTCAAACAAGGTGAGATCTGCCATGACATCGACCGAACGCCAAGCCCCGCCCCTCTGTCTGGTCGCCGCCATCGCGGACAACGGTGTGATCGGTCGAGAGAATCGACTGCCTTGGCATCTGCCGGCCGATTTGGGTCACTTCAAACAGCTCACGCTCGACAAGACGATCGTCATGGGGCGGCGGACCTGGGAGTCCTTGCCCGGCCTGTTGCCGCGTCGACGCCACATCGTGCTGTCGCGTGATCCGGCATTTCGCCCGGACGGCTGTCTCGTCGTGGATTCATTGGATGCCGCGATCGATGCGGCCGGGCCGGTCCCCGAGCTCTTGATTGTCGGCGGGGCAGCACTTTACGCCGAGACGCTTCCGCGCGCAGACGTTCTCTATTTGACCCAGGTGCGTGCCGTTATCGAGGGCGATGCCTGGTTTCCGCGCTGGGATCCGGCGGATTGGGTCGAGGTGAGCCGGGTCGAGCGTCCGTCCGACGAGCGCAATGCGTATGCGATGACCTTCTCGGAGCTCTGCCGCGTGTCCGGGGCTTGCCCATAAACCGGGCCGCGACGCTGATCGCGGCAGTAGTGCAAACAAGCGCGGTAGGGTGGACGAGCGAGAGCGAAGTCCACCGAACCCTGCGCCGGCGCCGGTGGGCTGCGCTGCGCTTGTCCATTACCCTACAGCGCTTGTTCATACGGGTCTCGTCCAGACGGCGGGCAGATGAACAAGGCCCGGGCTTCAGTCGGATCCGGGCCGCAGATAGCCCGCGCAGTCGATCTGGATCGGTGTGATCGACCTCTTTCCGTCGCCGTCGCCGTCGCCGTCGCCGTCGCCGTCGCCGTCGCCGTCGCCGTCGATCCGGATCGCGGTCAGCGCGCCGCCCCAAAGGCAGCCGCTGTCGAGTCCCCAGACGTTGTGCTCGGCGAGATAGCCGATGGTGGACCAGTGGCCGAAGATAATCCGATCATTGCGGGTGCGCCGGTCCTGCATCCGAAACCAGGGCAGGCGTCCGGCCGATTGACTCCCGATCTCGCCCTTCTCGCCCAGGGCAAGGGCGCCGTCAGACGCGCAGAACCGCAGTCGCGTCAGGCAGTTGGTGATGAACCGCAGACGGTCCATGCCGGTCAGATCGGGTGACCAGCGCTTGGGTTTGTTGCCGTACATGGCCATCAGGTAAGCGCGATAGTCCGGCCCGCGAAGGGCCGACTCGAGTTCGTTTGCGCGGGCTTGAGTGTCTTGAAGGCTCCATTGCGGCGGAACACCGGCATGGATCATCGCGAAACCGATGTCAGAATCATGATGCAGCAACGGGCGATGGCGCAACCAGTGCAGGAGTGCGTCGCGGTCCGGCGCCCGCAGGACCTCGTCGAGCGTGCTCTTGCCCGCGTGCCGGGTATTGCCTTCGGCCAAGGCGAGGAGATGCAGGTCGTGGTTGCCGAGGACCGTGACGGCACAATCGCCTAGATCGTGCACGAACCGCAGTACGGCTAGCGATTCAGGCCCGCGATTGACCAGGTCGCCGACGAGCCAAAGTCGGTCCACACCCGGATCGAACCGGAGCCTGTCGAGCAGTTGCCGCAGCTCCCGATAGCATCCCTGGATGTCGCCGACGGCATAGATGGACATGGCCGTGTCGGTCCCGCTCGTCTCGCTCAGTGAATGGTCATGGCGGACGCCAACGAGAAGGCCGGAATATCGGCATCGAAGCGGGTCCCATCGTCGCTGATCATGCCGTAACTGCCGTGCATGCTGCCGATCGGGGTAGCGATGATGGTGCCGCTCGTATACTCGAAACGTTCACCCGGTTTCAGGTGCGGCTGCTCCCCGACAACACCCTCTCCCCTGACCTCCTGAGCCTTACCGTCAGCGTCCGTGATGATCCAGTGCCGATCGAGCAGTCGCGCCGATTGGTCTCCGTGATTCTCGATCACGATCGTATAAGCGAACACATAACGTCCTTCTCCGGGGGAAGATCGTTCCGGCTGGTACTGACTATTGGCCGAAATCTTGATCGAAAACTCTTTCACCTGAACCTCCACGTCGCAGACAAGCGCATCGGATCGCGTGATAATACACACGGCCCCGTTGCGCGATCCAGGCACATCGGAGCCCCTAATCCATTTCGCTGTCCATCAAGGACAGCGAGCCACGCAGCCAGAGTCCTAATTTCAGGTCGGTCGACGCATGCGCCCCAACTCATCTCCTCCCAAGCCCGATCTCGTGGTGTTGGTGATCGCCTTTGCGTTGATCGGAATGGTGGCGACGGTGGCGTATCAAATCGGCCTGTACGCGAGTGTCGAGCGTGCACCGATCGCCAAGCAGGCGGTCGCACCGAAGGATTTCGGCGGCTGAGGCTGAAGGCGTCGCCACCCGGGAGGGCAACGTGACATCAACCGATTCTCGGGACGCCATGCCGTGCGACGCACGCCGACCGCCCGTATCCGGGGATCTCCGAGGCTCAACAACGCATCCGGTCGCAGCCTATGTCCGATAAACTCCGCGTCGCCGTCATCGGTGTCGGCTATCTGGGGCGTTTCCATGCCCTGATCTACTCGCGCATGCCTGATGTCGATCTGGTGGGCGTGGTCGATGCCGACCCGGCCCGAGCTGCAACGGTCGCCGCCGAGGCCGGTTGCGCCGCCTGTGCGCGGATCGAGGATGTCCTCGGGCGGGTCGATGCGGTCAGTATCGTCGTTCCGACGACTGCGCATCTCGAGGCGGCGGCGCCTTTCCTCTCGCGGGGCATTCCCGTCCTGCTCGAAAAGCCGATCGCGGCGAGCCTGGCCGACGGGGTCGAGATCGTTCGCCTTGCGCGCGCGCACAATGCCACCCTGCAGATCGGGCATGTCGAGCGGTTCAACGCCGGCGTCATGGCCCTGGCGCAACGTATCCACGCGCCGGTCTATATCGAGGCCCAGCGGATGGGCGGATTCACGGAGCGCGCGACCGATGTCGACGTGGTCTCGGATCTCATGATCCACGACATCGACATCATCCTTTCGCTGGTCGGGGGCCGTATCGCCAACATCTCGGCCGTAGGTGCATCCGTCCTGACGGATCATGTCGACATCGCAAGTGCCCGATTGGAGTTCGACCAAGGCACCGTGGCCAACGTCGTCGCCAGCCGCGTCTCGGAGAAGACCACGCGCCGGATCCGGGTCTTCCAACCGGGCAGCTATCTCTCGCTCGACTTCATCGAGCAGACCATCGATATCGCCGCGCCCCGCAGCATCGCCGGTTCCGCACGCCCGGAGATCACGCGCGAGCGCATCAATGTCGAGCCGGTCAAACCGCTGGATCTCGAGCTTGCCGAGTTCGTGCGCTGTATCCGCGAGGGACGCCCGCCGCTGGTGGACGGTCAAACCGGGTTGAACGCGCTAGAGGTTGCTCTGGAGGTTCGTGCTCGTACTGGTCATTAAGCGACGATTCAGAAACTCGGTGAACACCTTAATGACCTACATATCGCGGTTTTTTTGAACCGGTCCTAAACCGCGTCCGGCGCGACATGCGTCGGCATCCCTTCGCCCCCGTACCCCGCAGGATCAACCGCCCGCGCGCGACCCGGATCGCTGCGGCCGACATGTCGCCTCTCAGCCCAGGAATCGGTCGTAAATCGATTCCGACTCCCCGTAACAGCCGCAGGCTGCGGCTTTCAGTCCGGCCCGATCGAGAACGCGAATGTCGCCGCGGCTGTAGTGAATGAGATTGCGCTTTTGCAGCGCCGTCGCAGCCTTGGTCACGCCGACCCTGCGCACCCCGAGTAAGACGGCCAGGAACTCATGGGTGGCGTGGAAGTGATCCGAATGCGCCCGGTCCTGAGTCATCAGCAACCAGCGGGCGAGACGCGCTTCCAGCACATGGAACCTTGTGCAGGCGACCATCTGCTCGACCTGATTCGTCAACACGAAGAGATAGCGGTTCAGCGTGATCCGGAGTGCGACGCTCTGCCCGAGCGCCTCGGGGAATCGCTCCACTGTCATACGCCAGGCGGGACCGGCACCCCGGACAACGGTGCGCAGCAGTGTCACGTCGATCCCCAAGATCAGTGGTGTTCCGATCATTCCCTCGCTGCCGACCAGTCTGACCTCCAGACCGGCGTGATCGATCGGCGGCGTCACCAGAGAGAAGAAGCAGTCCGTGGGGAAGTAGACGTGGCGGATCTGCTCGCCGGGCTCGTTGATCACCTCGTCGAGCGCAAGCTCGACCGACTCGCAGCGGGTCAGCACCTGCCGATGATCCTCGTCCGGCAGAGAGGCGAGAAGACGATTGTCCAAAAGAGCGGAATTCCTCTCGGGATGCACGGGCGTTTTCCTCATGGCAGGCATGGAACGGAAACACCCGACAAGCGGAACGCGTTGCCGGGGAAACCGATGGCGAAGGCTTATCGCGCAGTGGCAAGCCGTAACCCCGCGTGGTTGCTGAAGCCCGGCTCGGCCTGTGGACTCCTTCAGTTCCAAACGTTACGACAAAAGACACGTTCATTCAGTGCGCTGTCAAACATAGCACGTTGATTCGTGCCCTTATGTGCGATGGCGTACAGACCGGGCGGGATATGCCGTGTCATGTTGACGTTCACCGTGTGTAACCCTCGTCGGCCGCGAGGTCTTCTTCTTCATTCCGGCCGTCGGGGCACGTGGCGCAGAGCGCCATGGGGCGTGCTTGATCCCGCGGAGCGGTGTCACGAGTCCCTGAGGGTTTGAGCGGTCGGTCCAATGAGCGAAACCGACCGCGAAAAGGGGGAGCCGGACCACATCCATCGCCGGGTTTGTACGGGAGTTTGCCGAACGACAGGCTCTCGCGTCTCGAGCGCTAACCAACCAGTACAGGAGAATAAAGATGAATTTGATTAACTTGATCGTCGTTTTGGTCGTCATCGGAGTCATCCTATGGCTGATCAATAACTACATTCCGATGGATGGAACCATCAAGAAGATCCTGAATGTGGTGGTCGTGATCGTCGTGGTGCTTTGGCTGCTGTCCGCTTTCGGGCTCCTCGGCCCCATGTCCGGAATACGCATCGGGTAATCATGAGGTCCACAAGTGTTTATCCATGTCGGGAGGTGAGGTGAGATGAACGCACTCAAGATCGTCGGGGTCGCGCTGATCATCGGCGGTGGCCTGGGATTGGCCTATGGTGGCTTCAGTTATACGAAGGAGACCACGCAGGCCCAACTGGGTCCCCTGGAGTTGACGGTCCAAGACCGCGAGACGGTCAACATTCCGATCTGGGCCGGCGTGGCGTCGATCGTGGCCGGCGCGCTTCTGCTGCTCGTGCCGAAGGGCACTTGAGAATGACCGCCCGGGAGACCTGGATCCAGGTCTCCCGGGCGGAGCGACTCACATGCCGGAGAGCGTGTTCCGGCTTCTTTCACGTCGACAAACGAGTCCCTTCACATGACCAACAAAAATTTACGAAGCCTGATGGCGATGGCGCTGATGTTCGGGGGCGCAGCGGCACAGTCCGCCGGACCGGAGAAGTCGGGCAACATGGACACGCCGATTCCCGCAACCCCCGGTATACAGCTTGCGGAGACGCGCACGGAGTATGGAATTCGGCCGGCCGAGACCTCTGGTTCGGAGACGTCGTCCGATCTCGCCGCACCGGGCCGTGAGTCGTCGGGGGAAGGGTCATCGGAGATCAAAACCGATGGCGACATTCGCTACGTGTCGGGCGGCATCGGTGAAAGTGAACGAACCGAACTCGATGCCTTGTCCAGTCAGTTCAACCTGCGTTTGCTGTTCGCGACAGAGGGCAGCGGGGAATATCTCTCGTCGGTGAAAGTGAACATTCTGGATGCGCGCGGTGGACCGATCTTGAGCGCCCAATCGAAAGGCCCTTGGTTTTTCGCTCAACTGCCGCCGGGCGACTACAGTGTAGAAGTCACCCCGACCGGTTTACGCGGTCAGGACGAGACTCAGCGCAAAACATTCAGTCTGGATGGTTCGGGCCAATCGCGTTTTGACTTCTACTGGAAGAAATAGGCGCGACGTTTTCACGCCTTCTCAACATCATTGCATGAAACGCAATTCGGCAATTCGGAAGTTGAGCGCTGTCGTCGTCCGCAGAGGATGGTGTCTCCGGATCGGAGATAGGGCGTTTAAAGGAGGATCACTTGGCGATTCGCGACACTCTGCTCCAATTCAAGAAATGGCTTCCCGCTAAGGGTTTGATCAACGCGTCTGTCGGCGACGAGCCACCGTTGCGCTCGGAGCTTTTCAGTGCCGTGCAGATGGAAGAGCACGGCAAGCGTCTCGCCGACGCGCATGCCTTGATGCCCGGACATCCGCCGGATCGCCTTCTTGCTCGCCTGAACGAGAATGAAACCATCCTGATCGGTGTGTGCCGATTACTCATGGTCGCCGTCACGGAAAACCGTCGGATCGCGCCCGCCGGTGAATGGCTGCTCGACAATTTTTATCTGATCGAAGATCAGATCCGCACCGCCAAGCGACATCTCCCCAAGGGCTACAGCCGGGAACTGCCGCGTCTGCTCCAAGGCCCATCCGCCGGACTGCCACGCGTCTATGACGTCGCGCTGGAGATCATCGCCCACGGCGATGGTCGGGTCGACCCCGAGAACCTCAACCGTTTCGTCTCGGCCTATCAAACGGTCACCACCCTGAGGCTGGGCGAGTTGTGGGCCATCCCGATCATGCTGCGATTGGCGCTGATCGAGAATCTGCGCCGGGTGGCGGTCCTGATCGCCGCCAGCCGAACCGACCAGAACCTGGCCGATGTCTGGGCCGATCGGATGATGGAGATGGTCGAGCAGGACCCCAAAAATCTCATCTTGGTGATTGCCGACATGGCGCGGTCGAACCCGCCCCTGTCGAGCGCCTTTGTCGCGGAGTTGGCGCGCCGACTGCAAGGTCAGAGTTCCGCCTTGGCCCTGCCGCTGACCTGGGTCGAGCAGCAGCTCGCCGAGTCGGGCTTGGCGATCGAGCAGTTGGTGCAGGCGGAGAACCAGCAACAGGCCGCCGATCAGGTGTCCATCGGCAACAGCATCGGCAGTCTGCGTTTCCTCGGGGCGCTGGACTGGCGCGAGTTCGTGGAGACGATGAGCCTGGTCGAGCAGACCTTGCGCGAGGATCCGGGCGGGATCTACCGGGAAATGGACTTTGCCACCCGCGACCGTTATCGGCACGTCGTGGAGAAGGTCGCGAAGAACAGCCCCTTGTCCGAGGCGGAGGTGGCGCGCCGGGCGGTCGAGCTGGCGCGCCAAGGCGCAATCGGGAACGACGACGGCGGCGCGCGCGCGGGGCACGTGGGGTTTTACCTGATCGATCGCGGTTTGCCGCAACTGGAGCGCCGGGCGCAGGCCTGTCTCTGTACCCTGGAGTCGCTGCAGCGACGGGGGCGCCGGTTTCCCCTGGTCCTCTATCTGGGCGCGATCGTCGTGTTGACGATGCTTTTCGCCGGGGCGCTGCTGGGGCAGGCGCCGTCCGATAGCCTGCCGGGTTGGTTGCTCCTGCTCCTGGCGGTGCCGGCCGTGCTGGGCACCAGTCAGCTCGCGGTGGCGCTGGTCAACTGGCTGGCAACGCTGCTCGCGACTCCCTATCCGCTGCCGCGTCTGGATTTTTCCGATGGCATTCCGGCGGCGTCACGCACCCTGGTGGTGACCCCGACCATGCTCACCGGCGCGGCGGGCATCGAGGCGCTGATCGAGGGGCTGGAGGTGCGGTTCCTGGCCAATCGGGACGACAGCCTGCACTTTGGTCTCTTGACCGATTTTCGCGATGCGCCGACGCAGACGCAGCCCGAGGACGAGACACTGGTCCGGCTGGCTGTTCAAGGGATCGAGGCCCTGAACGCGAAATACCCGCGCGACGGCGGCGATTCCTTTTTCCTTTTCCATCGTCCGCGCCGCTGGAATCCCCAAGATCGGATCTGGATGGGTTACGAGCGTAAACGCGGCAAGCTCGCCGACCTGAACGCCCTGTTGCGCGGCCGGGCCGCCGATCGCTTCGCGACGATCGTGGGCCAGACGACCATCCTGCTGGACGTGCGCTACGTCATTACCCTGGACACCGACACCCAGCTCCCGCGCGATGCGGCGCGGGAGCTGGTCGGGACCCTGGCACACCCGCTGAATCGGGCACACTACGACCCCGACCGACAGCTGGTCTCCGAGGGCTACGGCATTCTGCAGCCGCGCGTGGCCGTGAGTCTGCCCGGCGCCAACCGGTCGCGGTATGCGCGTTTGCACGGGGACGACGCCGGCATCGACCCCTATACGCATGCCGTCTCCGATGTGTATCAGGATTGGTTCCAAGAAGGCTCCTTCATCGGCAAGGGCATCTACGACGTCGATGTCTTCGAGCAGGCGCTCACGGACCGTTTTCCGGAGAATCGCATCCTCAGCCATGACTTGCTGGAAGGCTGTCATGTCCGCTCGGGGTTGGTCTCCGATGTGCAGTTGTATGAAGACTTTCCCGCCAGTTACAGCGCGGACGTCAGCCGACGCCACCGCTGGATTCGCGGCGACTGGCAAATCGCGCGCTGGCTGTTGCCGCGCGTTCCCGGTCTCGACGGACGCCCGCGGCGGAACCCGCTCTCGGCGTTGTCGCGCTGGAAGCTGGCCGATAATCTGCGGCGCAGCCTCGTGCCGGCGGCCCTGACGCTGCTGTTCGTGCTGGGCTGGACGCTGACGGCGTCCCCCGGACTCTGGACCCTGGCGGTGCTCGGCATCTCTCTGATTCCGTCATTGCTGACCGCGCTCCTGAACGGCCTGCAAAAGCCGGGCGACGTGCGCTGGCGCGATCATCTCGCGGCCGCGCTCCGCACCGCGGTCCGGCAGGTGGCGCAGGCGATCTTCACCGTCGTGTGCCTGCCTTACGAGGGCTTCTTCAGCCTGGATGCCACGATCCGCACGCTCTGGCGGACGCGGGTCAGCCATCGACGCCTGCTCGAATGGACCTCGTCGGGCGATCTGGATCGCTCGCGTTCTGGCATCGTCGCCTTCCACAGCAGGATGTGGATTGCACCCGCGTTGGCCCTGGTGACGGCATCGGTGCTGGCATGGGTCAACCCCGCCGCGCTGATCGTCGCGGGGCCGATCCTGTTGCTCTGGCTGGCCGCGCCCACCGTCGCCTGGTGGATGAGCCGCCCCTTGACACGACGCGAGGCCCGCCTGACGGCCGACCAGGTCCTCTTTCTGCGCGCCATGTCGCGCAAGACTTGGGCCTTCTTCGAGCGGTTCGTCGGGCCGGAGGACCATTGGCTGCCGCCGGACAACTATCAGGAGCACCCCGTGGCCGTGCTCGCGCATCGCACCTCGCCGACCAACATGGGAATGTCGCTGCTGGCAAATCTGGCCGCCTATGATTTCGGCTATCTGCCGGTCACGGGACTGATCGAGCGCACGACCAACACCCTGGGCACGATGGCCGGGATGGAGCGTTATCGCGGCCATTTCTTCAATTGGTACGACACGCAAACGCTCAAACCGCTCGCGCCCTTCTATGTCTCGTCGGTGGACAGCGGCAACCTCGCGGGTCATCTGCTGACCTTGCAGCCGGGTCTGCTCGCACTGATCGAGGCACCGATCCTGCACCCGCGTTGGCTTGACGGCATCGGCGACACCTTCGGGATTCTCGCGGGCCTGGTCGAAGAGGAACCCGAGCCGTCTGGACGCAGTGTCCTGTCGGCCCCGCTCGCGCCGTTCAAGCAGGCGCTGGAATCAGCCTCGCGCTCGCCGCCCGCCACACTGGCGACGGCACGCCAGTGTCTCGCGTCATTGGCGACGGCGGCCGAGGCTGCGGCGCAGGCGTTGGATGCGCACACCGAGGGCGCCGCGAACGAGTGGGCATGGGCGTTGGAGCGTCAATGCCGCGCCATCCTGAACGATCTGTTGGTGTTGGTGCCCTCGCTGGCAAGCACGGTTTCGGCCCCCGTTTTGACCCCGGTTGCGCTCGGCGCGGAAGGGACTCACGACCTGAGCCTGACACTGCGTCAGCTCGCCGAGAGCGAGGCGGGCCGGGACGCCTACGGGGCAGCCCGCGAGCGGATCGCCCTGCTCGAGCGTCTGGCCCTGCAATCCTGCGAGCTGGCTTGGGCGGACTATGACTTCCTCTACGACGCGTCGCGCCATCTGTTGGCGATCGGCTACAACGTCGCCGAGCGGCGGCAGGATGCGAGCTTCTACGACCTGCTGGCCTCGGAAGCGCGGCTGGGCAGTTTCGTGGCGATTGCGCAGGGCCAGCTGCCGCAGGAGAGCTGGTTTGCCCTGGGGCGCCTGCTGACCGTCGCCGCCGGCGAGTCGACGCTCCTGTCGTGGAGCGGCTCCATGTTCGAATACCTCATGCCGCTGCTGGTGATGCCGACCTACGACAACACCCTGCTCGACCGGACCTATCGCACGGCGGTGGCCCGGCAGATCGAGTACGGCGCGCTGCGCGGTGTTCCCTGGGGCGTGTCCGAATCCGGCTACAACACCGTCGATCTGCATCTGAACTATCAGTACCGCGCCTTCGGCGTGCCCGGTCTGGGGCTCAAACGCTGGCTGGCCGAGGATCTGGTCATTGCACCCTACGCCAGCGCACTCGCGCTGATGGTCGCGCCCGAGGCGGCGTGCCGGAATCTCCAGCGGCTCGCCGCGAGCGGGTTCGAAGGCCGTTACGGGTTTTACGAGGCGATCGACTACACCCCGTCCCGACTGCCCCGCGGGCAGACCAGCGCCTTGGTGCGCTCCTTCATGGCCCATCACCAGGGCATGAGTTTTCTGTCGCTGGCGTACCTGCTCCTGGACCGTCCGATGCAGCGGCGTTTCATGGCCGCACCGATGTTTCAGGCGACCGCTCTGCTGCTGCAGGAGCGCATCCCCAAGACACCCGCGTTCTATCTGCACGCGACCGGCGAGCCCACCGACATCCGCACCACCTCCAGCAGTCAGGATGCGGAGATCCGCGTGTTCACGAACCCCAATACACCCATCCCCGAGGTGAAGCTGTTGTCGAACAGCCGCTACCATGTGATGGTCACCAACGCGGGCGGCGGCTACAGTCGCTGGAAGGATCTGGCCGTCACCCGCTGGCACGAAGACACCACCCGCGACCCTTGGGGCACCTTCTGTTACGTGCGCGACCTGGCGAGCGGCGACTTCTGGTCGACCGCCTATCAGCCGACGCTCAAGCAGCCGGACAGCTACGAGGCGATCTTCTCGGAGGGACGCGCCGAGTTTCGTCGCCGCGATCAGGGGATCGAGTCCTATACCGAGATTGCCGTCTCCCCGGAAGACGACATCGAGCTGCGCCGGGTGCGCATCACCAACCGTTCGCGCAGCCGCCGAGTCATCGAGGTCACCAGCTACGCCGAGGTCGTGCTCGCCCCGCCCGCCGCGGACGCCTCGCATCCGGCCTTCAGCAACCTCTTCGTGCAGACCGAGCTGCTCGACCCGCAGCCGGCGATCCTCTGCACCCGCCGGCCTCGCTCGCGGGAAGAGACCTCGCCCTGGATGTTTCACCTGATGGTGGTGCGCGGGGCCGAGTGCGGCCCGCCGTCTTACGAGACGGACCGGATGCGCTTCATCGGGCGCGACCGCAGCGTCACCGATCCGCAGGCGATGCGCGGGTATGAAGACCTCTCGGGCAGCGCGGGCTCGGTGCTGGATCCCGTCGTCGTCATCCGCTACGCCATCACGCTGGATCCGGATGAATTCGCCACCATCGATCGGGTCACCGGCATCGGCGACAGTCGCGAGATCGCCGTGAGCCTGGTCGAGAAGTACCAGGATCAGCGACTCGCCAATCGTGTCTTCGATCTGGCCTGGACCCACAGCCAGGTCGTGCTGCGCCAGATCAATGCCAGGCAGTCCGACGTGCAGCTTTACGGACGCCTGGCCAGCTCGATCCTCTATGCCAATGCCTCGCTGCGTGCCGAGCCGAGCGTGCTCGCTCAAAATCGGCGCGGACAATCCGGGCTCTGGAGCCATGCGGTCTCCGGCGATGTCCCGATGGTGCTGGTGCAGATCGGCGACCCGGAAAACATCGAGTTGGTGCATCAGTTGGTGCAGGCGCATGCCTATTGGCGCCTGAAGGGACTGACGGTGGATCTGGTGATCTGGAACGAGGATCGCGCCGGTTACCGCCAGCAGCTCCATGATCAGATCCTGGGGCTGATCGCCGCGGGTGCGGATGCACACGTGATCGATCGGCCCGGCGGTATCTTCCTCCGCCCGGCCGATCAGATCTCCAACGAAGACCGCGTTCTCTTCCAGACCGTGGCACGGGCCATCCTCAGCGATACACGGGGCACCCTGGCCGAGCAGCTCGGTCGGCGCGCTCGGCCGGAACGGCGTATCCCGCGCCTGCGCCCGACCCGGACCCGTTTTGCCGAATGGAGTCGCGGTGTGGAGCCCAAATCGGCCGGCGTCTCGGAGCCGAACAACCCCGCGCAGCGCCTCTTCGACAACGGTCTGGGCGGCTTCACGCCCGACGGGCGCGAATACGTCATCACGACCGCGCCCGGTCAAACGACGCCCGCACCCTGGGTCAATGTCCTGGCGAATGCGCACTTCGGGACGGTCGTCTCGGCGAGCGGCATGGCCTACACCTGGAGCGAGAACGCCCACGCGTTCCGCCTCACGCCCTGGCACAACGACCCGGTCAGCGACGCGAGCGGCGAGGCCTTCTATCTGCGCGACGAGGAGAGCGGCCATCTATGGTCGCCCACGCCGCTGCCCGCGGGCGGCGCGTCGGAGTACGTCAGCCGTCACGGCTTCGGCTACAGCGTCTTCGAGCACACCGAGGACGGCATCGCCTCGGAGTTGTGCGTCTACGTCGCCGTGGACGCACCGATCAAGTTCTCGGTGCTCAAGTTGCGCAATTGCTCCAATCAGGCGCGCCGGCTCTCCGCGACCGGCTATGTGGAGTGGGTGCTCGGGGATCTGCGGCCCAAGTCGACCCTGCACGTCGTCACCGAGATCGACCCGCTCAGCGGCGCGCTCTTCGCGCACAACCCCTACAACACCGAGTTCGCCGACCGCCGTGCCTTTTTCGACGTGGACGACCAATCCCGCACCCTGAGCGGGGACCGGACCGAATTCATCGGGCGCAACGGCACCCTCGGCGCACCGGCCGCGCTGACGCGCTTACGGCTGTCCGGGAAGGTCGGGGCCGGGCTGGATGCCTGCGCCGCGATCCAGGTCGGCATCGACCTGGCCCCCGGGCAAACCCGTGAAATCGTCTTCCGGCTGGGCGTGGCCGGTCGACGCGGTGCCGATGATGCCAGCACGCTGGTGACGCGCTACCGCGGGGCGTCCGCCGCCCGCTCCACGCTGGAGGCCGTACAGGCGCATTGGGTACATACCCTGGGCGCCGTGCAGGTCGACACCCCGGATCCGGCGCTCGACGTCCTGGCCAACGGCTGGCTCCTCTATCAGACCCTGGCCTGCCGCTTGTGGGCGCGCAGCGGCTACTACCAGTCGGGCGGGGCGTTCGGGTTCCGCGACCAGTTGCAGGACGCGATGGCGCTCGTCCATGCCGAGCCCGTCCTGCTGCGCGAGCACCTGCTGCTCTGCGCGGGGCGTCAGTTTCCCGAAGGCGATGTCCAGCACTGGTGGCATCCGCCCTCGGGCCGGGGGGTGCGCACCCGCTGCTCCGACGACTATCTCTGGCTCCCGCTGGCGACCTGCCGCTATGTGCTGGCCACCGGGGATACCGACGTGCTGGACGAAACGGCCCGGTTCCTCGAGGGTCGCCTGGTCAGCGGGCAGGACGACTCCTATTACGATCTCCCGGGTCAGTCCGAGGACTCGGCGAGTCTCTACCAACACTGCGTGCGCGCCATCCTGCACGGGCTGCGGTTCGGCGAGCACGGACTGCCGCTGATGGGATCCGGCGACTGGAACGACGGCATGAACCTGGTCGGGATCCAGGGCCGGGGCGAGAGCATCTGGCTGGGCTGGTTCCTCTATGAGGTGCTCGTCCAGTTCAGCGCGGTGGCGCGCCTGCAGGGCGATGCGCCCTTCGTGGAGCGCTGCCTGACGGAGGCCGCCCGGTTACGCCGGAACATCGAGGCGCACGGTTGGGATGGCGGCTGGTACCGGCGCGCCTATTTCGACGACGGTACCCCGCTGGGCTCGGCGAGTCAGGAGGAATGCCGGATCGATTCCATCGCACAAAGCTGGTCGGTGCTCTCCGGGGCCGGTGATCCCGAGCGCGCACGCACGGGGATGGCGGCGCTGGATGCACACCTGGTGCGCCGGGATGCCGGGTTGATTCAACTGCTGGATCCGCCCTTCGACACCTCCGATTTGAATCCGGGCTATATCAAGGGGTACGTGCCGGGCGTGCGCGAGAATGGGGGGCAATACACCCATGCGGCCATCTGGGCGACGATGGCATTCGCGCGCTTGGGTGATCCGGCACGCGCCTGGGAGCTCTTCTCCCTGATCAACCCGATCAACCACGGGCGCTCGCCCGAGGAGATCGCGATCTACAAGGTCGAGCCCTATGTGGTCGCAGCCGATGTCTATGGCGTCGCGCCGCATATCGGGCGCGGCGGCTGGAGCTGGTACACCGGCTCGGCGAGCTGGATGTATCGGCTGATCCTGGAGTCCCTACTGGGGCTGCGGCTCGAGGTCGATACCCTGCATGTCGCGCCCTGTCTGCCCGCCGAGTGGGAGGGGTTCAGGCTGCGCTACCGCTATCGGGAGACGTTCTACCACATCGCCGTGACACAACGCGGCAATCGCGAGGGGGGGACGCGGATCACGGTGGACGGTGTGGCGCAAGACGCGCCTGAGATTCCGTTGGTGGACGACCAGCGAGAGCACAGGGTCGAGGTGGTCGTCCAGGGCGAGCCGTGATTGTCCGGCATCGTTGCTGGAGGCACATCGCTCGCGGTCGACCCCGCTTTTCAGGTTCAGGAACACAGGATCCATCATGACCCTGGCAGTCAAGAAGAACATGGTTCTGCTGATCAGTGCAGTGGCCATCGCCACCATCGCGGTCCTGGTCTGGACCACCCTGCAACCCTCGGGGCCGGGCGCCGGCTTCGTCAGCGGCAACGGCCGCATCGAGGCCACCGAGATCGACGTGGCCACCAAGCTCGCCGGACGGGTGGAAGACATCCTGGTCAACGAAGGCGATTTCGTGCTGGCCGGTCAGCCTCTGGCGCAGATGCGGGTCGCCACGCTCGACGCCCAGCGCGACGAGGCGCTGGCGCAGTCCCGCCAGGCCGTCACGGCTGTCGCCAGCGCCAAGGCCCAAGTCGCCGTGCACCAGAGCGATACGGCCGCCGCGCAGGCCCTGGTAGGCCAGCGCGAGAGCGAGCTCGACGCCGCGCAGCGGCGCTACGCCCGCTCCGAGACCCTGTCCGAGAAGGGCATGACGACCCGCCAGATCCTCGACGACGACCGCGCCCGCGTGCACGGCGCCCAGGCGACGCTGGCCGGTGCGCAAGCCCAGGTGACCGCGAGTGAGGCGGCGACCACGGCTGCCCGCGCCGCGGTGGTCGGCGCCGACTCCGGTGTGGAGGCCAGCGAGGCGACGGTGGCTCGTGTCGAGGCCGACATCGAGGACAGTCAGCTCAAGTCCCCGCGGGCCGGACGCGTGCAATACCGCATCGCGCAGCCCGGCGAGGTCCTGGCCGCCGGCGGCAAGGTGCTCAACCTGGTTGATCTCAGCGATGTCTACATGACCTTCTTCCTGCCCGAGACGGCGGCTGGCCGGGTCGCGCTGGGCAGCGAGGTGCATCTGGTCCTCGATGCGGCGCCGCAATACGTGATTCCGGCGCGGGTGTCCTATGTCGCCAGCACCGCGCAGTTCACGCCCAAGACGGTGGAGACGGCCAGCGAGCGGCAGAAGTTGATGTTCCGCGTCAAGGCGCGGATCGATCCGGAGCTGCTGCTGAAACACCGCGCGCTGGTCAAGACCGGCCTGCCCGGTATGGCCTGGATTAAGCTCGATGCGGACGCCGCCTGGCCGGCCAACCTGGTCGTCAAGGTGCCGGATTGAGCCCCGGCATGGTCCCGCCGCCCGTGGTCGATCCACCGGGGCGGGATGCATCGGCATCAATCGCCAGTCCGGTCGCCCGCCTGGTCGGCGTCGGTTTGCGCTACGGCAAGGTGGTAGCGCTGGACGATATCAGCCTGGACATCCCGGCCGGGCGCATGGTCGGACTGCTCGGCCCGGACGGTGTAGGCAAATCCAGCCTGCTGGCGCTGCTCGCCGGCGCCCGCGCCATCCAGCAGGGCCGGGTGAGCGCCTTGGGCGGGGACATGGCCAGCGTGCGCCATCGCGGCCGCGTCTGCCCCCGCATCTCCTACATGCCCCAGGGTCTGGGCAAGAACCTCTACCCGACCCTGTCGATCGAGGAGAACCTTCAGTTCTTCGGTCGGCTGTTCGGCCACCCGGCCGCCGAGCGTCGCCGTCGTATCGATACCCTGACCGCGAGCACCGGTCTGACGCCCTTCCTCTCGCGACCGGCCGGCAAGCTCTCCGGCGGCATGAAGCAGAAGCTGGGTCTGTGCTGCGCCCTGATCCACGATCCGGACCTCTTGATCCTCGATGAGCCGACCACCGGCGTCGATCCGCTCGCCCGCGCGCAGTTTTGGGATCTGATCACAGGGATCCGAGCCGAGCGGACCGGCATGAGCGTGATCGTGGCCACCGCCTACATGGACGAGGCAGAGGGTTTCGACTGGCTGGTGGCGATGGATGCCGGTCGCGTCTTGGCCACCGGCACGCCGGCCGAGCTGCTGGCGCGCACCGGCAGTGATTCGCTTGACGCGGCCTTCATCGCGCTGCTGCCGGAGGACCGGCGGCGCGGTCATCGCGCCGTGACCATCCCGCCGCTCACCGATGCAAGTGAAACGGACATCGCAATCGAGGCGAACGATCTCACCATGCGTTTCGGCGATTTCCTCGCCGTCGACCATGTGAGTTTCTCGATCCGTCGCGGCGAGATCTTCGGCTTCATCGGCTCCAACGGCTGCGGCAAGTCCACCACCATGAAGATGCTGACCGGCTTGCTGCCGGCCAGCGAAGGCAACGCGGCCCTGTTCGGACAGGCGGTCGACCCCAAGGATATCGCCACGCGCCGGCGCGTGGGCTACATGTCGCAGGCGTTCTCGCTCTATTCGGAGCTCTCGGTGCGCCAGAACCTGGTGCTGCATGCGCGCCTGTTCCAGGTGCCCGAGGCCGAGATCCCGGCGCGGGTGGAGGCGATGATCCAGCGCTTCGGCCTAGTCGAGGCGGCTGACGCGCTGCCCGACAGGCTGCCGCTGGGCATCCGTCAGCGTCTCTCGCTGGCCGTGGCGATGGTGCATCGCCCCGAGCTGCTGATCCTGGACGAGCCCACCTCGGGCGTGGACCCGATCGCGCGCGACAGCCTCTGGCAACTGATGATTGACCTGGCGCGCCGAGATCAGGTCACCATCTTCATCTCCACCCATTTCATGAACGAGGCCGGGCGCTGCGACCGCATCTCGCTGATGCATGCCGGGCGGGTGCTGGTCACCGATGCCCCGGCCGAGCTGGTTCGCCAGCGCGGGGCGGCGACGCTGGAAGCGGCGTTCATCGGTTATCTGGAAGACGCCGGCGCGCGTGGCGAGGCGGCAGCCCCGCCTGTCATAGCGGCCCCATCGGTTTCAACGATTCCAGCGGCCGCCCCCCGCGCGCGCCCTATCCCCTTCAGCGTCGGGCGCGCCTGGAGCTACGGCCTGCGCGAGACGCTGGAGCTGCAACGTGACCCGGTGCGGGCCGCCATGGCGTTGCTCGGAACGGCGATGCTGATGTTCGTCTTCGGCTATGGTATCAGCCTGGACGTGGAGGATCTGAGCTACGCCGTGCTCGACCGCGACCAGACCGGTTTGAGTCAGAATTACGCGCTGAACCTGTCCGGCTCGCGCTACTTCGTCGAACGCCCGCCGATCCAGGACGATCACGACCTCGACCGGCGCATGCGCGCCGGCCAACTCGCGCTCGCCATCGAGATCCCACACGGCTTCGCGCGCGACATCGGGCGCGGTCACAGCGTGCAGATCGGCGCCTGGGTCGACGGCGCCATGCCGGTGCGCGCCGAGACGGTGCGGGGCTATGTGCAGGGGATGCACCAGGGCTGGCTGCTGGAGCAGGCGAAAGAGCGGCTCGGTCAGGATGCCGCGATCAGCCCGGCCACGATCGAGACACGCTTTCGCTACAACCCGGACGTGCGCAGCCTGCCGGCGATGGTGCCGGCGGTCATCCCCATGCTGCTGCTGATGATCCCGGCGATGCTGACCGCGCTCTCGGTCGTACGCGAGAAGGAGCTGGGTTCGATCATCAATCTCTATGTCACCCCAGTCACCCGCAGCGAGTTCCTGCTCGGCAAGCAGCTCCCCTACATCCTGCTGGCGATGCTCAACTTCGCCCTGCTGACGCTGCTGGCGGTCACCGTCTTCGGGGTACCGGTGAAGGGCAGTCTCTTGGCGCTGACGGCGGGGGCGCTGCTCTTCGTGACCTTCTCGACCGGCTTCGGGCTCTTCGCCTCCACCTTCACGCGCAGCCAGATCGCGGCCATGTTCGTGACCATCATCGGCACCATCATCCCGGCCATCCAGTTCTCCGGCATGTTGAACCCGGTGTCCTCGCTCGAAGGCGTGGGTCATGTCATCGGCCAGTTCTACCCGGCCGCACACTTCCTGACCATCACGCGTGGCGTCTTCAACAAGGCGCTGGGCTTCGCCAGTCTTGAAGCCTCCTTCTGGCCGCTCGCGTTGGCGGTGCCGGTGATCCTGCTCCTGTCGATCGTGCTGCTCAAGAAGCAGGAGCGCTGAGGATGCCGCATCTCGCCAACATCTACCGCCTGGGCATCAAGGAACTCTGGAGCCTGGCGCGCGACCCCATGATGCTCGTCCTGATTGCCTACACCTTCACGGTGTCCATCTATGTCGCGGCCACGGCGATGCCGGAGACGCTGCACAAGGCGCCCATCGCCATCGTCGACGAGGACGGCTCGCCGCTGTCGATGCGCATCGCGAGCGCCTTCTATCCCCCGCGCTTCGATCCGCCGGCGATGATCGGCCTCTCGGAGATCGATGCCGGCATGGATTCCGGCGACTTCACCTTCGTTCTGGACATCCCGCCGGACTTCCAACGCGACGTGCTGGCCGGGCGCTCGCCCGCGGTCCAGCTCAACGTCGATGCCACGCGCATGAGCCAGGCGTTTACCGGCAGCGGTTTTGTCCAGCAGATGGTGCTGGGCGAGGTCGGCGAGTTCGTGCAGCGTTACCGTGGAAGCGCGGCCCTGCCGGTCGAGCTGGCCCTGCGTACCCGTTTCAATCCCAACCTGGAACACGCCTGGTTCGGCGCGCTGATGGAGATCATCAACAACGTCACCCTGCTGTCGATCATCCTGACCGGCGCGGCGCTGATCCGCGAGCGCGAGCACGGCACTATCGAGCATCTGCTGGCGATGCCGGTCACGCCTGCCGAGATCATGCTGGCCAAGATCTGGTCGATGGGTCTGGTGGTGCTGCTGGCCGCCGGCTTGGCGCTGGTGCTCGTCGTTCAGGGCGTGCTGAGCATCCCGATCGAGGGCTCGCTGGCGCTCTTTCTGGTCGCCGCCACGCTGCATCTCTTCGCCACCACCTCGCTCGGCATCTTCATGGCCACCCTGGCGCGCTCCATGCCGCAGTTCGGGATGCTCGCGGTGCTCATCCTGCTGCCACTGCAACTGCTCTCGGGCAACTCCACCCCGCGCGAGAGCATGCCCGAGCTGGTGCAGACCCTGATGCTCGGCGCACCGACCACGCACTTCGTCACCGCCGCCCAGGCGATCCTCTACCGCGGCGCCGGCCTCGACGTGGTCTGGCCGCCGTTCCTCGCGCTCGCCGCGATCGGCGCGGTGTTCTTCGGCATCGCGCTGATTCGCTTTCGCCGGACCATCAGCGCGATGGCCTAAACCGCGTCCAGAGCGAGATGCTCATCTTCGAGTGAGTTCGACATTTGGTCCATCCACTGTTCTTGGCGGAGACGCGGTTTAAAATGATATATTTTTTGGTGATTAGCGTCGTGCCTCAGCCAGAGCATTTCACGCCGTGCGGACGGCGCCCTGGCGCAGCCATTTCTCGGGGCTGGGCGGGGTGCGGACGCTGGCATGGAGGAGTCGCCCGACCAGCGAGGGCAGATCGAACCGGCGGTTCAGGCGATACTGCGCCTCGGCGAGGTAGCGCGCCAAGTACTTGTGGACGTTGACGTGGTGATAGGTGCCCCGGATCGCGGTCTTGAGGTTGGAGATGACGGTATTGACCCAGCGGAACGCATCGATCTCGCTGGATTTGCGCGGGCTGACCACGATCGCCCCGTAGGCGGCGACTTCTGCCCCGGCGCAGCCGAGGCTCGCGAAGGCGTCGGTGACGAGGTGTGCGTCGGGATCCAGCGCCTTGCGCACCCACGCGCGCAGCGTGTCGCCCTTCAGATCGGGGAGCGGGTCGAAGCGCACGTGTCGGGGATGACCGTCGTCGCCGACTTCCACCGCGGCGATGAACACGGCCTTGCCTTCGGCGCCGCGTCCGCGTTTGCCGCCGCGGCGCTTGCCCCCGACGACGGCGTCGTCGGCAACAACCACGCCGGTGAGGAGGCGACCGGACTCGCGCTCGGCCATGGCTTCGAGGAGTTTGTGCTTGAGCCGCCAGGCGGTGCGATAACACACGCCGAGATGGCGTTTGAGCGACAGTGCCGAGAGGTTGTTCTTGTTCTGCGTCACCAGGTACATGGCTTGAAACCATTTGGTCAGCGGCAGCTTGGAGCTCTCGAACAGGGTCCCGCACGTCAGCGAGGTCTGCACCCGGCACTGCGCGCACTGCCAGTAGGTGCGCCCGTCGGCGTGGAAGCGACTGTGCGAGGTGGCTCCGCAGTGCGGACAGACGAACCCCTGCGGCCACCGCGACGCCTCCAGGGCCGCCGCGCACTGGGCTTCGGTGCCGTAGCGTGCGAAGAAATCGTCCAGGGACATGCCCGGCTGGAATTGAATCGGGTTCTGCGGCATCGCCGTCGGCCTCGCTGCGGTTGGAGATGCCTGTAGTGTGCGCCGGGGGGTGGCTCAATCCGTGAGCCTGCCGGCTCGAAAATCGCTGGCTGAGGGACGACGCTAATCACCTATTTTTTAATAACCTAAACCGCGCCAGCTCCAGCGGTCGTCAAGTTTGCCGGGGCGGATCCCATCCAAAAACACCGCAGACCGCGCCGGGCGCGGTTTAGCTTCGATCCTGCAACGGGAAACACCAATGATTCGGACGATTGCGCAATGAAGACCTATCTCGACTGCTATCCCTGTTTCCTGCGTCAGGCCCTGAGCGCGGCCCGCCAGGCCGAAGCCTCGGTGGAGCTGCAACGTCACATCCTGCTGGAGACCATGGACCAGCTCCGCGCCCTGCCGGCGTACGCAACGCCGCCGGTGATGGCCGAGATCATCCACCGAACGGTCCGGCGCGAGACGCACACGCCCGATCCCTATGCGCGGAGCAAGCGGGACGCCACGGCGCAGGCCATGACACTGCTGCCGGGATTGCGCGAGCGCGTGCGCGAGGCCCCGGACCCACTGGAGACCGCCGTGCGCATCGCCATCGCCGGCAACATCATCGACGACGGCATGGCGGAACCCTTCGACCTGGAAGCGAACCTGGCGCGGGTCCTCGAACAACCCTTCGCGATCGACGGTTTGGCGCGCTTGCGCAAGGCGCTGAAGGACGCCGATAGCCTCCTTTACCTGGCCGACAACGCCGGTGAAACGGTCTTTGACCGCGTGCTGATCGAGTTCCTCGCCCTGCCGGTGACCTATGTCGTCAAGGCCGGTCCAGTCATCAACGATGCAACCCGCGAGGACGCCCTGTCTGCAGGTCTGGACGTCGTCAGTCACATCATGGATAACGGTTCGGATGCGCCCGGCACCGTCCTCGAGCATTGTTCCGCGGCGTTTCGCGAGCAGTTCGCACGGGCGTCGCTGATGATTGCCAAGGGCCAGGCGAACTACGAGACACTCAGTGGGATCCAGGCGCCGGTGTTCTTTCTGCTCCAGGCGAAGTGTCCGGTCATTGCCGACGATCTGAACGTGCCGGTCGGCAGCGTTGTGCTCAAAGCACCGGTGGATACCGACGCATTCCTAAGGTGATTTCCGGGAAACAACATCCCAACTGCGCAAACGATGGGTTGGAAGTGACGCCAACGGTCGTCGCGCAGCAGCGACACCCCCGGGATAGACGACGTGCAGTCGTCCTCTTCAGCCGGCCCGACGGCCCGCGAGGTCGCGGTCAACGCGACGCACGCGAGAGCCGCGCCGAACGTGCTTCGGCACCGGTGTCCGTTGTGCTCATCCGTTCTCGATTATCCTCTCCTTTCAGGTTTTGCCTGACGCGACGGTCGTGCGCGCGAGGCCCGTGGAAGAGGACGACTGCACGTCGTCTATCCCGGGGGCACGCCGCTTCGCGACGTGGCTTCCGACCGATCGGATGTGCGAGGAAGGATCGGTTCGTCCGGAATCCGACAACGACAACGACAACGACAACGAGTAGACCCTTCGACGACTGACCTTGGCTCCGACTCTTTCGGTAGATCCTTTCCCTGAAATCACCTAGGGCATCGTCCAGGTGAGCGATGCAGCAAAACCCGCATGCTATGCTCGGGACATGCCGTCGCCCGCGAGGTGCCCGATGCGTTTTTTCACCACCGAAGGCCCCGTTCGGCCGGAGGATCACTACAGTCTGCCGCCGCTCGAACGCTGGGATCTCGACGAAGTCCTCCGCCTGATCGAGCAGAAGAAATACTTCCTGCTCCATGCCCCGCGCCAGACCGGCAAGACCACCTGTCTGTTGGCGCTGGCCGAGTATTTGAACCGCGCGGGCCGCTATCGGGCGGTCTATGTCAATCTGGAGATTGCCCAGACCGCGCGCGAAGATGTGGCGCGCGGCATGCGGGCCATCTGCGGGGCCATCGGCGCCGCCGCGCGGCGTGATCTGGGCGAGGAACGGCTCTACGCCTGGACCGAGGAGGTCTGGCCGGCGCACGGGGCCGAGGGTGTGCTGAACGCCTTGCTCGAACGCTGGTGCCTTCGCAGTCCACAGCCGCTGGTGCTGCTGCTCGACGAGGTCGATGCCCTGATCGGCGACACCCTGATCTCGCTGCTGCGCCAGGTGCGCGCCGGCTATACCCAGCGCCCGGAGGGCTTCCCGCAGACCGTAGTCCTATGCGGCGTGCGCGATCTGCGCGACTACCGCATCCACGCCAGCTCCGAGCGCGAGGCCATCACCGGCGGCAGCGCCTTCAACATCAAGGCCAAGTCGCTGCGGCTGGGCGATTTCAGCGCCGACGAGGTGCGGACCTTGCTGCTGGAGCATACCGCCGAGACCGGGCAGGTCTTTACCCCCGAGGCGCTGGACCGGGTCTGGGAACTCACCCAAGGCCAGCCCTGGCTGGTCAACGCGCTGGCTTATCGCGCCTGCTTCGAGTTTCCCGAAGGACGCGATCGCACTCAGCCCATCACCTTGGCGCTGATCGACCGGGCCAAGGAGGCGATGATCCTGGAGCGCGTCACCCATCTCGATCAACTCGCCCACAAATTGCAGGAGCCACGGGTGCGGCGGGTGATCGAGCCGATGCTCGCCGGCACGCTGCCGGGCGAAGCCTCCGAAGACGACCGCCAGTATCTGGTGGATCTGGGGCTGCTGCGCCGCGACGGCGCGGGTGGGCTGGTGGTCGCCAATCCCATCTACCGTGAAGTCCTGCCGCGCGCCCTGGCCAGCGGACCGCAGGACTCCCTGCCGCGCATCGCCCCGACCTGGCTCACTGCCGACGGCAGCCTCGATCCCGCCGCGCTGCTGGATGCCTTTCTCGCCTTCTGGCGCCGGCACGGCGAGCCCTTGCTGCGCAGCGCGCCCTATCACGAGATCGCCCCGCACTTGGTGCTCATGGCCTTTCTGCATCGGGTGATCAACGGCGGCGGCACCCTGGAGCGCGAATACGCCATCGGCATGGGGCGGATGGATCTGTGCCTGCGCTACGGTGCGGTGACCCTGGCGATGGAGCTCAAGGTCTGGCGCGACGGCGCCCCGGACCCGCTGGCCGAGGGGCTGATCCAACTGGATGGTTATCTGGCCGGCCTGGGGCTGAACAGCGGCTGGCTCGTGATCTTCGACCGGCGCACCGATCAACCGCCGATTGCCGAGCGCACCGCGAGCAACACGGCGGCGAGTCCGCAAGGGCGATGTATTCAGGTGGTGCGCGCCTAAGGCAGCCTGGGCAAACGTGCGTCGATGGCGCCCCACCTACGGCGTTCATAAAGTTCCAAACCACCGCGCTGGCGGGTTTCGGTCCGATGACCTTGGCGCGAGCTGGATGGGTTTCGCTGCGCTCTACCCATCCTACGTTTCGGTTGTTTTTAAATCGCTCCCTAGAGAAAGTTGCCGCTGCAACTCGGCCCATTCGGCGCGCCGCGGCTCGAGGCATGAAGCGCGACGCGGTCAACTGCCGGTTCTAGGATGATCGGCCGGACGTCCCCGCCCCCCGTCGTCTCATTCGTCACCTTCGTTCCAGCAGGCTTCGGCGCCATCAGGTCACCGATCGCCGTGCCGACCGATGCGGGCTCAAAGCGAGAATCGCTTTGTTCGCCAGCGAACAGAACTTGCGCAAACTTCGGCCTAGTCTAGTCACTGTCATTCGGAAGGATCCGATGTTGTTTAGCCCTGGACCCGGTTTAGGTGATTGCCGGGAAAGGCTCTGCCGGTGTGTAGGGGCGAAAGAATTCGCACCTACGGGTCTTCCCGGCATGCGCTGTCGGGATGCCTATTCACGGAAATCGCCTTAGACAGATCGCCACGACAGTCAAGGACGTCAAGCAGGCTTTACGTTCCTTCCAACCATTGCAGAACGACCGAGGATATGCGCATGAGCAATCTAAGAAACACGATGAAACTCCCCCTTCTTGTTGCGGCTTCCGCGATTTCACTGACGTTTTTCGGCGGCCAGGCGTTGGCCGCAACGGCGGAAGACCTGAATAAAGACGCAGCCACTGCATTAGAGCTCTTGTATCAGACCAATCCGGATGCCGCTACGATCGGCAAGACGGCAAAGGCGATTCTGGTGTTCCCGAATGTCGTCAAGGCCGGACTCGTCTTCGGCGGAAGTTATGGCGAGGGTGTTTTGATGAAGGGCTCCGAGGTCGCCGGCTACTACAATTCCGTATCCGCGTCCTGGGGCTGGCAGGCCGGCGCCCAGTCCTACAGCTACGTCGTCTTTCTCATGAATGACAAAGTATTGAGTTATCTCGATAAGTCGGAAGGATGGGAAATCGGGGTCGGGCCGACCGTGGTGGCGGTGGATGCAGGCGCGGCTAAGAATTTGTCATCGACGACATTAAAAGACGATGCCTACGCCTTCATTTTTGATCAGCAGGGGCTGATGGCCAGCCTCAGTATCGAAGGGACGAAAATTACTCCCATCAAACGTTGAGAGGAGGTGCGCGGTCTTGCCCGCGCGCCGATGATGCCCCCGCTGGCACGCTCTTCATCGCTTCAAGCGACGGGCATCACCTCAATGCCCGTCAGCCAGCGCCGTTGTCTCATGCTTTGCGCTTTTAAAGCGCGTCCCCGCGAGGGGCTGCGGATGCACCCCATGTCGAGCTCACTCGAAAACGAGCATCTCGCTCTGGGCGCGGTTTACAACCCTATGTTCGACAACGCACAGACCGGCGGGCGGTAACGGTATCTACTCTCGACTCCCGGCCGTGCGATTTCCGGCAATCGTTCGCCACGGCCAGGCGGCATCACCCCGAGTGGAATCACCTCGTCACCGCCCATTCAGGAATCAGCGTATGACCACGGCGACCCAGACCCTCGACCCGGAACGGCTGCGCAAGCTCGACGCCTGGTGGCGCGCGGCGAACTATCTCTCGGTCGGACAGATCTATCTCTACGACAATCCGCTGCTGAAAGAGCCGCTTGCGTTGGCGCATATCAAACCGCGCCTGCTCGGCCACTGGGGCACGACGCCGGGCCTGAGCTTCATCTACGCGCATCTCAACCGCGTGATCAAGGACAACGACCTCAGCCTCATCTATATTGCCGGGCCGGGTCACGGCGGACCGGCCATGGTGGCGAACGCCTACCTGGAAGGCACCTACAGCGAGGTCTATCCGAACATCTCGCGGGACGAGGAGGGGATGCGGCGGCTGTTCAAGCAGTTCTCCTTTCCCGGCGGCATCCCCAGCCATGTCGCGCCCGAGACGCCGGGGTCGATCAACGAGGGGGGCGAGCTGGGTTATGCGCTCTCGCATGCCTTCGGCGCGGCCTTCGACAATCCCGACCTGATCGTGGCCTGCGTGGTCGGCGATGGCGAGGCGGAGACCGGCCCGCTCGCCACGAGTTGGCACTCCAATAAGTTTCTCAACCCGATCCACGACGGGGCCGTGCTGCCCATCCTGCACCTGAACGGCTACAAGATCGCCGGTCCCACCGTGCTTGCGCGCATTCCGCGCGATGAGCTTGAGGCGCTGTTCTACGGCTATGGCTACGCGCCCTATTTCGTCGAGGGCGACGATCCCATGACGATGCATCAGCTCATGGCCGCCACGCTCGACATCGCGGTTGCCGAGATCCAGCGCATCCAGAACGATGCACGCGCCTTCGGGTTCGAGACCCGTCCGCGCTGGCCCATGATCATCCTGCGCTCGCCCAAGGGCTGGACCGGCCCGAAGAGCGTGGACGGCAAGGCGACCGAAGGCACCTTTCGCTCCCATCAGGTGCCGATGGCCGACATGCGGCATCCCGGGCATCTGGAGGTCCTGGAAGACTGGCTGAAGAGCTATCGCCCGGAGGAACTGTTCGACGCGACCGGCAAGCTCAAGGCCGATCTGGCGGCCCTGGCCCCGCACGGTGATCGGCGCATGAGCGCCAATCCGCATGCCAATGGCGGGCTGCTGCTGCGGGATCTGCGGATGCCGGATTTCCGAGATCATGCGGTGGACGTGCCCCGGCCGGGTGGCGTGGACGGCGAGGCGACCCGCGTTCAGGGGCGCTTCATCCGCGAGGTGGTGCGGCTCAATCCTCAGACTTTTCGTGTCTTCAGTCCGGATGAGACGGCCTCCAACCGCTGGGACGCGGTGTTCGAGGTGACGGATCGCTGCTCGATCGCGCAGCTCGTCCCCGGCGACGAGCAGGTCGGACCGGATGGCCGGGTGATGGAGATGTTGAGCGAGCATCAGTGCGAGGGCTGGCTCGAAGGCTATCTGCTCACCGGCCGGCACGGCTTCTTCTCCTGCTACGAAGCCTTCATCCACATCGTGGATTCCATGTTCAACCAGCACGCCAAGTGGCTCAAGGTGTGCAATCACATCCCCTGGCGCAGGCCGATTGCCTCGCTGAACTATCTGCTGTCTTCCCACGTCTGGCGTCAGGATCACAACGGCTTCAGCCATCAGGATCCCGGCTTCATCGACCACGTCATCAACAAAAAGGCAGAGGTCATCCGGGTCTATCTGCCGCCGGATGCCAACACCCTGCTCTCGGTGACCGATCACTGTCTGCGCAGCCGCAACTATGTCAACGTCATCGTCGCCGGGAAGCAGTCCGCGCCCCAATGGCTCGACATGGATGCCGCGATCAAGCACTGCACCGCCGGCATCGGCATCTGGCCCTGGGCCAGCAACGACCAGTGCGGCGAGCCGGAGGTCGTCATGGCCTGCGCGGGCGACGTGCCGACGCTCGAAACCCTGGCCGCCGTCACCCTGTTGCGCGAGCATTTCCCCGACCTCAAGGTCCGGGTCATCAACGTGGTCGACCTCATGAAGCTTCAGCCGCCGAGCGAACACCCGCACGGCTTGAGCGACCAGGACTTCGACGTGCTCTTCACCACCGACAAACCCATCATCTTTGCCTATCACGGCTATCCCTGGCTGATTCATCGGCTTACCTATCGCCGCACCAATCACAGCAACCTACATGTGCGCGGCTACAAGGAAGAAGGCACCACCTCGACGCCCTTCGATACGGTCGTCAAAAACGCGCTGGACCGCTTCGATCTGGTCGCCGACGTCATCGATCGGGTGCCGCGACTCGGCCCCAGGGCCGCGTACGCCAAGCAGGCCATTCGCGACAAGCTCATCGAGCACAAGCACTACATCGCCGAGCACGGGGAGGATCTGCCGGAGATCCGGGACTGGACATGGCAATAGAGCAACGAGCGGTACTCAGCCTGTGTTTTGTTGTGTTTGTTTCCGGTTGCAGCACGCATCTGGCAACGGGTACGGACATGGCCGCTCATCGGTCCAACCCGATGTTCAGTGCACACTACTCCGAAGACGCGGATGCCCCGTTCGTGATGCAGCCGAAAACGGCCACGCCAAATGGTGCGAGGCAAGCCAACTTTGCGTCGGAGCGCGCCTCGCACAGGACACGGGATCTGGCAGATTGGGTTGTCGGCTCACGGGACAATCTCGACATGCCGTTCGCGATTGTCGATAAAGTCAACGCCAAGGTTTATGTGTTCGACGTTGACGGAAAGCTGCAAGGAGCAGCACCCGCGCTGCTGGGCCTGGCGCCGGGAGATGACGTCGCCCCCGGCCTCAACGACATTCCGATGGCGCAAATCCCCCCTTCGGAGCGCACGACGCCTGCGGGTCGTTTCGTGGCGGCAATGGGCCGCAATTCCCGTGGCAAGGACATACTCTGGGTGGACTACAAGAATGCCATCTCCATGCATCCGGTGATTACGACCAGACCCGAACAGCGCCGGGCGCAACGCCTGGCCACTCCGTCGCCGCTCGATAACCGTATTTCCTATGGCTGCATCAATGTTCCGGTAGACTTCTTCAAGGATGTTGTCTATGGCGTGTTTTCCGGGACGTCCGGCGTTGTTTATGTCATGCCGGAAACGAGGCGGGTTGGATCATCATCGTAAGGAAGATACCCCTGGCCCGGCGCGATCACGTGGCTGCGTGTTGCAGAGCTCGTCGATCGAATGCGGGGTAGAATTCAGACGTTCGAAAGGCGGTTCCCATGCCTTCTTCTTGGCGATCCAGCTCGGCAAGGGCATGACCATCGGCAGATGGCCGTTCGGGCGAAACCAGGAGTCAATGCTCCAGGGACGTCCACTCTCGGTATCGATCATGACGGCGGTCCAGTGAACCGCAGTGAGATCTAAAAGACTGCGCACTTTTGGCGGTGCGACCGTCCAACCGGCCAGTTCCCCGATATCCCGCAGGATATGCAGATAATTGGTAGTGTTGCTGGCGCTATCGACGCAATCCATCCGCCCCTCAAGTCCCGCCTCGAAATCGTTGATGGCACGGTCGTTGGCCAACAAGGGTTGATACTTTTGTGCCAGCAATTCCATTTGCCAGATGGCGATACGCACATGCTGTAACCGATCGTGCAGACTTGTGCCCGGACAAAGCGCGATATGCCGTTTTAGAAGAGCCATATCGTCGGGTGTGAAGGTGATGGTCTGTCTGCGCGCACAGGACCAGTTAAAGCAAATGCGCAGTACCACGGATCCGTCCGGGTCGATCACGTATTCCGGTGGGAGAGGTCTCGTCACCGACGATTCCTGCGGGTGATCAAAGATCAGCGGTGACGAGGCGACATCAACCAGACCGGTATGGCTGACGAGTATCGTGAAGAAACCGATCACGGCGGGCCGGAAAAGCCTAAACATCACTGTAAGCGTGCGCAACGGCTTGCGACAACGTGAACCTGAAGGGCTTCATGCACCACCGGGGACTCGACTCTCGACCTTCGCTGTCAACTTGAATGTTTCAATTTCAAAGTTGACAGCGAATCGAGTCGAAACCGGCAAGTCATCAATTGCGATCTGGTATCGGCTCGTACATCGGGGCGACGGCGGCAGGGGCTGGCTCATGCTTCGAGGCAGTGCTGCATGCTGCGAGCAGAAGGACCAACGTCATGGCGATAAGAAGAGCGCTTGTCGAGAGGCTATTCATTTGTCTTTACCTGGTTGAGCGTTTCTCTGGAAGTTCACGCTGCTGATAAGACGGCGGCGATGTCGATGCCTGACTGCATGCACCACGCACACAGATCCATCTGTCTGTACACGACCGACCCGGCATCCAACATCGATGCCTACTGTCAGTATCGCCTTCATGACGCTTATCGTCTGTACGGTAGCGCACGTTGGAGGTGCGCAACCAGCGCCCGGCGGAGCCGTTGCGCACCGAAGTGTGCGCTAGCGTACAGACGGGGCGACGCCGGCGTCTTAAATTCAACGCTGATGGTTCAACTCGGAAAGAGGGCTGTGGATATGGGTCGGCTGAAGACCACGTCAATCAATCGGAGTGAAAACATCCTGCCCAATCACGCTGCCGCCGAATCGGTCGAAGACAGCACATCGCAAGTCAAGGGATTGATCCGCGAGCGCCGCAGAATCGCCCTTGCATACCGACGCAGTCAGAGTGAAATCGACCGCGAACGGCTGGAAAGGATCGATCGCGAGCTTGCCGGATACAACATCGATATCCCAGCCATCCTGCAATCTGTCGCCCGACGCAAGACCTGAAACCGTTGAGATCTCCTGTCCGCAACGACGGCCATGGTGTTGCGTGCCGCGGGTCGTCGCGGGGGGGCGCATGACACCTCAACGCGGGTGTCACGAGCCCCCCTAAGGTTGTGGTTTGGTGCCCTCCGTCCGAGGAGGGCACAATTACCGGGCGTTTCGCTAACCTTCGATCAAGAGCCGACGAAGATCGATGATTGCTGCATTGGCGCGCGAGATGTAGGAGGCCATCACCAGAGAATGGTTGCCCATCGGTCCGAATCCGGTGCCGTTGAGGATCATGGGGCTCCAGATCGTGTTCTGGGTATTCTCCAACTCCCGTACGATCTGCTTCAGAGAGACCAGGGCGTTCTTTTTCTCGAGCACCGGGGCGAAGTCTGTCTCCATGGCGGTCAGTGTCTGGAGCAGCGCCCAGGTATAGCCCCGGGCCTCGAAGAAGACGTCGTCGATCTCGAGCCAAGGCGTTTTCTTCCAGGTTTGCCCGGCGGCGGGCGATGCCTCCGTGGCGCTCGCGTCGCCGGCCAAGGCCGTATCGAGCGGGGCTTGACCGACGGCGTAGGACAGCCGCTGCGAAAGACTGCCGAGCCGCTTGGCGACAACCTGCAGATAGGCGGCCAGATTGTCGGCGCGGGCGAAGAATTCACCATCGCCTTTTTGATCGTCGGCGAGTCGTGCCATATACCGCTTCAGAGCTGCGACCCCGTCGCGATATTCCGACTCCGAGGACGGGAAGATCCAGGAATGGGAGTCGTAGTTGAACTTCGGCTCCGCCATCTGGAGATCGACGTCTTCCACCGACTGCGTCTGCGACCGACTGAAGTCATTGCGCAGGGCGCGTGATAAATCGCGAAGCTCGGTCAAGGCGCCGAATTCCCAGTTCGGGATGTTGTCCAGGAAGATCCCCGGAGGGGTGATATCGTTCGTCAGGTAGCCGCCCGGTTTCTTCAAAAGGGTCTCGGCAATCGCGATGGCCGCGGTGGTCGTCATGCTTCCGGGCACCAGCTTGGTCGAATCCTGTCCGACCTGCTGCATGGCGTATTTATCGAGGTCGATCGATCCGGGCGAGCGTGACCACACAACGCCCAAGATGATCACGATGACCAGGTAAGTCACCAGAAACAGACCCGCGGTCCACCACAGACCTTTCTCCCTCCAGGTGCTGGGATGATAGTACTTGGCGACCTTCACGACCCGATGCTTCAATTGCGGGGCTCTCGTTTTGACTTCGGCGTCCATCTGCGTCTCCTCAACGTGGATGTGGGGGCTCCTCGGAAGCCCGGGGCTTTCCGAGGAGCGGTTCGTTCCTTCAGATGTTCAGATGGAGTCGCGACGCTACTCGGCGGCCTTGACCACCAGCTCGTTCCGCACCGATTCGACGTTCTCTACTCCACTGGCGATGGCTTGACTTCTATCGATGCTCGCCTGCGAGTCGACTTCACCGCTGAGCGTGACGACGCCGTTGGTTGTCGTGACGCTGATCTGAAACACCTTGAGCATAGGATCAGCCAAGACGTCGGCCTTGATCTTGGCCGTGATCGCCGCGTCGTCGATATAGGCACCTGCCTCCTCTGCCTTCGCGGCAGCCGCCTCCTTGGCCTCCTCCATCGTGTCACCGGCCTTTTCGGCCATTCGATCGATCGATTGCCCGGCCTTTTCGGCCGAACCCTCTTGCTCGCAACCGACCGACCCCAGTGCGAAAACCAGGATCAATAACGACATCAAGCCGAAAGTAAAGAATCGATTCATGCCGGCACCTCCGCGTTATCTCGTGGCAGCATCCGTGACGTCCTCCACCTTGTCACCCGTCTTCTCGACGGTTTGATCGATCGTTTGTCCAGCCTTCTCGGCCGGACCCTCTTTCTCGCAACCGACCGATCCCAGTGCGAAGCCCAGGACCAACAACGCCATCAACATCGCTTTAAAGGATAGGTTCATTACAGGGTGTGCCTCTCTTCATGGTGATAGGGACAGATCCGTCGGGCGGTTCGGCGTGCTGCGAATCGACCGACGGCATCTGAAGATCAGAGTCGACCCAACAACAGCAGGATCAGCAGAATGACGAGGATCGTACCGATCACGCCCGAGGGGGCGTAACCCCACGACCGACTATGCGACCAGGTCGGGATGACACCGATCAGGATGAGGACCAGAACGACGATGAGAATCGTGCCGAGTGACATGTGCTTGCTCCTCTAGGGCGGCGCGCGGACCCCGCTCGCTGCTCGGTTGCAGTCGTGAACGGGGCCGAACGCTCACGTTTTCGAATCGACCCACTCTTCGAGCTTGTTGGTCTCTTCCCACTCCTTGACCTGCTTTTCGGCTTCTTCCTGTGCAATGCCGTATTTCTCCTGAATGTGCCCGACCAGCACATCACGTTTGCCGGCGATGCGGTCGAGGTCGTCGTCCGTGATGTCTCCCCATTTCTCCCTGACCTTGCCGGTGAATTGTTTCCAGTTGCCTTGCACTTGATTCCAGTTCATTTTAATGACCTTTCATGTTGATAAGGTTGAATTGTTCTGTGGTGCCTCGCCCTGCGGGACCACGTGTGCCAGGCAGCCTGCACATCTTATCGTTGATGCGGATTGGCGTGCCATGTGCTCCATCACTTTCAGTATAGCTGTTCCGGGCGTTTTTGCTAGGTCTATTGTCGTTGGAAACCCGATAAGTCGCGCTGTTCATCGAGCTTTGAAATCATTGCGTGAAGCGCTGGAGCGCACTATTCAAATGGCCTAATAAAAAAGCAATAAAAAGGCCAATGCGGCGATACGCAACGGGCCGTCATCGGCGTGCGCACGGTGTCCGCCTTTTAATTCCTGTGGCGAGATGACCGCATTCAATCAGGTTTGCGCGCGAGAACTCTCGCCACGCCTCTCGAGCGGATCACGGCGAAGTTCACCGCATCAGGGTGAATCGAGCGAAGGGGACGGGTTTCTTCCGAGAACGGGCGGCCGGCGGCGATACCAGGTGGCCAGGTCGTCCCCCGTCATGGGTTTGCCCAGATAGAATCCCTGCGCCCGGTTGCATCCGAGGTCGCGCACGGCGCCGAGCTCCGCTTCGGTCTCGATGCCGACAGCGGTGACCTTGATCTGCAGGGCGTGGCCGAGACGCACGATGGTCTCCACGATGGCCGGCGCGCGTCCCCCGCCACCCAGACCCTGCACCAGGGTCCGGTTGATCTCCAGAGCGTCCAACGGCAGGTCTTCGATGTGGCCGAGGCAGGATTGCCCGAGGCCGAAGTCGTCCAGCGCCACCCGCACGCCGAGCGCGTGCAGCTTATCCAGGAGGCGGCGCGATGCGGAGCGGTCCTGCAGCAGCGTGGCCTCGCCCAGTGCGAGCGACACCAGGGCCGGGTCGACCCCGCCGTCGCGCAGGGCGTCCGTGATGCGCTGCAGAAACGACTGATGGCGGAACTGACGCGCCGAGACGTTCACCGTCACGGGGATCGGCGGCAATCCCTCGGCCAACCAGGCGCGGTGCTGGCGCAGGCCCTCTCGGAGCACCCAGGCACCGAGGTCGTGGATGAGTCCGATGGATTCGGCGATCGGCAGGAACACCAAGGGTGCAATCTCGCTGCCGTCGGCTTGCGGCCACCGCAGCAGTGCTTCGACCCCGAGGACGGCGCCGCTGTGCAGGTCGAGTGTCGGTTGATAGAAGAGGCGAAACCCGTTTTGCGACATCGTCTCGCGCAGGACGCTCTTCAGTGAAGTCACGGCACGCGTCTGGCGCTCGAGCGCGGCCGCGGCGAACTGGAACTGCCCCGGACTGACCTGTTTGGCGTGGTACATGGCCAGATCCGCGCACTTGATCAGGGCCTCGAGCGTCGTGGCGTCGTCCGGATAGAGGCTGATCCCGATACTGGGCAGACAGGTCAATTCCTGCTCGGCGACCGCGTAAGGGCGCGAGAGCGCGGCGATGGCCGTGCCGGCGGCGCTCGCGGCGTCGTCTTCGTCCCGAATGTTGGCCAGGACGATCACGAACTCGTCGCCGCCGAGCCGGGCCACCAGGTCGTCGGCGCGGAACGACGCGCGCAGCCGCTGCGCGGTCTGCCGCAGCACCTCGTCGCCGACCGCGTGTCCGTAGTTGTCGTTGATGGCCTTGAACCGGTCCAGATCGACGAACAAGACCGCCAGGCGTCTCCCCGCACGCCCGGCACCGGCAAGCATCTGCGCGGCCATCGGCGCGAGCAGGCTGCGGCCGGGCAACCCGGTCAAGGGGTCGTGCTGCACCAAGTGCAGTGCGCGCTCCTCGGATGCCTTGCGTTGGGTGACGTCCTGGTGAACGACGAGGATCCGATCGAGCCGGCCCTGATCATCCGTCATCGGCTCCAGGTAGGCCGCGAACCAGAGATAGTCCCCGTTCGCGCTGCGTCGACGATAGTGGATTTCAGGGGGCGCCTCGCAGTCGGTGGCGAAGCGGGCGAAGGCGGCGCGGACCGCCTCGCGATCCTCCGGATGCAGCCGGTCCAGCCAGGTGTCCAAGTTCTGCGGCGCCGCGGCGTCCTGCGCATCGCTTGTCGGGGAGTGCACTGCGGGCGGCAGTAGGATGGCGCCGGTGCGCGGATTCCACTCCAGGAAGCCGACATCGGCGACCCCTGCCACTCGTTTCAACCGGGTCTGTGCGTCGAGCAGTCGTTGCTCGCCCTCTTTGCTCGCCGTGATGTCGCTCAGGGTGGCCCGCCAGTGGCCGTGAGTGCCCATCCGATGGGGTTCGAGACAGCTGTCGAGACGGATCCAACGCCCGGCGCCTTGCCCCTTGCGCAGCCGCAGCTCGCAGGTTTGGGGCTCGCGTGTGGTCCGGAGCCGATGCAGGCACCGATAGAGGATGTCCTGATCCTCGGGGAAGATGAAGCGGGTGAGTGGACGACCGACCAGGGCGACACGCGGGGTTTCGAGCAGGGTGGCGGCGGCCAGGTTGGCCTCCCGGATCATGCCCTCTTCGGTCAGGGTCACGTAGCCGATCGGCGCCAGATCGTAGAGATCGAAGTAACGTGCCCGGGCGGTCTCCAGCGCCTCTTGGGTGCGCAGCAGCTCGTCGTTCTGCAGCTCGAGCTCGATCTGATGCACGCGCAGCTCGTGGATCAGGTGTTCGGCCTCATCGGGTGCGAGCGCCCGCAGTGCCGGTGCGTCGGGTGCCGACAGGCGCTCCTCGGCCTCTCGACGCAGCCGTGCCACGGTCTCCTCGCGGGAGGGAGCGCGCGGCGGCGTGCCCGCGTCGCCCGGATCCGTCCGGTCTTCGGAATCATGGGGTGCGGTCATGGCCGGTCCTTGGGTTTCGTGGGCGATGGGTTCGGCTGGATGTCCGCGACACGGTGAGCGCCGCCCACCGTCACGTCTTCCATGGCGAGCAGGATCATGCCGGGCTGACCCTCGCCGGGGTCGAGGCACCGGGCGTTGAGCCGCAGCGCGCGTGCGCCGATGTCCGCAAAGGTCTGCTCCACCGCGAAGTCTTCGAAACTCCCTCCGTGGGCTTGGATCTCCTGCAGGCGATCGCGCAGTGCCGGGATGTCCCAGCGGTGCTCGCTCAACGTGAACAGGTGCCGGTTGACGGTGTCCGCTTCGATGAGACGGAAGTGGCGGTAGAAGGCGCGGTTGGCCGAGATCACCCGCAGCTCCGCATCCAGCACGACCAAGGGCTCGCGGATCGCATCCACGATCGCCTCGGCGAAGGCACGGGCGGCGTGGACCGCGTCCTCGCCTCGCTTGCGCTCGGAGATGTCGACGAAGGTGATGACGGCGCCCTCGATGACGTTCTCCAGGGTGCGATAGGGTCCGATGCGCATCAGGTACCAGGCACCCTGTCGTGTCTGCACCTCGTGCTCGCGGGGCATCAGGTCGCTCAGCACGGCCTGCACGTCCTCGGTGAGATCGGTATCGTCGGCAAAGTTGGAGACGATGTCGCCGACCGGTCGACCGATGTCGGCCGCGATCAGCTTGATCAGGCGGGTCGCCGTCGGCGTGAAGCGGGTGATGCGCAGTTGGTGGTCCACGAACAGGGTCGCCACGCCCGTGCCGGCGAGCAGGTTGTTCATGTCGTTGTTGGCGCGCGAGAGATCGGCGACCTTGGTCTGGAGCTCGGCGTTGACGGTGGCCAGCTCCTCGTTGAGCGATTGCAGCTCCTCTTTGGAGGTCTCCAGCTCCTCGTTGGTGGATTGGATCTCCTCGTTGACCGACTGCATCTCCTCGTTGGTGGATTTCAGCTCCTCGTTGGAGGTCTCCATCTCTTCACGCGTGGATTGCAGGTATTCCTCCTTCGCGCGCAGCTCGAGCTCCAGCTCGGCGATGCGCGCGTTCGGCTCCGGGGTCGCATCGCCGGAGGCCGGGGCTGCACTCGGCGCGGCCATCTCCGGTGTGGCCGTTTCCAGGACGATCAGGTAGAAGTCCGTCAGCAGGACCCCGTCCAGATGCGTCTGCTCCGGGCGCACCGTCAGATCGATGCGACTGTAGTCGCCGTTGGTCTTCACCCGCAGCCCCGAGCGACGCACCGGCTCGCGGTGCGTCACGGCGCGGTGCAGCGCGGTCGTCAGATCGCGTCGCAAGCCCTCGCGCGCCATCGCGAAGATGTTCATGGCGGCGTCGCCGGGGGCGGGCTCCAGATACTGCCCGGTGCGGCCGTAGATGTGGAGGATCTCGCCGCGGCCGTTGACGAGGATGCCCGCCGGGGCACAGTGACGCAGCAGGGCCTGCTCGGTCAGCGCGCGTAGATCGAGCTTGTTCGTGTTCCGACCCGCCGCGGCGGGCGGCAGTGGATCCGCGACGCCGGTCGACATCGGCGGGAGGTTCCCGCGCATGACCGAGGTCGGGATGAAGGCACCGCGCGAGCGTTCCAGACGGCTGTAGAGCTTCCATTTGCGGTTGAGCGGTGCAAACAGGGCCGGGACCTCGCCGACGGTCTCGGAGTTGCCCAGAAAGAGCACGCCGTCCGGATTCAGGGCGTAGTGAAAGAGCGTGATCAGGCGCGCTTGCAGGTCGCCGTTGAGATAGATCAGCAGGTTGCGACAACTGATGAGATCCATCCTGGAGAAGGGCGGGTCCTGCACCAGGTCCTGCTCGGAGAAGATCAGGAGATCGCGCACCACCTTCTGAACGCGGTAACCCCCCTGCGGGTCATCCGAGAAGAAGCGCGCCAGCCGTTCCGCCGAGACGTCGGCCGAGATGCTGGTCGGATAGAGGCCGGTGCGGGCCTGCGCGATGGCACGTGGATCGATGTCGGTCGCAAAGACCTGCACCTTGTAGGCCTGCTTGAGGGTTTCCAGATGCTCGCGCAGCAGGATGGCGACGGAGTACGCCTCCTCGCCGGTGGAGCAGCCGCAGACCCAGACCCGCACGGTCGCGCCCGCCGGCTTGCCGGAAAACAGACGCGGAATGACCTCCGCCTCGAGGGCGGCGAAGGCCTCGGGATCGCGGAAGAAGTTGGTGACCCCGATCAGCAGGTCGCCGAAGAGGGCCTCGATCTCCGCCGGATCCTGCCGCAGGAAGCCGACATAGTCGCCCTGGCGATCGATCCGGTGCAGCGCCATGCGCCGCTCGATCCGACGCCGTAGGGTGCTCTCCTTGTACTGGGAGAAATCATGACGTGTCTTGTCGCGCAGCAGGATGCAGATCTTGCTCAGCGCATCCTCGGGCTTCGCCGACGAGACGACCGGCCGGGCGGCCTTGCCGAAGGCCTGTGCGGCATAGGCGAGGAGGTGCGCCGGCATCTCCGCCGGGGACAGGACGTAATCGGCATGACCGCCGGCGATGAGGCTGCGCGGCATGCCGTCGTAGGCCGCCGTCTTCGGCGCCTGGGCAATCACCAGGCCGCCTTCGCCCTTGATCGCTCGTGCGCCCAGGGTGCCGTCGCTGCCGGTACCCGAGAGCACGACACAGATCGCGCGCTCATGCTGGTCTTGTGCCAGGGAGCGGAAGAAGAAGTCGATCGGCAGGCGCAAGCCGCGCGGTGCCGTGGGCTCGAGCAGGCGCAGGGTGCCGTTGAACAGCGCCATGTCGTGGCTGGGCGGGATGATGTAGGCGCAGTCCGGCTCGACCCGCATGCCGTCCTCGACCTCCCGGACCTGCATGCGGGTATAGCGCTTGACCAGCTCGGTGAGGATGCTCTTGTGGTCCGGTGCGAGATGCTGCACCAGCACGAAGGCCATGCCGGTCTCGATATCGCGTGGAATGGCCGAGAAGAATGCCTCGAACGCGGCTAAGCCGCCGGCGGAGGCACCGATGCCGACGATGGGGAAGGGCGGCGCGGCGCTCCGCTCGGGCGGCGGCCCCGTGGCATTCGGATCCTCGGTCGGGGTTGGGGTTGGGGTCGGGGTCGGCGGTGACGACGGCTCCGTGATCTTCGTCGGCGCGACGGGCAACGCAGGGATGTGCGTATCGTCGTCCCGGATCCTCGTCTTGGTCATGGCTATTCTCCGCCGGGTGAGTGATGACAGCGTCGGAACGCTTGCCGCCCGATCGTCGGGCGGTCCTTCGGTCAGACGGCGCGGGTTTGGTAAAATCCGGGTTCCGCAGCGGTCGGGTGGACTGCGTTGCGCGTGTCCCTACCCTTTACCCTGCGCTTGTCCACCGACCGGACGATGGTGTGAACACGGCCGGCGGCGCAGTCCCTGCGGGGTTTGCCGTGGACCTGGCCGATCGACGGGGTTCGTTTGCGACTTGCCCGGACGGGTCTGTGGGAACCTGACCACCGAGGCGTCTGGTCAGCTGCTTGGCTGATCTGCTCTCGACCTTGTCGGGAAGTGTAGCGGAGTTGTCGGTCACACTCTGTTCGGAATCGCACATAAGGAGGCGATGCCGTGAACACCGTGCTATCGTTTTTCAATGATCCAGAGTGAGGTCGCCGGAAAGCGCTCATGTCCATCGCCACCCCGAGCCCGCGCCAGAACCGTCTGCTCGGCACTTTGCCCGAGTCCGAGTATCGCAAGCTGCTGCCCCATCTGGAACGGGTCGAGCTGGCGCTCGGGCTGACGCTCCACGAGTCCGGGGAAACCTTGAATCACGTCTTTTTCCCGACCACCGCCATCGTATCCCTCCTGTATGTGATGGAGGATGGCGCATCCGCTGAGATCGCCGTGGTCGGCAACGACGGCATCGTCGGCATCGCCCTCTTCATGGGTGGGGGAACCATGCCGAATCGTGCCGTGGTGCAAAGCGCCGGGGAGGCGTATCGGCTCAGCGGACCCCTGCTCCAGAAGGCCTTCGCGCGCACCGGAGGACGTCGCGAAGCGGTCCTGCCGCCGCTGTTGCTGCGCTACACCCTGGCCCTGCTGACCCAGATGGCGCAGACCGCCGTCTGCAACCGTCATCACACGGTGGACCAGCAGCTGTGTCGGTGGTTGCTGCTCAGTCTCGACCGTCTACCCTCCAACGAGCTGCACATGACCCAGGAGCTGATCGCCAACATGTTGGGTGTGCGGCGCGAGGGCGTGACCGAGGCCGCCGGACGTTTGCAGCGTGCCGGGTTGATCGAGTACAGCCGGGGCCGGATCACCGTCCTGGATCGACCTGGCCTGGAAGCGCGGGTGTGCGAGTGCTACGAGGTGGTCAGGAAAGAGTTTCGCCGGCTGCTTCCCGAGGTGATTCCGCCACACTGAGGGTGTCGACCGTCGTTGGTTGTCGTGCTTCCTCTCGTCAGCACTGACTACGCAGGTCGGTTGACGTTGCTCGGAGTCGTTTGACAAGGCGCTCTAGTCAAAAATTGGGCCATGCCGACAGCAGCCCTCATGCTCCCGAGATCCGCCCGATCTGTCCCGGCCAAGTCCAGCGCCGTTCCGTGATCCACCGAGGTGCGGATGATCGGCAGGCCGAGTGTGATGTTCACCGCCTGACCGAATCCCAGGTGCTTGAGCACCGGCAGACCCTGATCGTGATACATCGCCAAGACCGCGTCGGCGCCGGCGAGCTTGTCGGGAACGAAGGCGGTGTCCGCCGGCAAAGGCCCGATCAGCTGCCATCCCAATGCCCGAAGCGTGTTCAGGACGGGCTCGATCACCTCGATCTCCTCGCGTCCCAGGTGACCGCCTTCACCCGCGTGCGGGTTCAGCCCGCAGACCAGGATACGCGGCTCGGGGATCGCGAATCGGCTTGAGAGGTCCCGGTGGAGGATCCGGATAACCTCGGTCAGGTGCTCGCGGGTGATGGCGTCACTCACATCGCGCAGCGGCAAGTGTGTCGTGACCAAGGCCACGCGCAGGCCGGGCGTGGCGAGCATCATGACCGGCTCGGCGCCGCAGCGCTCGGCGAGAAACTCGGTGTGACCGGTGAAGGGTAGGCCGGCGTCGTTGATGACGCCCTTGTGCACCGGTCCCGTGACCAGGGCCGTGAAGCTGCCGTCCAGGCAGGCGTCGCAGGCGATGCGCAAGGTGTCGAGGACGTAAGGTGCATTGGCGGTGTTCAGACGGCCCGGGGTGACCGGCTGCCGCAAGGCGACCGGCAGGACGGCGAGGTGTCCGGCCTGTGCCGATTGAGCCGGGGGGGCCGCATCACCGGACTCGAAAGGGTCGATCTGCAGCGGAAGCCCGAGCCGTTGCGCCCGCTCGGCCAGGAGATCCGGGTCCGCGATTGCGACCATCGGCGTGTCCGACGGTTCCTGCGCCAGGCGCACGAGCAGATCCGGTCCGATCCCGGCGGGCTCGCCGGGCGTGACCGCGATCACAGTTGTGCATCCTGCTCGAGTCGGATCTCCACATAGGCCTCGTCGCGCAGCTGACGCAGCCACTCCTCGGTCGCCTCCTCGGCCTTGCGGCGCTGCAGCGCCTCGCGCGCCTTGAGCCGCATGAACTCGCCCTCTTGGTCCTGGTTGCGTCGCTCGATCACCTGCACGATATGCCAGCCGAAGGGGCTCTGGAACGGCTGACTGACCCCGTTCGGAGGCAGGGCGTTCATGGCCTCCTCGAAGTCCGGCACGGTGTCGCCGGGATTGACCCAGCCCAGATCGCCGCCCTTCAGGGCGGAGCCCGTGTCGTCGGAATTCGAGCGGGCGAGGGCCGCGAAGTCTTCCCCGCCGACGATGCGCATGCGCAGCTGTTCGAGACGCCGTTTCGCGTCGTCGTCGGAGACCAGCTCGTTGGTGCGGACCAGGATGTGGCGTGCGTTGGTCTGTACGACAGCGGCCGATGTCGCGGCCTTGATCTCGGTGAGCTTGATGATGTGATAACCGCTGGGGCTGCTTAGGGGGTCGCTGATCTCGCCTTCGGCCATGGTGAAGGCGAGCTCGCTGACCAGGCTCGGCACCGCGCCCATCTCGAACCAGCCCAGATCGCCGCCCTGCAGGGCGTTGCGCCCGTCGGACTCGGCGGCGGCGACCTTGGCGAAATCCTCGCCGCCGCGCAGCCGCGTGACCAGGCGGGCGGCCTTGGACTCGGCGGCTTGGACCTGCGCCGGGGTCGCATTCTCCGGCAGGGCGATCAGGATGTGCTGCAGCCGGACCTGCTCGCGCTCGACGAGGCGGCTCGACTCGCGCTCGAGAAAGCGGTCGATCTCCTGGTCGGTGATCTGGATCTTGTTGACCACCTCCTGGTTTTGGAGACGGCTGGTGACGATCTGGGAGCGGGTGTCTTCGCGGAAATCGGCGAAGCGAATCCCTCCGGCTTCGAGCGTGGCCTGCAGCTCTTCGAGACTCAGACCGTTGCGCTGGGCGATGTTGGTCAGGGCCTCGTTGAGTGTGGCCTCCTCGACCTGGATCCCCAGGTCGCGAGCGCGCTGGTCTTGCAGGCGTTTGAGGATGAGTCGGTCGAGCACCTGTTTTTCGAGCTGGGAGCGCGGCGGCGGGGTGGTGCCCGCCCTCTGCATCTGGGGCAGGATCAGGTCGATCTCGGTGTTGAGCTCGCTGCGCACGACGACGTCGTCGTTGACGATCGCAACGATGGCGTCCAGCTCTTGGATGGACGTCTGGCTCGACGCCGGCGCCGATGCGATCAGCAGGCACGCGAGGAGTGAGCCGACGGCGACACGACGGCGATAGGCTTGCGCCCTGTCATATCGGCGGCTAGTCCGTGTGATAACCATAGATGCCTCGTTCCAGGAGTTTGTCGATCTGATTTCCGAATGAGCCGAGTCCGGCAAGCTCGACCTGCAGCATCAGGCTGGTGTTGCCGCTGTCGTTGCCGGTTTGAAGATGTTGGCCGAGCACCCGCAGGCGCCAGCAGCAGCGGCCGAACTCGATACCGGCAAAGGCCTCGACCGTTTCGTCGTAGAGCATCGAGTAGAGCCAGCGTCCGACGAGCTTCACCTGTGGACCGATCGGCACCTGCAGCGAGATGTCGGTGTCCTCGTAGCGCAGATCGGGCTGGTCGCCGTAGTTGAAGCGGTAGGCGAGGTTCAGCCGACTGTCCTCGCTCGGCGCATATCTCAGTTGCAGGACCCGTTTCTCCCAAGGTGCCTCGGTGTCGTTGGGGTTCCATTGCAGGCTCGCCCGTGCGCTCCAATCGTCGCTGATCCGGGCGGCGAATTCACCGGCGACGGAGGATTGAACATCGTCCTCGATCGAGTTGCCGGTCAACTGGACGCGACGATCCTCGAAGAAATAGATCTGACCGACACTCGCCCGAAAAAGCTCCTGTCCGGTCTGATTGGCGATGGTGCGCGAGGTCAGGCCGAGGGTCAGCCGGTTCTCGTCGCCGATGCGGTCGTAACCCGTGAAGCGGTTCGGGCGAAACAGGCTGGCGAAGGAGAAGTCCAGCGGAGTGGTGTCGAACAAGGGTGCGTTGGACTGGTTCTCGAAGGAGGTCAGCACATAGTAGATCCGCGGCTCCAGGGTCTGGAGTGTCGGTGTGCCGAACCAGGCGGTATCGCGCTCGAAGACGAGGGTGCCGTCCAGGTCGAAGCTCGGGATCGCGTAGGATTGGCGCGCCGGCAGCCCCGGGGTTTGGTCGGTCAGATCGTAGCCGGCGTAGTAAAGACGCGCGCGCGGCAGGATCTGCCCGAAGCTGCGCCGCAGCGGGATGCGCAGGGTCGGAACCGCGACCAGGCGATTGCCGTGGACGCGGCTGCCGTGGTCGAAGAAGTCGTACTGCCCGGTGAGGCTGTACTCGATCAGGTCGTTCCAGCGTTGCGGAAAATAGTCCAGCTCGACGTGCGGCATCTGTCCGTAAGGGCGATTCGCGGGCGGGATCGCGGCGTCGATGGTCTGAAACTGCTGCACGCGCGTGAGTGCACGCCAGCCCTCGCCGGCATAGTAGATGTCGCCGCGCTGAACGAGGTTGCGCAGGCTCGTGGCGTCCAGGCGATTGCCGAAGTCCTGCAGATATTGGTCATCCGAGACCGATGCAAAATCGATTGCGCTCGCCCAGCGCGGGCCGAGCCGCCCCGTTTGCTCGATCCGCAACGCCCCGCGTGTGCCGAGTTCGGTGGCACGACGGTCCTCGGGCAGGACCTCCGCGTTGATCTCCACCTGCTGGAAGCGATCGAGGTAGCGCAGCTCGGTGCCCATCATCAGGCCGCGTGTGCTCATGATGCGCGGGGTGATGGTCGCGTCGATGTTCGGGGCGATGTTCCAGTAGTAGGGGATGCTGACGTCGGTGCCGGTGGTGTTGGACGAGCCGAAGCTCGGAATCAGAAAGCCGCTGCGGCGCCGATCGTCGATCGGGAAGAAGATGTAGGGTGTGTAGAGCACCGGGATCTTGCCGATACGGATGCGGGCGTGATGGGCGTAGCCCATGCCGCTTTCCTGATCGAGCTTGAGATCGCGCGCCTTGATCGACCAATCCGCATTGCCGGGCGGGCAGGTGGTGTAGGTGATGTTGCGATACCGGCTTTGCTGCTCGGAGAGGATCTCGGCCTCCTCGGCGGTGCCGAGCAGATTCGCGCTGCCCGAGAGCCGATAGCGCGCCGTGCCGATCGTACCCTGGCGGGTCAGGACATTGTAATCCGCTTTGTCCCCTTGGATGCGCAGTCCAGGCGTTTCGAGGAAGACATCTCCGCTCGCGTCGAGCCGACCGCTGCGCCGGTCGTAGGTCGACAGATCGGCGACCAGACGTTGATCGGCCTGAACGACATCGACGCCGCCTCTTAACTGAATCACCTCGGTATTGCGGTCGTAGTCGACGCGATCGGCGATGATCTCGACCGGAATGCCTTCCGTGCCCGTCGGGGCCGCGGGGCCGGTGAACCCGGCCGCGCCGGAGCGTGGTCCACAAAACTCCCAGGGGAGATCGGCGTGCAGTCGCGGATCCCAGGCATCCGGCAACTCGAGTGCGCGCGGTGCGAATTCGACGGCCGGAGCATCTGTTTTCGGGTCTAGGGGAGACACGAGCAGGGGCAGGGCGTCATCCGAGTCGCCCCGCGGATCGTGGCGATCGAGCTCCTGCAGCACGCCGCCCTGTGGATCCGGAATCAGAGGTTGCAGCGGCGGCAGGGTAACGGGGGCGGCGATGGTCGCGGCGCTCGCCGTCGGCGTACGCGGGTCTGCGATCCCGATATCGGTCGGACCATCGCGCGGGCCATCGGGGTGAGCGACCGGATCGCCGGTCGGGTCGGGGGCCGGGCTCGGGCGTGCGGCGGTCTGCGATGCGCCGGTCGTCTCGACCGTCGGGCGGTCGTCGGCTCCCGCGGTCGCGGCGACGGCACAGAGGATGATGGCCAGTGAAACGAGGCGCACGTTGGATGTCAGGTCGACTCAAGCCGGCGGCGGTCCAAGGTCGGGGTCTCGGATCGGTGGACGGGTTCGCATGAACCTGCAACCATGGCACATCTGTAGAAGCTCAGCAATCTTGAACCTGTCGCGGGCCGGTCGGTCCGCGTCGCCGACGCGTCTGATCGGGGTGTCCGTGTCTGATCGATATGAGTCTATGCGCCGCTGGGCGGCGGGGATCTTGGGGTCGGATAACTTCGCGCTCGCGCCTGCCTCGTCGGACGCGAGTTTTCGTCGCTATTGGCGGCTCTTTCATGGCGGCACCACGCGGGTGCTGATGGATGCGCCCCCGGAACTCGAGGACTGCGGACGCTTCGCCGATCTGTCGCGACGGTTTCGCGCGGTCGGGCTCAACACGCCCGAGATCCATGCGGAGGATCGCGCCCATGGTTTTCTCATGCTCACCGATTTCGGTGAGCGGGTGTATCTGGGCGAGCTGACCGAGGACACGGCCGAGCGCCTCTACGGCGACGCGCTGGGCGCTTTGGCGATCATCCAGGCGCGCGGCCCGACGGATGGCCTGCCGAGCTACGACGATGCCTTTTTGCGCCGGGAGCTGGGTCTGTTTCGCGAGTGGTTTCTGACGTCGTTGCCGGGCCTCGTGCTCTCGCCGGAAGAATCCGCCGCGCTCGCGCGGGTGGAGGATCGGCTCGTGGCGAGCGCCCTGGAGCAGCCGCGGGTCTGCGTTCATCGCGACTATCACTCGCGCAATCTGATGCTGACCGATGCGGGCAACCCCGGTATCCTGGATTTTCAAGACGCTGTGCTGGGGCCTGTCACCTACGATCTGGTCTCGCTGCTGCGCGACTGCTACATCGCATGGCCGGTCGAGCGCGTCACCGATTGGGCCTCGGGCTATTTCCATCTCGCCCGTGAACGCGGTGTATTTCACGAGGACGATCTCGGGCGCTTTCTGCGCTGGCTCGATCTCATGGGCGTGCAGCGGCACCTGAAGGCCTGCGGGATCTTCGCGCGGTTGCATCGACGCGACGGCAAACCGCACTATCTCGCCGACATACCGCGAACCCTCGGCTATGTGCGCGAGGTGTCGGGCCGTTATTCCGAGCTTGACGGTTTGTCGTGGTTATTGGATGCGCGTGTGCTGCCGTTGTTGGACGACCTGGTCGCGACGGGATCGAACGCCGAGGGCTGAGGTTTGCCTGAGCGGAGCCTGCTCGCAAGGCAGGTGTCGTCGCCGCCCGATTACTCCGCCTGCGGAGGACGGGTGTCGGTGGTGGCGCGTGTGAGGATGCGCTCGCTGCCGCGCCAGACCTCCAGGCTCAAGGCGGTATGCGGGCCGGCGCCGGCGACCGCGTCGAGCAGATCCTGCACCGTGGCGACGTCCCGGTCGTCGATTCGGGTCACCACGTCGCCAGGGCGTAGACCGGCCTGCGCCGCCGGACTGTCGCGAAGGGTGGAGGCGACCAGCACTCCGCGCGCCGAGCGCAACCCGAACGACTCGGCCAGCTCCGGGGTCACGCTGCGCCCGCTCAGACCGATCCATCCGCGCGTGACCTGACCCTGCGAGACGAGCGCGTGCGCCACCTCGATCGCGATCTCGGCCGGGATGGCGAAACCGACCCCCTGCGCCGTTCCGGTCTCGGTGAAGATGGCGGTGTTGATGCCGATGAGCTCGCCCTGTGCGTTCACGAGTGCGCCGCCCGAATTGCCCGGATTGATGGCGGCATCGGTTTGGATGAAGCTCTCGATGCTCGTGATGCCCAGCTCGCCGCGCCCGGTCGCGCCGATGATTCCCATGGTGGCGGTCTGGCCGACCCCGAACGGATTGCCGATCGCCAGCGCCAGGTCGCCGACGCGCAGGGCGCGGGAGTCTCCGATCGGCGCCGTGGGCAGCCCCTGCGCGTCGGCCTTGAGCACGGCGAGGTCGGTATCCGCATCGACCCCGATGAGCGTGAGCGCAAGCGAGCGCCCGTCGGCAAGCACCGCGCGGATGCGATCGGCGTCCTGCACGACATGGCGGTTGGTCAGGATGAGCCCGTCGGGCGACAGGATCACCCCCGAGCCCAGTCCGGTGCGGGAGGCGGCTGCCCCGGGCGGTGCGTGGTGGAGTCCCGGATAGGTCGGCAAGGTCGATCGCGGCGGCCCGAGTTCGGTCTGTGTCGCGAAGATGCTCACGACGGCCGGCGCGACGCGCGACACCGCCCGAGCAAAGGTCGGCAGGTCGTCGCGCAGATTCGCCGCCGTGCCCGCGGTGTCGTGCTGCGCCACCGGGTCCGATCCCGGCGGGGCCAGCAAGAGCGTCACGGCCGAGCCCGAGGCCCCGCCGACGAGGGCCGTGATCAGAAGGGTGGTTGGACCTATCTTGAGCATGCGATTAATCTAAGCGGCCGCGGGGGTCTCCGCGGGGATCTCCGGCGATGGAGCCGAGGGATCGGCTGTTTGTCCGAGCGCGATTCTAAACCATGGTCGATCCTTACGCATTGGTCGCTTACTGCGATCGTTTTCTCGCCGCCGGTGATTTCGATGACTACGCGCCGAACGGCTTGCAGCTCGAAGGCGAGCGTCCGATTACGCGCTTGGCCAGCGGCGTGACGGCGAGCGAAGCATTGATCGAGGCCGCGATTGCATGGGGTGCGGACGCGATTCTGGTCCACCACGGGTGGTTTTGGAAGAACGAGGCGCCCTGTCTCGTCGGGATGAAGGGGCGGCGCGCAAGGCGATTATTCAAGGCCGGAACCAGCCTGATCGCGTATCATCTCCCGCTCGACGCGCATCCGCAGGTGGGCAACAACGCCGCCTTGGCTGCGCACCTCGGGTGGGTCGATGCCGAGCCCGTGGCGGATCGCCGAGGGGTCTTGTGGTCGGGGCGTTTGAACTTCGGGTGCTCGCCGGAGGTCTTCGCTGCTCGGGTCTCGGAGCGCTTGGGGCGCCCTGCGACCCTGATCGCCGCGGGCCGAGAGCGGATCGAGCGGATCGCTTGGTGTACAGGCGGCGGCCAAGGATACATCGAGCAGGCGGCCGCGCTCGGCGTCGATGCCTATGTGAGCGGAGAGATCTCGGAGCAGACGACCCACGCGGCGCGCGAGCTCGGGGTCGCCTTCATCGCGGCCGGACATCATGCGACCGAGCGCTATGGGGTTCAGGCCCTGGGTGCGCACCTTGCCGATCGGTTCGGGCTGGAGCATTGCTTCATCGAGATCGACAATCCGGCCTAGTCCGATCATCCGCTCGGGGTTCGGCCGCTTTGCCTTGACCGATCCGACCGGAATACAAGACAATGCCCGGTCGATTTTGTAGAGAATCGGCATATTCTGATCTTCATTTCATGACCATGCGTGAGCCGCCAGCCGATAAGCTGTCTATGGGGCTCGCGCCAGCCGGGGGTTAGTGGCTTATGAGCGCACAAGGCGTGAACAAAACCAGGCGGCGTGTGCTTGTCGCCGCGACCAGCGTGGTCGGAGCCGTCGGAGCCGGCTTCGCCCTCGTACCATTTATTGCGTCGATGAACCCGAGCGCCAAGGCGCGTGCCGCGGGTGCGCCGGTCGAGGCCGACATCAGCCAACTGGAACCGGGCGCGATCCTGCGCGTCAAATGGCGCGGTAAACCGGTTTGGGTCGTCAGCCGCACGCCGGAGATGCTCGAGGCCTTGCCGACACTGGACGGCCAGTTGGTCGATCCGGCATCCGACTTGCCGCAGCAGCCGGAGTATTGCCAAAACGCGACGCGCTCCATCAAGGAGCAATACTTTGTCGTTATCGGGATCTGTACGCACTTGGGTTGCTCTCCGACCTTCCGGCCGGAGTTCGCCCCCGACGACATGGGAGCGGCATGGCGCGGCGGCTTCTTCTGTCCCTGCCACGGCTCCAGGTTCGACCTTGCCGGCCGGGTGTTCAAGGGTGTTCCGGCCCCTACAAATCTGGTGATTCCCGTGCATACCTACATCAATGACACCACCATCTTGGTCGGTGAGGATCGAGGAGCGGCTTGATGAGCGCAGAAAAGTCCGAGAACCTCAGCTGGATCGATAAGCGATTCCCGCTGACGGAGACCTGGAAGGCACACCTTTCCGAGTATTACGCCCCGAAGAACCTCAACTTCTGGTCGTTTTTCGGCTCGCTGGCGATCTTGACGCTGGTGATCCAGATCGTCTCCGGCCTCTGGTTGGCGATGAGCTACAAGCCGTCGGCCATGGATGCCTTCGCGTCGGTCGAATACATCATGCGCGATGTCGAGTGGGGGTGGTTGATTCGCTACATCCACTCTACGGGCGCATCCGCCTTCTTCATCGTCATCTATCTGCACATGTTCCGCGCCTTGCTGTGGGGCTCCTACCGCAAACCGCGCGAGCTGCTGTGGATCATCGGTGTCGTGATCTATCTGGCGATGATGGCGACCGCCTTCTTCGGCTATCTCCTGCCCTGGGGACAGATGTCGTTCTGGGGTGCACAGGTCATCGTGAATCTGTTCGCGGCCGTTCCCGTCGTCGGCGACGATCTTGCGGTCTGGGTCCGTGGCGACTACGTCATCTCGGATACGACGCTCAATCGCTTCTTCGCCTTCCACTTCCTCTTGCCGTTCGTGTTGGCCGCCCTGGTCTTCCTGCACATCGTTGCACTCCACCATGTCGGCTCCAACAACCCGGACGGGGTCGAGATCAAGGAAGGCCCGAAGGGTAATCGCTGGAGCGACAAGGCGCCCGCGGACGGGATCCCCTTCCATCCGTACTACACGGTGAAGGATCTGGTCGGCGTGGTCGTGTTCCTCGCGATCTTCTCGGCCATCGTCTTCTACGCACCGACCATGGGCGGACTCTTTATCGAGGCCCCGAACTTCCAGCCGGCCAACCCCTTCCAGACCCCCGAGCACATTGCTCCGGTGTGGTACTTCACGCCCTACTACGCGATGTTGCGGGCGGTGCCGCCGATGTACGGATCCCAGTTCCCCGGCGTGGTCGTGATGTTCGCGGCGATCCTGATCCTCTTCGTGTTGCCGTGGCTGGACCGCAGCAAGGTCAAGTCGATGCGCTACAAGGGGCCGATCTTCAAGGTGATGACGGGGCTGTTCGCGATCTCCTTCATCGTGTTGGCTTGGCTCGGCCTGCAACCGGTCGATCCCTTCCTGACCCTGTTGTCGCAGATCTTCACGTCCATCTACTTCGCCTACTTCCTGCTGATGCCGATCTACAGCTCGATCGACAAGACCAAGCCCGTTCCGGAGAGGGTGACCTCATGAGAAAGCTGATCATCGCCGCACTGGCGTTGCTCCTGCCCGCCGTCGGCTTCGCCGCCGGTGGCCACGTCAAGTTGGAGAAAGCCAATATCGATCTGAGCGATCAGGCTTCACTGCAGCGCGGGGCCAAGTATTTCGTCAACTACTGCATGGCCTGTCATTCACTCAGCCACATGCGTTATTCACGCATGGCGGACGATCTGGGGATCGACGACAAGGTTCTCCGCGAGAATCTGCTGTTCGGCGATGCCCAGCCGACCGATATGATGGTCAACTCGATGCGTCCTGCCGACGGCGAGGTCTGGTTCGGCACGGCGGTGCCGGATCTCACCTTGGTGACGCGCTGGCGCAGCCCGGACTGGGTCTACACTTACCTGAAGAGCTACTACGCGGATCCCACGCGGCCTTACGGCGTGAACAACGTGATCTTCCCCTTGGTGGGTATGCCTCACGTGCTCGGTGATCTGCAGGGCGTGCAGGAGGCGATCGTCGAAGAGCATGCCGGACACGAGCCGACCATCGCCGGCGTGAAGCTGGCGCAACCCGGAAGTCTGGCCCCCGAGCAATACGACACCATGGTGCGAGACATCACCGCGTTCCTCACCTACGCGGGTGAGCCGAGCCAAATGGAACGGCGCCGGATGGGGATCTATGTCCTGCTGTTCCTCGGCCTCTTCTTCATCGTGGCCTTTGCGCTGAAGAAGGAATACTGGAAAGACGTCCACTAGCGGTTGTCGCGTATCGCGTCGGCCTCGATTTGCCGAGGCCGACGCCTGTTCTCTCCGTTTTGCGGGTCGAGCCGGAAGCGATTGCTTCCGGCTCGACGCTTCCGATTCACTGTTCGACAGACGAGCGCAATGCTCAAGGCAGCTGACCCGGACGGTCGGCGATATCAGTTCCTCGGGCCCGACCGGGCTTTGTCCACATGCTGGAGAAGGGAAGAATGGCTGTGGCTGCGAGTAGACGATCCGTGATGACGCTATTTTCCGATCCCACCTGTCCTTACTGCCATCGTGTTCGGATGGTGCTCGCCGAGAAGGGTATCGCAGTCGAGGTGGTTGACGTCGACGCACACGACCTTCCGGCGGAGGTGATGGACTTCAACCCCTACGGGACCGTTCCGACGCTTGTCGATCGGGATCTGCGGCTCTACGAGTCGCGCATCATCATGGAGTATCTCGACGAACGTTTCCCCCATCCCCCGCTGCTGCCCGTCGATCCCGTCTCGCGTGCGAGCGCCAGGCTGTTCATGTATCGCATCGATCGGGATTGGTACACCCTGATGGGCCGTATTCGGCTCGGGAGTCCGACCGAGGCGGAACAGGCACGCAAGGAGCTACGCGAGAGCTTGGCCGTCACAGCGCCGGTCTTCGGTGCTCATACCTTCTTCATGAACGACGAGTTCTCTCTGGTCGACTGCTGCATCGCGCCGCTCCTGTGGCGACTGCCGGTCCTGGGTATCGAGCTGCCGCCCCAGGCCGAGGCGTTGCGGGTCTATATGCGACGCATCTTTGCCTGCGATGCCTTCCGTAAGAGCCTCACCGAGGCCGAGAAGGAGATGATCGCGGACCTGTCCTGATGGAGGGCCCGATGGAGAGCGAGACCGACACCATGACATCGACGAAGCCTTATCTGATCCGGGCGATCTACGAGTGGATCCTGGACAACGATATGACGCCGCATTTGGTGGTGGATGTCCGTTATCCCGGGGTGCAGGCTCCGAAGGAGTTCGTCGAGGAGGAGCGTCTGGTGCTCAACCTGTCCCCGAGCGCGGTGCGCGCGCTGGTCCTGGGAAACGAGCAGATCGAGTTCAACGCGCGTTTCGGCGGCGTGGCTCGGGATGTTTACTTCCCCGTGGAAGCGGTGCTGGGCATCTTCACGCGCGAGAACGGCCAGGGGATGGTTTTCCCCGAGCTGGCCTATCCGCTTCCCGGCGAGCCCGAGGCCGAGCCGGACTCCACTGCACACGTCGAGCAGAAGCGAAGCAAGCCACGATCGGTCGGTTCGCCTCGGGGTATCCAGAGTCCCCAAGGCCCCCAAAATCCCAAAGCCCCTTCAGGTAAAGGAAAAGGGAAGGGCGGTGGTCCGACGCTGAAGGTCGTCAAGTAAGGTCCGAGCGAGGCCGAGCCATTCCAACAAATGATGCATCCCGCACTGGACGGGGTTTAACGTGATTTCCGGGAGTAATCATCCCGACAGCGAGTGCCTGGAAGGCATCGAGTCTCCGATGCCGTCAGTCTCGAGCAAACCGTCGCAGAATTTGTCGTTGTCGTGTGCGTCCGGAATCCGATGACGACAACGACAACGACAACGACAACGACAACGACAACGAGTAGAGCCTTCGGCCACTTTTCCTGGTTGCGGCTCTGCCGGTAGATCCTTTTCCGGAAATCAGGCGTCCTGCGCCTGCGTCGGTAACCCGAAGCTCAGATCCTCGAGGGTCATTCCCCGCATCACCAGATAACCGCTGCGGCGTCCGACGCCTTCTTCGCTGAAATCGAAACGATAGACGCGGCGCATCCTCAAGCCTTCCGAACGCCAGGCCAGGCCAAGTCGTCGCATGGCGACCGTTTGATCCAGAAACTGCAGATCCCGTTGACGGCAGGCGGTCTTGCAGATCTCGGTCGCGATCTCCCGCGCGCGCATGGTGTCGAGCCAGAACCAGCCGAGCAAGAGCAGAAAAAAGACGGCGAGCAGATTGCTCATTCAAACAGCTCCTCAAGTGTAACGGGCGCAATGCGGCGAAAACTCACGTGTGCTCGGTATATAATATCGGCCCTTCGACAACAACGGAGTGACCGAGATGAAGAGACGTATTTTGTCGGCCCTTATCGTGTCATGTACCGCGCTGGGTCTTGCCGCTTGCGGCCAGGACCAAGCTCCGGTCGAGGAGGCCGCCGCGCCGCCCGCGGAAGAGGCGAGAGTGCTCGACCAAGCGGTCGATGCGGCGAAGGATGCCTCGGATCGTGCCGGTGAGGTTGCGGCCGAAACCAAGGATGCGGCCTCGGAAGCTGCGGATGCGGCGATGGAGCGGGCCGAGGCGGTGCGTGACCAAGCCGAGCAGGAAGCCAAGGCAATGATCGAGCAGGTCAAGAGCTTCCTGGCGGAGGATAAGGAGGAGATGGCGCGCGAGTCGATGGACAAGCTGTCTGCCATGAAGGAGTCAGTCTCCGACGCCGTGCGTGCCGAGATCGAGCGTCTGGAGGCCATGTTCTCCGACGCCTAAGGAACCGACGCGTCGCCCCGTCCGGGCCCGCCCTCCCGCGCAGGGCGGGCGGTGTCCCGGGCTCTCGTTGTCGCGGGTACGCCGCATCGGTCGGCCGCCGCGTCCCGCGCGGATCGTTTTATTCACCGTCACTCGAGGCTCGGCGATCGCTGCACCGTCGCGAGGCGATGTCGGTTGGGATCGCTTATGGCTTGGCTCTATCTCGTCGTCGCCGGTATCTTCGAGTGGGGTTGGCCCGTCGGCCTGAAGCTCGGGATGACGGACGCCGGCCTGCGCTGGGGCTGGATCGGATTCGCCGTCTTCTGCATGGTGGCGAGCGGCGCCTGCTTGCTCGTCGCGCAGAAGAGTATTCCCATGGGCACGGCCTACGCGGTTTGGACGGGTATCGGCGCCGTCGGGGCCTTTGCCATCGGAATCGTCCTCTTCGCCGAGCCGGCCACCCTGCTGCGCTTTCTCTTCGTAGGCATGATCGTGCTCGGCATCGTCGGGTTGAAGCTGGTCTCCGGGCCTTAAACCGCGCTCAGCGCGGTATGCGATGTCTTTAGGATGGGATCGGCCCCGGCAGACTTGACGACCATTGGAGCCGGTGCAGTTTAAGACATTCCGCGAATCCGGCGCCGCTCCATCATCGCTCGAGAGGTCCGGTCGGGCGGTCTCGATGCGGCTCTCTGATCTCCGGCCCCAGCATGACGGCGATCGGACGTGTCTGCGGGTTGGCGTCCAGCGCGATCTTCAGCGACATGGTGAGAGGCACGGACAGAAACATGCCGACCGGTCCCAGAACCCATCCCCAGAACACCAACGAGACAAAGACCACCAAGGTGGAGAGGCCGAGTCCGTAGCCCATGATTTTCGGCTCGAGGATGCTTCCGACCAGGGTGTTCACCACAATATAGCCGAGGGCAACGAGGACGGCGCTCTGCAGGTCGATCTGGACGAGCGCGAGCAGGACCGCCGGAATCGCGGCCAGGATGGAGCCGATCGTGGGGACGAAGTTCAACAAAAAGGCGATTAAGGCCCAAAGCACGGCATAGTCCACCCCGAGGATCGTCAGCCACGCCCAGATCACGACGCCGGTCCCCGCGCTGGTTAAGGTCTTGATCCCCATATAGCGGTTGATGCTGTCGAGGACGATATGCATCCGTTGCGTGGAGGTTTCGGGCGAGACGAGCGCGGCCCGCAGCTTGGCCGGCAGCCCGGCGGCCTCGAGCAGGATGAAGACCACGGTGAGCAGGATGAGAAAGGCGTTCGCGAGCACGCCGCTGAGTCCGGATACCAGGTCTCCCGCCAGCCCCAAGACGCGCGCGGGATCGATATAGGTTTGCAGGGCCTCGCGCGAGGTATGCAGGCCGACGCCGTCGAGCCATCGCGCGAGGTCGTCCACGAGGAGCTTGAGGCGTTCCTGGTACTCCGGGAGGCTCTCCTGGAAGCCGTCGAGCGATCCCGCGACCAGGATGGCGAGAACGCTGCCGAGACCGCTGATCGCCAGGACCACCAGCAGCATCGCGGCCCAGTTGGGCGCACCGCGACGGCGCAGTTCGCGCAGCGGTGGTGTTGCGATGACGGCGATGAAGACCGCGAGCAGAAATGGCGTGATCAGGGATGATGCCGCCCGCATGCCCGCAACAACGACGATGAAGGCCGCTGCGGCAACCAGGAAGCGCGTGGCGGGTCCGAGGCCGGGATTGGAGACCATGAGCCGCGCTAGCGGGTCGCTCGGCGCGTTCCGGCCGGTTCGAACCGGGGTAGACCCGATTGCAGCCACCAGGTGTTGGTCACTGCGTCCCACCGCCAGACCTGTCGGTCGGTCAGCTGCTTGACGACCTGGGCGTCCTCGAATAAATAGTCGATGACGACGACCTGATTGGCGCTCTCGTCGGCTTGGATGACCGGCGGCTGGGTGACGTCGTAGCCGGTCACGCGCAGCTCGTCGAAGATCTCCGGGAGCGCCTCGGTTTTGCGTTGATCCGGATGCAGGAAACCGAGCGCCGTCTCGTAATAGCCCCAGCGCAGGGCGGACTGATAGCCGCTGGTGGCGGCCTGGAGTGCGACGGCCCGACGGTCCTTCTCCACAACCGCGCAGCCGGCGCCCGAGAGGCTGGTCAGGAGCAGGGCAAACATCGGCACGACGCTCCAGCGCGTGATGTGCCCGGGCGCTTGCGGCCGGTGCCGTGAACCTTTCGGTGGAGCCATCGTGCCCTCGAAGTTCGATCTCATGTGCGTGTGCATCATCCCGGGATGATAAGCCAAGCCCCGGGGCGCGACCAACGTCGGGGCACGCCTCGCGATCTGCGGTATCATTCCTGGCCGAATGTTCTACCCCTAGCCGGTCCTCAATAGCGATGCCTGAATCCATCGAGCCGAAACGCGAGATCGTCGTTGCCGATGTGCGGCTCACGCTTCTCGGAACCGCCCACGTCTCGCGCGCCAGCGAGGAAGAGGTCCGCGCCCTGCTGCAGAGCGGTGTGTACGACGCGGTGGCCGTGGAGCTGTGTCCCAGTCGCTTCGGTGCCTTGATGGATCCCAAGTCGCTGTCGGAGATGGACCTCTTTTCGGTCATCCGCCAGCGGCGCGTCTACATGGTGGTTGCCAATCTCGCCTTGTCGGCCTATCAGCAACGTCTGGCGGATCAGTTCGGCATCGAGCCCGGTGCCGAGCAGCGCACGGCGGTGCGCGTCGCTAAAGAGTTGGGTCTGCCGGTCCTGCTGATCGATCGGGAGATCGGCGTCACCCTGAAACGCATCTCGGCCAATCTCAGCTGGTGGAAACGCTACACCCTCTTCACGGGGCTCTTGGCCGCCATGCTGACCTCGGAGAAGGTCAGCGAGGAGGAGATCGAGCGGCTCAAGGAGGGTGACGTCCTGGAGACGACATTTGCCGAGTTTGCCCATGATCGGCGGGATCTGTTCGTCCCCCTGATCGAGGAGCGCGACCGTTACATGGCCGCAAAGCTGCGCAGCGAGCCTGCGCGGGCGGGCGTGAAGCGTGTCTTGGCCGTCGTGGGTGCCGGGCACCTGAAGGGTATCGCCGAGGCGTTGGAGAAGGAGGCCGCCGCCCCCTCCGCGATCACGCGGGCGCTCGAGGAGGTCCCCCCGCCGAGCCGTTGGCCGCGCATCCTGTCGTGGGGTCTGGTCGTGTTGATCTTGAGCGGCTTTGCCTTCGGCTTTTCACAGAGCACCAGCTTGGGGTGGGGACTGGTCGCGGCCTGGGTCGTCATCAACGGGGGTCTTTCCGCCTTGGGTGCCTTGCTGGCCGGCGGACACCCCTTGACAGTGGTGGCTGCGTTTCTCGCTGCGCCGCTGACATCGCTGAACCCGACCATCGGTGCCGGGATGGTGACGGGTGCAGTCGAGCTTTCGATGCGCAAGCCCAGGGTATCGGATTTCGGCCGGCTGCGTCTCGATGTCGCGACCTTGCGCGGCTGGTGGCACAACCGTGTCGCCCGCGTCTTTCTGGTGTTTCTCTTCAGTACCCTCGGCTCCGGGATCGGCACCTACGTCGCCGGCTTTCATATCGTGGATCAGTTGTTTCGCGTCGGCGTCCCCTGACGTCTCGCCTGCCGATCACGCAGGCGCGCCGGCTGAAATCAGGGGTCGGTCCGGTCGAGGCCGTCAAGGTGGGCTCGGATCGTCTCGATCGCCTCGTCGAGATGCTGAAACGCATGATCTCCGCCCTCCCAGATCATAAGACGGCCGCACGCGGCATAGATGCGCTCGGCGATGCGCGAATCGATGACCTCGTCGCCGCGCTCCAGGAACAGGGTGCTCGGCGTGCCGTCGCAGGGATCAGCGACGCCGTAGGGTCGGGTGCTCTCGATCAGGTCTTCGCTGACTCGATACTGCTCGCCCTCCGCCGTGGTCATGGTCTCGCCGATGTGTTCTCGGAAAAGATTCCAGGGCGTGAGTGCCGGATTGATCATGTACAGATGCGAGAACCGAAACCGGCGGGCCAGGTATTGGCCGTAGAAGCCGCCCATAGAGCTCCCGACCACGGTGGGCTCGATGCACTCGTGCTGCTCGCGAAACGTGGCGAAAAAGTCCGATAAAACGGCGACGGCATCCGCCGGGCGGTGCGCCGGGTAGTCGAGGGCGACGACCGGATGCGGGGCCAAGCGCTCGCGAAGGCGATTGGCCTTGAAGGATCGGCTCGAGCTGTTGAGTCCGTGGATATAAACGAGCATGTTGTCGGTGTCTTCGCAGCGCCGCGTGAACGGCGTCAGGGCGCTCGCTCTTGAGCCTCGAGCCGCTCTTCTTGGCATGAGGCGGGCAGGAGGCGACTGGTCTCGGCGTCGGTCAGGCCCGCGGGAGGACCGAAAAACGTCACGCGAAACACAAGGCAGCGATCGATAAACTCGCGCGTGCTTTTGGGCATCGGCACCCGTGCGCGTACGATGGAACCGATGAGCTCGGTTCCGTCACGCAAGAGTGCGACAGCGTCCATCGCCTCGCGCGTGGCTGTGGCGCTCGCGTCGCAGGGCAGCACCGGGGCCATTCGGCCGAGTCGATCCATCGCGACCGCGAAGGTCGGCCAGACATCGAAAATCGCCGGGTCGGTGCGCAGGATCTCGCACTTGCGTTTGGCTGCGTCGGCCAACGCGTCGATCTTCGGATCGATATCGGTCATCTGGCGACTGCCCGCAAAGGTGTCCTTCAGGACTGTTGCGATGCGATCGATGTCGCGCATGGTCATGGCGATCTTCAGGTAACGGCTGTCGTAGAAGTCCTCGATCGTCATGGAAAACGCCTTGAACGGCTCGCCCCAGAGCTCGTCGATCCCCTCGTCTCCGCTGCGATGCCGAACCAGCTTTCCGAGTTCCAATGCTTGTAGCAGGCAATCTCCGCACTCACGCATCAGGCTGTTGTCGGCGCCGATCTCCACCCCGGCGGCTTGCAGATCGACGAGACAGGTGAAAATATCCGCGGCACGGTTGAAGAGCGCACCGGCCAGCATGGCCCCGTTGACCCGCTTGCGCTCCGGATCGGTTTCCGAGGTATAGGCCAGGCGTGCCTCGTCGAGCCGCGAACCCGGGATGTTGATGCCGTGCTCGACATGATTGAACAGGCGTCGGGTGAGCGCTTGGATCAGGCGACGTTTGGTCTCGAGCGTATCGCCGGGCGGCTTATAGGACTTGATCCAGTAGCCGTCGTAAAACACGCGCTCCTCGTCGAGGATGATGCGTCGCCTGCCGTTCTCGGGTTGTGTGGGCATGCCTGGGTCGGGATCCTGGGCGGGTGAGTGGAGTCATACCGGTTTTCCGCGGGGCGTGCAATCGTGATCCTCGATCCGGCGTTTTCGGGCCGCGATCGCTGGCCCTTGTCGTTTCGGCGTTTCGGCAGCCTCCCTATGACCTCGAGCAGCGCTGGACTATAGTGGCGTTCTTGGCCGCACACGCAATGGCCGTCATGGATCCCGGTGTCGTCCGGCAGGTCGCCCCGCATGATGGACCCCGCGTGATTTTAAGAAGAATACCGAGCCGGTTTACCGAGGGGACATCCGCGTGAAGGACACGATTGCATCCATGATTACGACACTCTTTGTATGGGGTCTCGCGGGGGCGCTGTTCGGAGCATTGTTCGGCGGTCTGTACCAGGTCCTCTCTGTTCTCGGCCTCGCGGGTTGGCAGCCTTTGGTGATCGCGGCGGCAGCAGCGGCCATGACGACATCGGCTTTTTACAGCGCCATGCCTGTCGCACTCATGGGTGCCATGGCGGGTATCTTGGCGTCCATCGGGTATTTGATCGTCAGCGGACAGAGTGTCGAACTCCTTTGGATCGCCGGGACGGCGGGTGCGGGCGGGATCCTTGCGGGCCTGTTCTATGCCTGGATGATCACCGGCGGAGGCCGGCCGCTCGCCGAGACGCTGACGGGACTGATTGCCGGTATTTTGGCCGGCGGTATCATGGCGTTCGTATTCGCTTCGCTCGGCATCCGGTTCAGCATGTTCGTCCTGTCGGCAGGCGTCGTGGCCTTGGTCGGGACCTTCTTCCAGGTCTCCGAGCGCTGGCTGGTCGCGCGCAGCGCCCGCTGGTTTCCGTCGGTCTTGTCGGCGCCCGTGGTCGCCGGACTCATCGCGGCCGTGGTCGGGGCCAGCGTTTGGATCGTCGGCGGTACGACCTCGACGATGTTGAGCAGCAATGCGCAGGATTCAGCAAATCAGATCCTCGGCGCTGTCCCGTCCGGGTTCCTCGGCGGAATGCTCGGAGGTGCCGTGACGGGCGTGATGTTGCAGATCCTCGGTTTTCGGCCCGAGCAGCCGCACTGAGTTGCGTTGCGGTGGCGACTAAACCGCGCCGGCTCCAGCGGTCGTCGAGTCTGCCGAGACCGATCCCACCCAAAAATATCGCATACTGCGCTGGTCGCGGTTTAGGTCGATCGGAAAGGTTTAAATCCATATGTTTTTTGTGATAATGCGCATGCAGCCTCATGCAGGAACGGGTTGTGTGGTTTTAACTTTCCATCAATGATGCTGGAGGAGACCAGATGTTCGCCGTTATCATCGCACTGGCAATCGGTATCGTGATCGGCTGGAATTGGCAGCAGCCCCCGTGGGCCAAGGACATTCAAGACCGTATCGTCGGCACGTTCCAGTCGTTTACACATAAGGGGCCTAAGTAACTCGCCGCGCGGCTCCGATCCGGCACCGGTCTCGGCCAAGGACGACAGCGCCTTAGGCATCGATGCCTTAGGCCTGTCGTTCGCCGGTGCCGTCGGCGTCAGACGGAGTCGAGAATCAGCACAATGGCGATTGCCCAAAGCGCCCGGTTCAACCAACGCCGATAGGTCCCCTGATCGAGTCGGCGGCGCACCCGAATACCGATCCACAACACAGCCAAAACGGCGGGCAGTGCCAGCAACGCCAGCTGGATGATGGTTGGATCCAGTGCGTCCTGCAGGGCGAATCCGGTCAATTGACCGCTCTTGCTGGTGATGAAGCTCAGGTTGAAGGTCGCGACCATCAGACCCGGATGCATCCGGGTGTAGAGCGCGAAGGCGACCACGATGGGCGAGAAGACGTTCACCACCCCGGCCAAGAGACCCATCCCCAATCCCAACAGCGCCAGCCCCCAGTGCGGGATCCGATGCTCGGGTCCATCGCCGCGCTTGCGCTGCAGGATCAAGAAGACGATCAACACTACGGCCAGCAGCAGACGGAAGGGTTCCGGGTCGACGCTCAGCAGGATCCGCGTGCCGATCAGGCTGCCCACGGCCGTGAAGACCGGGATGGGCCAGAAGCGGCGGAGCGCTTCCAGCCAACGGCGCTCTGTGGCGATGCTGACCAGGTTGATGGCGATGGTCGGGATGAGTGTCAGGAGCACGGCCGCGCGCATGTCCATGATGAGCACGAGCAGCGGCGTGGCGACCAGCGGGAACCCGAACCCGAAGGCGCCGTGCACGAAGGCCGAGATCAGCAGGATCCCGATCGCCAACAGATCGATCAATGCGAATGTATCCAAGATTCCGATCCTCTCCCGCGGTCTCCGCCTTGGCGTGCCGCTGAAATCCGGTTGCCTGGTGTCCCGGGCAAAAAAAGCCCGGCGGGTGCCGGGCGAATCGTCTCATGAGAGACGAGGAGGACATCGGTGTCGGGCGTCCTTGAGGCGCTGGAGCAGCCTGCGCCCCTCTCCCGCGAGGGGAGAGAGGAGTAAATAGATCGTTTTTAGAAATACCCGATACGCGCCGGTGTTTCAGCCTTCCGGTCGCTAAATTACCGGTCAAGAATTCTGTTCTAACCACTCACCACTCACCACTAACCACTAAAAAACGTCTCCGGGCACACGCACCCAGCCTTCCATCAGCACCCGGGCGCTGCGGCTCATGATGGCCTTGGTCACGGTCCAGTCGCCATTGACCCGGGTGGCTTCCGCGCCGACGCGCAGGGAGCCCGAGGGATGGCCGAAGCGCACCGCCGTACGCTCCCCGCCGCCGGCGGCCAGGTTAACCAGTGTGCCGGGGATGGCGGCGGCGGTGCCGATCGCCACCGCTGCCGTGCCCATCATGGCGTGGTGCAGCTTGCCCATGGAGAGTGCGCGTACGCACAGATCGATGTCGCCTGCGACGACTTGCTTACCGCTGGAGGAGACGTAGTCTGCGGGTGGTGCAACGAAGGCGACCTTGGGCGTGTGCTGACGGGTCGCCGCCTCGGCGACATCCTTGATGAGGCCCATCCGCAGCGCGCCATAGGCACGGATCGTCTCGAACATCCTCAAGGCATCGGCATTGCTGTTGATGGCGTCCTGCAGCTCGGTGCCGGTGTAGCCGATGGCCGCCGCATTGACGAATACGGTCGGGATGCCGGCATTGATCATGGTGGCCTCGAGCGTACCGAGGCCGGGGACCTCGAGGTCGTCGACCAGGTTGCCGGTGGGGAACATCGAGCCGCCGCCCTCGCCATCGCCTTCGTCGGCCGGGTCCAGGAACTCCAACTGCACCTCGGCGGCGGGGAAGGTCACGCCGTCGAGCTCGAAATCACCTGTCTCCTGCACGGCGCCGTCGGTCATGGGCACGTGCGCGATGATGGTCTTGCCGATGTTGGCCTGCCAGACGCGCACCCTCGCCATGCCGTCCTTCGGCAGCCGGCCGGCATCGACCAGTCCGGCGCTGATGGCGAAGGAGCCGACCGCTGCGGAGAGGTTTCCGCAGTTGCCGCTCCAGTCGACGAAGGCCGTGTCGATGGACACCTGGCCGAAGAGATAATCGACGTCGTGATCGGGCTTGTTGCTCTTGGACAGGATGACCGTCTTGCTCGTGCTCGAGGTCGCCCCGCCCATGCCGTCGATCTGCTTGCCGTAGGGGTCCGGGCTGCCGATGACACGCAGCAGCAGGGCATCGCGCGCTGCCCCCGCCACTTGTGCGGCCGCGGGCAGGTCTTGCAGGCGGAAGAACACGCCCTTGCTGGTGCCGCCGCGCATGTAGGTGGCGGGGATGCGGATCTGGGGTAGATGGGACATTCGATGGATCTCTGAGATTGCTCGATTCACTCCCCTCTCCCCTCGTGGGAGAGGGGTCGGGGGAGAGGGGGAGCAGGCAACTCCAGCGTCTTCAGGATGCTTGACAACACCGCATGGTTTGGCGCAGGGTCTTGGCGAATTGGCGTTGGTCCACTCTCACCCCCTCGCCCCAACCCCTCTCCCGCGGGGGAGAGGGGCTTTTTTCAGGCCACCTTGCGGGATTCCAGGAAGTCTTGGGCGAAGCGCTGCAGCACCCCGCCCGCCTCGTAGATCGCCAGCTCTTCCGCGGTATCGATGCGACAGGTGACCGGCACCTCCACACGTTCGCCGTTCTTGCGCGTGATCACCAGGGTCAGGGTGGCGCGCGGCGTGCGCTCGCCGACGACGTCGTAGGTTTCGCTGCCGTCGATCCCAAGCGTCTTGCGGTCGACGCCCGGTTTGAACTCCAGCGGCAGCACGCCCATGCCGACCAGGTTGGTGCGGTGGATGCGCTCGAAGCCCTCGGCGACGATCGCCTCCACACCGGCCAGACGGACACCCTTGGCGGCCCAGTCGCGGGACGAGCCTTGCCCATAGTCGGCACCGGCGATGATGATCAGCGGCTGCTTGCGTCCCATGTAGGTCTCGATCGCCTCCCACATGCGCATGACCTCGCCGTCCGGCTCAACACGGGTCAGCGAGCCCTTCTTGACCTGGCCATCCACCACGGCCATCTCGTTGACCAGTTGCGGGTTGGCGAAGGTGGCGCGCTGGGCGGTCAAGTGGTCGCCGCGGTGCGTGGCGTAGGAGTTAAAGTCCTCCTCCGGCAGACCCATCTTGGCCAGATACTCGCCTGCCGCGCTGTCGGCCATGATGGCGTTCGACGGGGACAGATGATCGGTGGTGATGTTGTCCGGCAGGACCGCCAGCGGACGCATGCCCTTCAGTGTCCGCTCGCCGGCCAGCGCGCCCTCCCAATACGGCGGACGGCGGATGTAGGTGCTCTGCGGACGCCAGTCGTAAAGCGGGCTTTTGGCCTCCTGCACGATGCCCAGATCGAACATCGGCAGATAGACCTGCTTGAACTGCTCCGGCTTCACGCAGGCCGCGACGATGGCGTCGATCTCCTCGTCGCTCGGCCACAGGTCTTTGAGAGTGATGGCGTTGCCCTCCGGGTCATGGCCGAGCGCATCCTGCTCGATGTCGAACCGCACGGTACCGGCGATGGCGTAGGCCACCACCAGCGGCGGCGAGGCCAGGAAGGCCTGCTTGGCATAGGGATGGATACGGCCGTCGAAGTTGCGGTTGCCCGACAGCACGGCGGTGGCGAAGAGGTCGCGGTCGATGATCTCCTGTTGGATCTTCGGGTCCAGGGCACCGGACATCCCGTTGCAGGTGGTGCAGGCGTAGCCGACGATGCCGAATCCGAGCTGTTCCATCTCAGCCAGTAGACCGGCCTCTTCCAGATACAGCTTGGCGACCTTGGAGCCCGGCGCAAAAGACGTCTTCACCCAGGGCTTGCGCGTCAGGCCGAGTGCGTTGGCCTTCTTGGCGACCAGGCCGGCGGCGACGACGTTGCGCGGGTTGCTGGTGTTGGTGCAACTGGTGATGGCGGCGATGATGACCGCGCCGTCCGGCATCAGGCCGTCCTTCTCTTCGGCCAGCGCCTTGTCCAGATCCACCGCGATGCCGCGCTCGTGCAGTGCACTGGTCGGCAGCCGACGATGGGGGTTGGACGGGCCGGCCATGTTGCGCACGACGGTGGACAGGTCGAACTCCAGCACGCGCTCGTATTCGGCGGTGACCAGCGCATCGGCCCACAGGCCGGCGGTCTTGGCATAGGTCTCGACCAGCGCGACCTGCTCGGGCTCGCGGCCGGTCAGGGTGAGATAGTCGATGGTCTGCCGGTCGATATAGAACATCGACGCGGTGGCCCCGTACTCCGGACACATGTTGGAGATGGTGGCGCGGTCGCCGATCGTGAGGCTGGCGGCACCCTCGCCGAAGAACTCGACATAAGCACCCACCACGCGCTCCTTGCGCAGGAACTCGGTCAGGGCGAGCACGATGTCGGTGGCGGTGATGCCCGGCCGGCGCTTGCCGGTCAGCCGCACGCCGATGATGTCGGGCAGGCGCATCATCGAGGCGCGACCGAGCATCACGGTCTCGGCCTCCAGGCCGCCGACACCGACAGCGATCACGCCGAGCGCGTCGACGTGCGGGGTGTGGCTGTCGGTGCCCACGCAGGTATCCGGGAAGGCGACGCCGTCACGGGCCTGGATCACCGGGGACATCTTCTCCAGGTTGATCTGGTGCATGATGCCGTTGCCGGCCGGGATCACGTCGACGTTCTTGAAGGCGGTCTTGGTCCACTCGATGAAGTGGAAACGGTCTTCGTTGCGCCGGTCTTCGACGGCGCGATTCTTTTCGAAGGCGTCCGCGTCGAATCCGCCGTACTCCACGGCCAGCGAGTGATCGACGATCAACTGTGTCGGCACCACCGGGTTGACCTGCGCCGGGTCGCCGCCCTTCTCGGCGATGGCGTCGCGCAGCCCCGCCAGATCGACCAAGGCAGTCTGGCCGAGGATGTCGTGGCAGACCACCCGCGCCGGATACCAGGGGAAGTCCAGATCCTGGCGGCGCTCGATGAGCTGCCCGAGGGCATCCGCGAGATTGGCCGGGTCGCAGCGGCGCACCAGGTTCTCGGCGAGAACGCGCGAGGTGTAGGGCAGCTTGGCGTAGGCGCCGGGCTGGATGGCATCGACGGCGGCCCGGGCGTCGAAGTAGTCCAGGGCGGTTCCGGGCAGGGGCTTGCGATTGGCGCTGTTCATGATCGGTGCACTATTCTGAGAGTGAAAATGTCGTCTTCAACCGCGTCCAGAGTCGGCGTTCGGGTCGGGGCCCCCGGCCGCTGCCGCAGGGGTTTTCAGCGCTTCTCGATCGGCACCCAGCTCAGGTTCTCCGGCCCGACATAGTTGGCGCTCGGGCGAATGATCTTGGCGTCGATGCGCTGCTCGATCACATGCGCGACCCAACCGGTGGTGCGCGAGATGACGAAGATGGGTGTGAACAAGGGGGTCGGAACGCCCATCTGCGCGTAGGACACCGCCGAGAACCAATCGAGGTTCGGGAACATGTGCTTGATGTCCCACATGACGGTTTCGAGGCGGTCGGCGACCTCGAACATGCGCATGTCCTCGTTGGACTGGGACAGGCGACGCGCGACCGTCTTGATGACCTCGTTGCGCGGGTCACCGGTGGTGTAGACCGGGTGACCGAAGCCAATGATGATCTCCTTGCGTCCGACCCGCTCGCGGATGTCCGCCTCAGCCTCGTCGGCGCTGAAATAGCGGCTTTGGATCTCGCAGGCGGCCTCGTTCGCGCCGCCGTGCTTGGGTCCGCGCAGTGCGCCGATCGCGCCCGTGACGGCGGAGTAGATGTCCGAGTTGGTGCCGGCGACCACGCGCGCGGCGAAGGTCGAGGCGTTGAACTCATGCTCGGCGTAGAGGATCAGCGAGGTGTGCATGGCGCGCACCCACTCGGCCGACGGAGACTTGCCGTGCAGCAGGTGCAGGAAATGTCCGCCGACCGACTCGTCGTCGGTCTCGACCTCGATGCGCCGGCCGTTGTGGGCGAAGTGATACCAATACAGCAGCATGGAGCCGAAGCTGGCGATCAGGCGATCGCCGATGTCGCGGGCGGCGGCGACCGGCATGTCGTCCTTCTCGGGCTCCAGGGTGCCGAGCAGGGATGCGCCGGTGCGCATCACATCCATCGGGTGCGCCGAGGGCGGGATCTGCTCCAAGGCGGTCTTGAGAGCAGCGGGCAGACCGCGCAGCGAGCGCAGCTTGCGCTTGTAGGACGCAAGCTCGGCGGATGTCGGCAAATGCCCGTGGATCAGCAGGTAGGCGATCTCTTCGAATTCGGCCTCGTCTGCGAAGTCAAGGATGTCGTAACCGCGATAATGCAGATCGTTGCCGGTGCGCCCGACGGTGCAGACAGCGGTGTTGCCCGCGGCGGTGCCGGACAGGGCGACCGATTTCTTGGGTTTCGGCAGTTGGCTCTCTTGGTTTTCGGCCATCGTGTTCTCCTCGGTCGGTGTGATGTTGGGGAGCCGCCAGCCGCCAGCCGCCAGCCTCCAGCTATCAGCTATCAGCTATCAGCTATCAGCTATCAGCTTTCAGCTTTCAGCTTTCAGGCAGCGGTGTTCATGCTGGAGGCAGAGGGCTGGAGGCTGGCGGCTTTCCTCAATCTTTGCCCTGCGCAAACAGCTCATCGAGCTTCTGCTCGAAGCCGTGGTAATTGAGGAAGTCGTAGAGATCCATGCGGGTCTGCATGCTGTCGACCACGGCGGCTTGAGTGCCGTCGCGGCGGATCGCCTCGTAGACCTTGAGTGCGGCGAGGTTCATGGCGCGGAAGGCCGACAACGGGTAGAGCACCAGCGACACCCCGACGTTGCCCAGCTCGGTCGTCGTGAAGAGCGGGGTGGAGCCGAACTCGGTGATGTTCGCAAGGACCGGGACCTTGACCGCCGCGATGAACTGCTCGTATTGGGCCAACTCGGTCATGGCCTCGGGAAAGATCATGTCCGCGCCGGCCTCCACACAGGCGACGGCGCGCTCGATGGCCGAGTCGATCCCCTCGACAGCCAAGGCATCGGTGCGGGCCATGATGACGAAGTCGTCGGTGCGTGCATCGACGGCGGCCTTGATGCGGTCGACCATCTCCTCCTTGGAGACGATCGCCTTGCCGGGGCGATGACCGCAGCGCTTGGCCGCGACCTGGTCCTCGATATGGCATCCGGCTGCGCCGGCCTGGTTCATCAGTCGGACCGTGCGGGCGATGTTGAAGGCGCCGCCCCAGCCGGTGTCGGCGTCGACCAAGAGGGGCAGGGCGGTGGCGTCGGTGATCCGGCGCACATCCTCCAGCACATTGTCCAAGCTGGTCATCCCGAGATCCGGGATCCCGAAGGAGCAGGCCGCCACGCCGCCGCCCGAGAGATAAAGCGCCCGATAACCGGTGCGCTCAGCCATCATGGCGTGATAGGCGTTGACGGCGCCGACCACCTGAAGAGGATGCTCCTCTGCAACGGCGAGCCGAAGGCGGGCGCCGGGTGTGAGAGTTTCGGTCATGCGGGTGGTCTCCTTCGATGTGGAACTTGGTCGAGAGCTGTTGTAGTTGAGAGCTGTAAGGGTCTTAGCTATCAGCTATCAGCTATCAGCTATCAGCTATCAGCTATCAGCTATCAGCGTTTATTCGGTCTGATCCGATCGAATCGGCATTCAATTGCATCGTGTTCTCGGGCACCTCGTTTACTCCGCACCCTCCGGAAGCTAACAGCTAACAGCTAACAGCTAACAGCTAACAGCTAACAGCTAACAGCTAACCGCTCCTCGCTCCGCACCGCTCAAAGCTCGCCCGCCAGCCGGCGCTCGACTGCCCGTCGCGAGGCGCGGATATGCCGCCGCATCAGCCACTCAGCCAGTTCGCCGTCGCGTTCCGCGATGGCGTCTGCCACCATCTCATGCTCTTTGAGCGCATCCGCGGCCCGATCGCTCTTCATCCCGAACTGGCAGCGATACATGCGCGCGAGGTGGTAGAGGTCGTTGCAGAGGATATCGATGAGGCGCCGGTTACCGCTGCCTTGGACGATGCGAAAGTGGAAATCCAGATCGCCTTCCTCCTGGAAATAGGTCTGCCAGTCGGCGCGAGCGACCTCGCGCCTGTGCTGCTCCAAGAGGCTCTTAAGGTCTGCGATGGCCGCATCGGACATGCGTTCCGCGGCGATGCGCGCGGCCATGCCCTCGAGCGCCTCGCGGATCACGTAGATCTCCAGGAGTTCATCGTTCGACAGGGTGATGACCCGCGCGCCCAGATTCGGGCGGCGTTCGACGAGATTGGTGGATTCGAGCCGGCGCATGGCCTCGCGCAGCGGGCCGCGGCTGATGCCGTAGCGGGCCGCGAGTGCCGGCTCGCTGATCTTGCTGCCGGCGGGGATCTGGCCTTCGACAATCGCCTGGCGCACCTGACCGAAAACACGATCGGCGATCGTCGAGGTTTCCTCGCTCAGGGGTTCGGTGGTGGCAGATGTCATAACTGTCGACACTTGATCCAGGAATGACCCTAATTTAGCCCATTTACCGGATCTGTCAAGTTTAAGTGTCGACAAAATGTCGCGCTAGGGTCGGGTTGCGAACCCCGACCCCGGCGGTTGAGCGGGGCGGCCGGATCAGGCGTGCCGGGCGTAGCCGATCGTGCCCAGAGCCGTTTCGATCTCTTCGAGGATCGATGGGTCGTCGATCGTGGCGGGCATGCGGTAATCCTTGCCGTCGGCGATCGACTTCATGGTGCCGCGCAGGATCTTGCCCGAGCGGGTCTTGGGCAGGCGCTGCACGACGACCACGGTCTTGAAGGCGGCGACGGGTCCGATCTGATCGCGGACCAGATTCACCAGCTCTTTGGTGATGACGGCATCGTCGCGCGAAACGCCCGATTTCAGCACCACCAGGCCCAGCGGCAGCTCGCCTTTGAGCTGATCGTGCGCACCGATCACGGCGCACTCGGCCACATCCGGATGGGATGCCAGCACGCCCTCCATCGCGCCGGTGGAGAGTCGGTGACCTGCGACGTTGATGATGTCGTCGATGCGGCTCATCACGAACAGGTAGCCGTCCTCGTCCAGGTAGCCCGCATCGCCGGTGAGGTAGTAGCCCGGTTGGGACGAGAGATAGGACTGGATGAAGCGCGCGTCGTTGCCCCAGAGGGTCGGCAAGCAGCCGGGCGGCAGCGGTAACTTGATCATGATGCGGCCGATGTCGCCGGGTGCGACCGAGACGCCCTCGTCGTCGAGGACCTGAATGTCGTAACCGGGTACCGCTCGGGTCGGCGAGCCGGGCTTGACCGGGAGCTGCTCGATGCCGAGACAGTTCGCGGCGATCGCCCAGCCGGTCTCGGTCTGCCACCAATGGTCGATGACCGGGATATCCAGGATCTTCTGCGCCCAGCCGAGTGTATCCGGGTCGCACCGCTCGCCTGCGAGGAAGAGGGCGCGCAGGCTTCCGAGATCGTAACGCGCGAGATGCTCGGCGTTCGGATCGTCGCGCTTGATGGCGCGGAAGGCGGTGGGCGCGGTGAAGAGTACGGAGACGTCGTGCTCGGAGATGACGCGCCAGAAGGCCCCGGCATCGGGTGTGCCGACCGGTTTGCCTTCGTAGACGATCGTGGTGCAGCCGGCCAACAACGGCGCATAGACGATGTAGGAGTGTCCGACCACCCAGCCCACGTCCGATGCGGCCCAAAAGACCTCGCCGGGTTTGACGTTGTAAACGTTCTCCATGCTCCAGGCCAAGGCGACCGCGTGTCCGCCGTTGTCGCGCACGACGCCCTTGGGCTGGCCGGTGGTGCCGGAGGTGTAGAGGATATAGAGCGGGTCGGTCGCGGCGACCGAGACGCAGGCGGCCGGCTCGGCGGCGGCCAGTGCCTCGGTCCATCCCAGGTCACGTCCAGCGATCAGGGTGCCGGGCTCCTGCTCGCGTTGCAGGACGATGCAGTGCTCGGGCTTGTGCTCGGCCAGATTGATGGCTGAGTCGAGCAGCGGTTTGTAGTGGACGACCCGGTTCGGCTCGATGCCGCAGGATCCGGCGACCATCACCTTGGGCTTGGCGTCGTCGATCCGGGTGGCCAGCTCGCGTGCGGAGAAACCGCCGAACACCACCGAATGGATGGCGCCGATCCGGGCGCAGCCGAGCATGGCGACTGCGGCCTCGGGGACCATCGGCATGTAGACGATGACCCGGTCGCCCTTGGTGACGCCGAGCGCGAGCAAGGCGCCTGCGAAGCGCGCGACCTGATCCTGCAGTTCCGCATAGGTGATCACGGTCTTGGAGCCGGTGACCGGGCTGTCGTGAATGATCGCGGGCTGATCGCCCCGTCCTGCGGTGACGTGCCGATCTACGGCGTTGTAGCAGGTGTTCAGCATCCCGCCCGCGAACCAGCGATGGAAGGGGGCATCGGAGCTGTCCAGGACCTTGTCCCACGGCCGATCCCAGTCGATGAGCTCGGCGGCCTCGGCCCAGAACGACTCCGGATCCTTCATCGATCGCTCGTAGACGGCTTGATAACCCATGGTGATTTCCTCGGTAGTTAAACCGCGCCCAGCGCGGTATGCGATGTTTTTTTGGATGGGATCGGCCCCGGAAAACGTGACGACCGCTGGAGTTGGCGCGATTTAAGATATTAAAAAATATATCATTTTAAACCGCGTCTCCGCTAATGGCTGTAGATGCACCAACCGTCGAGTTCACTCGACAATGAGCATCTCGCTCTGGACGCGGTTTAAGACCGGAAGGCTTCTGCGTATTTGCTGCGATGCAACACTAGTGCGGGTGATGAGAATTTGCAATCCGCACTCGGGCTTTGTCCGGACCGCGCGCTTGGGGCGCGCGGTCCGGACAAAGCCCAAGGATACTTAGGTCGGGCAGCGTTCATTCGACCGGCCACCCAAACCTTCAGGGACTCGTGACACCGCTTTGCGGTGTCACGCATGCCCTTGGCGCTCTGCGCCACGTGCCGCTATGCACATCGCTACGAACGATGCCTTATGTCATGCGGTGCCGGGATGGCGAGGGATTGGCTGCGAGCAAGGCCGTCGAGTTGCGGATGGCATATGTACGGGGATGAGCGAGCCAGCGGACCTTCGGATTGACGAGGATACCGGCCGTCGGGTCGAGCAGGATACGTCAGGATGCTCACGGGTATCGCAAGTACCCCGGGGCCGTTGGAATGGGATTCCTGGCTCGATCAATCACCGAGCAGCCCGTGCTCGGCGCTGTAAAAAACAATCTCCTAAATTCCTAAACCGCGCCGACTCCGGCGCCGGTGGGTCGCACCAGCGCCGAGCCGAGTCACGAACGGCGCATGTCGCGCCGGGCGCGGTTTAGCAGCCGTTTAGCGGGCGATCAGGGCAAAACTCTCCTCGGCCGCATCCAGCGTCGCCTGAATCTCGGCCTCGCCATGCGCCATCGAGACAAAGCCGGCCTCGAAGGCCGAAGGCGCCAAATAGACCCCGCGCTCCAACATGGCATGGAAGAAGGTCTTGAACTGATCCTGATTGCAGGTCGTCGCCTGCTCGTAATTGGTGACCTTCTCGCCGGTGAAGAAGAGTCCGAACATCCCGCCGGCTTGGTTGGTGCTGAAGGGGATCCCCGCGGCATCGGCGCGTGCCTGCAGACCGGCGAGGAGCTGCGCCGTGGTGGCGCTCAGGCGGTCGTAGAAGCCGGGCTCGCTGAGCAGCTCCAGCGTCTTGAGGCCGGCGGCCATCGCGATCGGGTTGCCCGAGAGCGTGCCGGCTTGATAGACGGGTCCGAGCGGGGAGATGCGGGACATGATCTCGCGCTTGCCGCCGAAGGCGCCGACCGGCATGCCGCCGCCGATGACCTTGCCGAGCGCGGTCAGATCCGGGGTGACGCCGAACAGTTCCTGGGCGCCGCCGCGCGAGACACGGAAACCGGTCATGACCTCGTCGAAGATGAGCACGGTGCCGTATTGGTCGCAGATCTCACGCAGCCCTTCGAGGAATCCCGGCACGGGCGGGATGCAGTTCATATTGCCGGCGACCGGCTCGACGATGATGCAGGCGATCTCGCTGCCGATCTCGGCGAAGGTCTCGCGCACCTGTTCCAGGTCGTTGTAGGCCAGGGTAATGGTCAGCTCGGCCAAGGCCGCGGGCACGCCGGGGGAGCTCGGCTCGCCGAGGGTCAGTGCCCCGGAGCCGGCCTTGACCAGCAGCGAGTCGACATGGCCGTGGTAGCAGCCCTCGAACTTGATCACCTTGTCGCGACCCGTGTAGCCGCGAGCCAGACGCAGGGCGCTCATGGTCGCCTCGGTGCCGGAGCTGACCATGCGCACCATGTCCATGCTCGGAACCAGCTCGCAGACCCGGTCGGCCATGGTCGTCTCGAGCTCGGTCGGGGCGCCGAAGGAGAGGCCCTTCTGGATGCGCTCCTGCACGGCCGCAATGACCTGCGGATGGGCGTGTCCGAGGATCATGGGGCCCCAGGAGCCGACATAGTCGACATAGCGCTTGCCGTCGGCGTCGATCGCGTAGGCCCCGGAGGCGCTGTCGAAGAAGACCGGATCGCCGCCGACGCCGCGAAACGCGCGCACCGGCGAGTTCACGCCGCCGGGGATATGGCGCTGCGCGGCTTGGAAGAGATCATGGGATCGGCTCATCGGGGGGTCTCCGTCGACAAAAAGTGAGGCATAGGCGCGCGCCGCGGCGGCGAGGTCCGGCTGCGCAAAGACACCGGTCACGACCGCCAACATCCGGGCGCCCGCCGCGATCAATAGCCCGCCATTTTGTGGCGTGATCCCGCCGATCGCAACCGCGGGAATTCGAAGGCTGTCGCGTGCGGCGCTCAGACGCTCCACGGATGCACGCACCGCATGCGGTTTGGTGGCTGATGGGAAGAAACTTCCGAAGGCGACATAGCTCGCACCGGCCCGCTCGGCGGCTCGGGCGAGGGCCATGTCATCGTAGCAGGAGACGCCGATGATGGCGTCGTCTCCCAGGCGTCGCCGGGCCGTGATCGGGTCGCCGTCGTCGCGGCCGAGGTGCACCCCGTCGGCGCCGATATCGGCGGCGAGTTCGACATCGTCGTTGACGATGAAGGGCACCCCGGCGACACGGCACACGCCCAGGACCGCGGCGGCTTGGGCGCGTCGCAGCTGCCGATCCCGGCCCTTTTGGCGATATTGGACGAGCCTGGCGCCGCCCGAGATGGCCTGCGCGACCTGCTCGGCGAGGACGCCGGGGGCCTCCGCGGTATCCGGGGTGATCAAATAGAGTCCGTCGAGGTGTGTCATCGGTCGAGTGCGTAAAGACGATTCGGTGTCAGTTGACAGCGGCCGGTCCGGAGCGCCCGATCGAGGCTCTCCCAGGTATAGGCTTGGGCTTCGGCGACGGCCTCCTGCATTGTCGCCCCGAGCGCGAGGCGGGCGGCGATCGCGCTCGCCAGCGTGCAGCCCGAACCGTGATAGTCGCCGGGCAAGCGCGGCCAGTCCAGGCGTTGTTGAAGACCATCGGCGTTGAACAGCCAATTGGTGACGTCGGCCGTGTCGTCATGCGTGCCCGTGATCAGAACCCATCCTGCGCCAAGCGCGAGTAGGCGCGTCGCGCACTCGCTTGGATCGAGTGCACCGGTCAAGGTTTGCGCCTCCGGCAGATTCGGCGTGACGAGCGTGCTGCGACGAATCAGGCCCACGCGCAACCGATCCACCACGGCGGCGTCCGCGACCCGTTGTCCGGCGCCGCTGCCCAGCACGGGGTCGAGGACGACCGGAAGATCGGGGTTTTCGTCGATCAGGGCGCCGAGCAGGTCGATCAGCGGGGCGCTGCCGATCATCCCGATCTTGAGTGCGCTCGGGCTGCAGTCGCGCAAGAGAGCGCGGCACTGCCCTTCGACGTGCTCCGGGGCTTGCGGATAGATGCGCGAAAGCCCGCAGGTGTTTTGCTCGGTCAGTGCGCTGATCACGGTGACCGGGAAGGCGCCCGCAGCCCGCACGGCCTCGGCGTCGGCAATAATACCCGCTCCGCCGCTCGGGTCATGGCCGCCGACGCAGAGGACGACGGGTCGGTCGTTGAGGGTACGCATGGGAGGAGTCTCTTCTGTGCAGCCGGCATGTGCGGTCGGATGGGGCCGTTCCGCGCCGCCGCGGAGTGGGTTCCGCGGAACCTCGGAGATGATTCGCCCGAGCTTCGTTGAAATCCGAGTCGACCCGCCCGACCATTGGAGCCCATTAAACCCCGGTGCGATTATGGATGTCGATCCCGACACACCCTCGCGCCGGGGGCCGGAACCGCGACGGAGCGACCTGATGAAGACCTACATGTGTGTGATTTGCGGCTTGATCTACGACGAGGCCGAGGGTTGGCCCGACGACGATATCCCGCCCGGGACGCGGTGGGAGGACGTTCCGCTCAACTGGAAGTGTCCCGAGTGCGGTGCCGGGAAGGACGACTTCGAGATGGTCGAGGTCTGATGTACCGTGATTTTGAAGATCCAGCGACGCCGAGAAGCGGCTCGATGGGCGAATCCGACGGGAATCACGGGCTCGGTAGTTCCCGCGCATTGCCGATTTTCTCGTCTACACTCCTTGGCATGGACGCGATTGCGGAACGACAGGTGAGCGGACTCGAGGGCCTTGAGGTTGCCGGGCTCGCCAGGCGGTATTGCGATCTCATCGAGGCGTCTACGGACGAGCACCGTCGGCGTTGGCTGTGGGATGTCGCGAGCCTTCTGCCGCGTCTGCAGGCAGCCATCTCCTCGGTGTCGGCCCCGGTTTCGGGCGTTTTTCCGATGAGCGCGGTGGATCTGGATGCGCGCTTCGAGCTGTTCTGGCGCCTGCGTCGGCGGCTCGCCGATCGCGACGGTTATTGGCTGGAGTTCGATCGGGCCAGCGAGGGCGCCGACGGGATGACCGGGAGCTTGGCGGACGATCTGACCGACATCTATTGCGAGCTGAAATCCGGACTCGGGCTCTATGCATGTCACCCCGAGCGCGCCTTGAGGGGCTGGGCCTACGGGTTCGATCGTCACTGGGGCCAACATCTCGTCGATGCCGAGCGCCACCTCGCCCTGCTCGCCGCGCAAGGTCGGCTCGACCTTTGACCCTTAATCTTGCGGTAGTATAATGGTCGGGTTTTCTGCTAACCTCCCGCGTTAAACCGATTTGTCAAGAGGTCGATTCCTATGTCCGCGGTATTGAATGAAATAGAGCTGACGCTGACCGCGCCGGCTCAGGCGAAGATGGCCGATCTGTTCGAGCAAGTCGACGACAACGTGCAAGGCGTGCGTGTGTTTGCGACGCCCGGGGGCTGCAGCGGCATCAGTTTCGGGATGACCTTCACCGACGCCATCAACGACGACGACGGCGTCTTGGCATTCGACGGCTTCAAGGTCGTAGTCGACGACGGTACGCTGCCCTATCTGCGCGGTGTCGAGATCGACTTCGTCGATCAAGGCGACGGCAACGCGACCTTCGTCTTCAACAATCTTCCGCAGCTCGGCGGCGGCGGAGGCTGCGGCTCTTGCGGGTCATCGTCGTCCTCGGGCGGCGGCTGCTCCTGATCCCGAAAGCCTTGTGTCGCCTCGAAACGAGAAGCGGCTTATGCCGCTTTTTTCGTTGGGGCGATAGAGGATCGCGTTCTGTTTTTCGCACGTTTGGAGTCGAGTCGGTATGGTGAGGGTCGGAATCGTCGGCGGCACGGGATATACGGGTGCGGAGCTCTTGAGGATCTTGGCACGGCACCCCGCTGCTGAGCTGGCGGTCATCACGTCGCGGAGCGAGGCAGGGATCCGCGTTGCCGAGATGTTTCCTCATCTGCGGGGACGGCTGGATCTCGAGTTCACCGTGCCCGACGATGGCGCGCTGGCTGAATGCGACCTCGTTTTTTTCGCCACGCCGAACGGAACGGCCATGAAGGCGGTGCCGGATCTGCTCGGGCGCGGCGTGCGTGTGGTCGATCTGGCTGCCGACTTTCGTCTGAAGGATCCAGGTCTCTGGGAGACCTGGTACGGCATGCCTCATGCCTGTCCCGAGCTTTTGGCCGAGGCGGTCTACGGGTTGCCGGAGCTCAACCGGGATGACTTGCGCGGCGCACGACTGGTGGCGAATCCGGGTTGCTATCCGACGGCAGTGACACTCGGGTTTCTGCCTCTGCTCGCCGCCGGTGTGGTCGACCCGACCTGGTTGATTGCCGATGCAAAGTCCGGCGTGAGCGGTGCCGGGCGCAAGGCGACGACGGGTTTGTTGATGGCCGAGGTCGGCGAAAGCTTCAAGGCGTATTCCGTCACCGGGCATCGACATGCTCCGGAGATCCGCCAGAACCTGGAACGCTTTTCCGGTGCGGAACTGAATCTGACCTTCGTGCCCCATTTGGTCCCGATGATCCGTGGGATCGAGGCGACGCTCTATGCGCGCTTGACCCGACCCGACGTTGATCTCGACGACCTCTTCTCGACCTATTACGCGAACGAGCCCTTCGTGGATCCGATGCCGGGCGGGGCGCATCCGGATACCCGCTCGGTGCGTGGTGCAAACCTCTGCCGGATGGCGGCGACGCGCCAAGGTGACTCCGGTGTGGTCGTTGTCCAGTCCGTGATCGACAATCTGGTGAAGGGCGCGGCAGGGCAGGCGGTTCAGAACATGAATCTGATGTTCGGCATCGACGAATCGGCCGGGCTGGATGCGTTGGCTCTCCTACCCTGAGGGCCAGGCCCGTTTGAGTCCGACGACGCCGGGTGAGCCGATGTGCAAGCGGTCCAGTGCTCTGTCCTTCGGTCCGGGATCATTCGATTCCCATGCCTGAGTCATTGCGGCGCCTCTCCTATCGGCTGCTGGCGGGCGGTTTCTATGCCGTTCTCTTGGCTGCGGCGCTTTGGGCAGGGTTCGAGCTTGGCCAGGAGCGTGTGACGTCGATCGTGCAGCCGGAGTTGGTTGCGCTCGATAGGGAGCGCCTTGACTTGATTGCGCAGCGCGATGTGCTGCGAGACGAGCTGGCAGCCGCGCTGCGCGAACGGGTGATTTCCGAGCGCAGTGGCCAAATCGAGCGGGAGACGGCGCGCGCGCTGACCGATCAACTCAAGGAAGCGCAAGAGGCCCGCTTGGATTTGAGTCGGGAGCTTTCGTATCTGAAGCGGCTGGTCCAGGACGGCCAGCGCGGTGCAATTCGGGTTCATGACCTGCGCATCGTCTCCGCAGGGACCCCCAAGACGTTTCGCTATGCCTTCACGCTGACCCAGGTCGTGCCGGGATTCTCGGAGTCCACCGGGCACATTCGATTCGAGATCGAAGGGCGGAACCCAAGCGGTGCGGCGACGCTGTCGCTCGAGGACCTCCCGAGCGCAGCGCCGCGAGCCCTTCCGATCGCGCTCGAATATCTCCAAAGTCTGTCGGGGACCTTCGAGCTCCCCGGCGATTTCGAGCCGACCGGTCTTCTGATCGGGGTCGAGCCGTCCGACGACCGCTTGATACCGACGTCGGAATCCTTCCCCTGGGCACCGACGATCGAGGCGCCGTCGCCAAGCGGCTCGCCCGAGGAGGCGTTGTCTAAAAGGACTTGATGCGACTTGAACCGGATTGCTGACCCGAGAGGTCTCACGCGTCGACTGACTCGCCGACCGGTCTTGCGCGCTTGAAAAAACCGACGGAGAGCATAGGATAAGACTCCTAATCTCCTCAACCCGAGAGCCAACTGTTATGACGACTGACGTTGCCGCTGATTTACCGCTGGTTTTTACCACCTCCGCCGCGTCCAAGGTGGCTCAATTGATCTCCGAGGAGGGTAACCCTTCGTTGATGCTCCGGGTTTACATCCAGGGGGGCGGGTGTTCGGGCTTCCAATACGGCTTTACGTTCGATGAAGAGATCCAGGACGGCGACACCGAGGTCGTTACGGACGGCGTCACCTTGCTGGTTGACCCCATGAGCCTCCAGTATCTAATGGGCTCCGAGATC
>NZ_RBXL01000002.1 GCF_003634315.1 Thiocapsa rosea
CGATCGGGGCGCATCGGCCATCGCCGAGGCGGTTGGCGCAGTGCCCGCGCAGAGTGGCCATCCCAAGCGGGGCTTGCGCGCGGAGCTGGATGATCTAATCGCCGAGGCCCTGGAGTTGCTCGATACCGAGGGCCGGGCGCCGTCGCGGTGGCCGGGCGAGGATCTGGCGCAGTGCGTCGATGCTTATCTGGATCAGCCCCCTGCCCTCTTGGGATCCGGGGACGCGACGGGCTTCACGGCGGAGTTTCCCCACGGCAAGCGCGCCTCTTCGCTCTGCGAGGTCGCGACGGATCAGACCCACCCCTGGTATGGCCACGGCCTGGCGTTGCGGCAGCGCTTCCCCGTGTCGGTGACATCGGACGTGGAGGGTCGGCACCTGGCGCTCGAGCTGAACGCGCGCGCCTTGAGCGAGACCCCGATGGGCTATGGGTTCGGCAGCTTCGGCTATGAGGAGGGGACGCTTGCGTTCCAGGCGTTCTTCCCGAACACGGCCTATCAGGCGGGATTGGTGACGAATCTCTATCTGTCCTGCGCCGAGCGGGCGCGGATGCTGTCGGTACTGCTGACCGGGGTGGATTGGACGGAGGATTCGTTCGATCCAGAGCGGTCGGCGGCGAGTGGTTGAGGGGTGGCCCCTTGGTCGTCAGGTTGCGGGATGCGGCTCGATTCGACGTTCGGCTGTTTATCGACGTCGTCCAAGACAAAGGCTGCTGCCGTTTCCTCTGCAGATCACCCGCCCGCTCGCATCGTAAGCGGCATAGGACGTCGGGATGATGACGCGATCACTGCACCGGTAAGAGAGATCGCCGCGCCAGGTGTTGCGGCCGATCTTGCGCAGGCCGCAGTTGCGGCATAAGGGGTTGGTGGAGGTCACGCGGGCGACGCGCTTGCTGGTCAGCGGATCGATGGTCACGATGTCTCGGACGCGGTCGCCGTCCCAGCCGGCGGTCGGGTCAATGGTGAGGCTTCCGATGCAGTCTCCGCGCATGGCGAAGGCGCCGCTCTCTTTGGGAGGCGGATGCGCTTGGGCCACGACGGGTTTCGGTGGCGGCGGGCGGCACGGACCGATCCGCTCGCCGAGTTCCCGCCGGACCGGTCGCAGCGTCGGGGCGGACTCGCGCTTGAGGTCGCGCTCCAGTGCGACGAGTCGGGTGCAGTCCGTGCCGGCCTCGGCGAGGCGTCGGGTGTAGCGGTCGATCCGATCGCAGTCGGTGATCGGCGCCTTGAGTGCCTCGCGCGCACTGGCGTAGCGCGGGTCGCCTTGGTCCGCGAGACCTGCCGCCAGCGCGCGGGCCTTGGTGCAGTCTCCACCGATGGCCGCGATCTGCTCCTCGAGCGCGTCGGCCTCGATGCAGATCTGGAGTTCGGGTGCGAGTCGGGTGCGGATGTCGAGGAAGCGCAGGTTGTTTCGGTAGGCATCGAGCCCGTCGGCCAGTGCCCGAAGACGTTCACAGTCACCGTTCGCCTCGGCGAAGCCTTGCTCCAGGTCGTTCAGGGCCGCGCATTGGCGCAGCGCGATAGCGAGCCTCTCGGCGATGGCGGCGAGCGGCTCGCGCTCCGGGGCATGGCGTGACAGGGTCTCGTCGAGTCCGGCGAGGGCCAGACAGTCGTCCTGCGAGCGGGCCAGCTCGCCTTCCAGACGATCGGCCAGGTCGCAGCGCGCGAGGGCCTCGTCGAGCCCGCGCCGGATCTCGCTTAAGGGTGGGCGGCTTGCGTCCAGCTCGACGGAGGCGGGGGCGGTCTCGCGCGCCAGGGTGCGCAGTGCCGTGCAGTCGGTCGACACCTCGGTCAGCCGCGGGCCGAGCGTCTCGGCGAGACGGCAGGCGGCGCGTGCGCGATCCAGGCCGATGCGCAGTGCGGCCAGCTCGCTCCGGGGTGCTTCGAGCGTCGCGATCTCTTGGTCCAGCTCGGCGACGGCGAGGCAGTCGCCGGCGACCGCATCGAGGCGTTGGACGAGTCCCGCGACCCGCGTGCAGGCCAAGATCCTTCGGTCCAGCTCGGCCTTTAAGGCGCGGAAGGGTTCGCGCTCGAGGTCGTAGAAGGCGAGTTCTTCGTCCAAGGCGGGCAGATGATCGCAGGGCGGCTCGGTCGCGAGCCGCTCGGTGAAGAGTGCGGCCTCCTCGCAGATGCCGATCTCGGTGAGGACCGCCATGCGGAGGTCCGCGTAGCGTGCGTCCTCCCGATCGAATCGCTCCAAGCGGGACGCGATCTCCAACAGGGGCGCGACCGGGTCGCAGTGGTTGGCCAGCGCGGCGTCGAGATCCTCGCGCAAGCCCTGCTCGGTCTCCTCCAGTTGCCAGAGCCAGCCACCCAAGGCGAGACCGAGTCCCAGCGTTGCGAAAGCGATCAAGCCGAGAACGGGCAGGATCCACGCGGGCCGGCGTGGCGGGGGCGGCACGGCTGCGGGATCCGGCGCACCGGCTGCGCGCGGCGGTCGGCCGGGGTCGGTCCCGCCCCAGGAGATCAGGACCGGGGCGGCGCCGATCACATAGACCGCCTCGTCGCCCGGGTAGACGATGGCGCGCTTCAGGAGCTGCGCGGGCTCGGGATCCTCCGGCTCGCGACGAGTCAGCTCGTCTGCGAGATGCGAGATCGCGTTCAGGTGATCGTCGAGGATTCGCCGCGCCGCGGCCTGCGCCTCGTCGGGCAGATCCGACAAAGGCCGCGGTTGTCCGGCCAGCGCGCTGGTCCAGGTGATCGTACCCGAGCCGTCGAGGGCGATCTCGGGCCGGGCGAAGATGGCGGCCGTTGACCCCGGCAGGTGGCGTCGCAGGGTGCGGCCGAGTGCGTCGAATCGCTGCCAGGGGTGATCCGGCGGCAAGGCATCCGCGGGCGGACCGGCGTAGATCAGGGTCAGGATACGAACCGATGTTGTCATCGCGTGCTCCCGTGCTGTCGATGTGACGTCCTGGGAGGATTCTAAACCGTGTTCGGAGTCAGCGATGTGATCTGGGCTGGATGATGTGCTGCGGGCTGGGTCGGAGTTGGAAGCGGCACGGCGGCAGGAGATGGTGGCGGGTTTGATTCGGGGTGCGATGAGGCTACGGACCGCGCGTCAAAGGACCAAGTGAGAGAATGGGTATCGGCGACCCGTGAAAGATCAGGCGGCGGTCGACTCGGTGTCGAGCCCAGACCAGGAGTGATGCGATGACCGCCGACGATTCCCACGACCTGAACCGCTACCTCCGGGCGCAGGAGAACGACTACGCCCCTGCCCTCGCCGAGATCCGCTCGGGCCGCAAGCGCACGCACTGGATGTGGTACATCTTCCCGCAGCTCGACGGGCTCGGGTTCAGCGAGACGGCGCGGCGTTATGCGATCCGCGGTCTCGACGAGGCGCGGGCGTATCTCGGCCATCCGGTGCTCGGGCCGCGGTTGGTCGAGTGTGCCGAGGCGGTGCTCGCGGTTCAGGGACGCTCGGCGCGGGAGATCTTCGGGACGCCGGATGATTTGAAGCTGCGTTCGTGTGTGACGTTGTTTGCGGAGGGGTCGGCGGCGGGGTCGGTGTTTCGGTGGGTGTTGGAGGTGTATTTCGGAGGTGAGGCGGATGGGAGGACGTTGCGACTCTTGGAACGTTGACAGCGGCTCATCCTGTCCGGCGCCAACAGGGATGATTTGAAGCTAGCCGATGATGATATGGGTCTTGCCGTTGCCGAAGAACTCGTTGATCGATGGACATCCCTGTCCTTCGTTATCCCTTACTGGCTGCCGGCTAGGACAGCCAGGATCCAAAAGATCGCCGCTGCGATCTGTAGTCCACTTGCTAGGTCCATAAAGGAACCTCCTGGAGAAGCTCGCTTGTTCTTAGGAGGACCTCCGAGTAATCTGAAGGCTGCGAGACCCGTAGACCACCCATCTGCCCTCGGTAGAACTGGTTTACGCCCTGAAGCCCTATGGAGTTCGAGCTCCATGGGGCTTCGCCTTTTGTAGGCTATCACAATCTTTCTGACTGACCGATTCGGAAAACACAAGATCTTGTGCATCGCCGTTTTAGCACTACAAGATCGTGTTTCGAGACCTGGCCATCAGAGAGATCGAAGAATGCACCCTGATGCTACAGGCCCTTGCTTGACTTATCCACAATCGCGCATGAAGGGAGCAATGGCACGCGCTATTGGAATGTAACTATCTGATAATGAAAGTTGGTGGATTATAACCGTCGCCGTTGTATTCCAGTAAGCGTTCACGAACTTGTCAACCTACTCTGCTTTAAAGCCGCTTTTCCTCCATGCTTCCCAGCGCTTTGACCTCGTGAAATGACTCTTCCAGAACCTAGGCTTTCTCAGTTCCACCGCGGTTGGTGGACCGCAAGACCAAGACGCTCGGCACCAATCTACTCGACCTTCAACGCGCTTCGAGATGTGCGGCTTACGGATCGAATCCGCCGTCCTTCGAGACCACCCGAAACACCCGGCCCGGATCTCGTTGGACCAACTCTCCCAGGTAGAACGCCAGATGGAAGTCAAGCGCGTTGCGCCCGGCCCCCCCGATCCCCCCGATCCCCCCGATCCTGACGTAGCGGGCATGCTCCCCGAGCCGCTGCATGGCGTTGGTGAAGTCGAACGGGATGCGGTTCTGCTGGATCCCCACGAATACCGGCAAGTGCACCTCCTCGCCCTGGAGACCGGCAAGGTCCGTCGGCTGGAGGCTTTTGTAGGCGATGAAGAAGCAGCACAATTCAGGGCGGAGCCAGGAAATAGATCGGCTTTAGCGGCAGCAGTTGGCGGGCATCCTCGCTCAGGCGGTCCATGTAATCGATCCACAGCTCTACGAGACGCTCGCGGTCGATCAGGGTGATCTTGCGCCGTTCCTGGCTGCGGTCCTCGTCATGGGCGTCCTTGGTGAAGCGACCGGTGGTGACGAAGAGGCCAACGTCATTGTCACTGAGGACGGCCATGACGAGTCCTCTGGCCAGGTCCGCGGCCTTTTCGTAATCGGCGGGATAGGCCGATTCGGTTAAGCGGCCCCGCCCGCTTTGGCCAAATTGCCGAGCCGTTTGCGGGTGGGCCTGGTTTGTTGGACGAAGCCGCTACGCGGAGGAGGCTCTGCGTCGGCGTCGGCCTTAAAATGTAACCTCATGCCCTCGCTCGCGAGGGGTTGCCTGTTCAACATCATGAGGTTACGCCAGCATGTCGGTCTCCTGCAAAGAGCAATTCGAGCGCCACTACGAGGCGCATCTCAAGCACCTTCGGCTCAAGGGTCTGCAACCGAAGACCATCGAAGCCTACGCGCGCGCCGTGCGGACGGTCGGTGCCTATTTTGACGGCTGCATTGAGGATCTGTCCGAACAGCAGTTGCTGGACTATTTTACCGATCGGCTCGCAACCCACTCCTGGAGTGCCGTCAAGCTCGACCTCTACGGATTGAAGTTCTACTACGCCCACGTGCTGCGCAAGCCCTGGACGAGCGTGGATCTGGTCAAGCCTCCCAAGGGGCAGCGCTTGCCGGATATCGTCACGGTCGAGGAGACCCGGCGGCTGATCGAGGCCACACGGATGCTCAGCTACCGCGTGTTCTTCTTCACCCTCTACAGCCTCGGGCTGCGCCTCGGCGAGGGGCTGGCGCTGACGGTCGCCGATATCGATGCGGCGCGCCGGCGCGTGCACATCCGCGCGGGCAAGGGCAACAAGGACCGCTTCGTGCCCCTGCCGGCGACGACGCTGGAGGTGCTGCGCCGCTTCTGGCGGCTGCACCGCAATCCGGTGCTGCTGTTTCCCAATCGCGCGGGCGGACTCGCGGCCGCGGCTGCGGCATCCACCCCGCTGGATCGCGGCGGCGTACAGCTGGCCCTGCGCAAGGTCGTCGCGGCGTGCGGGCTTAAAAAAAGATCACGCCCCACAGTCTTCGCCACAGCGATGCCACACATCTGATCGAGGCCGGTGTCGATCTGCTGGAAGTCCAGAAGATCTGCGTATTCCGGCCCAATCCGGCCACCCATTCTGATTGAAAGCGGCCACCCATTCTGGTTCAAACCGGCCACCGATTCCGGCTGAATCCGGCCACCGATTCCGGCGCAAAGCGGCCACCGATTCCGGTTGATCCGGCCACCGCGGCCGGGGCCTCGCCACACGGGATAACCCTGCGTAGGGTGCCTCCTCTTTTCAGGAGGTGCTCAGATGCCAAGACAGAGGTTATCCATGCGAAAAGTCGACGATGTGCTGCGGTTGAAATGGGGTTCCGGGCGGTCGGTGCGGGAGATCGCCCGTGCGCTCGGGATCGGGCGAACAACGGTGTCGGAGTACTTGGATCGCGCCGAGGCGGCAGGGCTGTCCTGGCCGTTACCCGAGGGTCTGAGTGCGGACGAGTTGGAGCGACGGCTGTTCAAGCCGGGCGGGCGCCCCGCCGAGCGCGGGCTGGTTGAGCCCGATTTTGATGTCGTTCACCGGGAGCTGCGGCGCAAAGGCGTCACGCTGTTCCTGCTCTGGCAGGAGTACCGCGAGCGCCATCCCGAGGGCTATTCCTACAGCCAATTCTGCGCCCGCTACAGCGTCTGGAAGGGTCGGGTGGATGTGGTCATGCGCCAGACCCATCGGGCCGGGGAGAAGCTCTTCGTCGACTACGCCGGGCAGACGGCGGCGGTGATCGATCCCGACAGCGGGGAGATCCGCACGGCGCAGATCTTCGTGGCGGTGCTCGGGGCCTCCAACTACACCTATGCCGAGGCAACCTGGACGCAGGCGCTCCCCGACTGGATCGGCGCGCAGGTGCGCGCGCTGAACTTTCTCGGCGGTTGCCCGGACATCATCGTTCCCGACAATCTGAAAAGCGCCGTCAGCAAGGCTCACCGTTACGAGCCGGATCTGAACCCGACCTACCAGGATTTTGCCGCCCATTACGGACTGGCGGTGATCCCGGCACGGGTGCGCAAACCGCGGGATAAGGCCAAGGCCGAAGGCGGTGTGCTCTTGGTCGAACGCTGGATCCTGGCGCGCCTGCGCCATCAGGAGTTCTTCTCGCTTACCGAGCTCAACGGGGTCATTGCCACCCACCTGCAGGCCCTCAATACCCGTCCCTTCAAAAAGCTCGACGGCTCGCGCCTGAGCCAATTCGAGGCGATCGATCGACCGGCCCTGCGCGCGCTGCCGGCAACCGCCTATGAGTACGCCGAATGGCGTAAGGCACGGGTGGCGCCGAACATTCACATCGAGGTCGACGGGCATTACTACTCGGTGCCGCACGCCCTGGTCAAACGCCAGGTCGACGTGCGCCTGACCGCTACCACGGTGGAGGTCCTGCACCACGGCCAGCGGGTCGCCAGCCATGTCCGCAGCGCCCGCCGGGGCGGCTACACCACGGTGACCGACCACATGCCCGAGCGCCATCAACGCGCCCTGGAGTGGACCCCGGAACGCCTGCAGCGCTGGGCGCATACCATCGGCCCGGCCACCGCTGCCGTCACCACGCAACTGCTCGGCGCGCGGCGCCATCCACAACAGGCCTTCAATGCCTGTTTCGGGGTGCTGCGCCTGAGCACGGCCTACAGCGAGGCCCGCCTGGAGGCGGCCTGTGCACGCGCGCTCACCCTCGGCACCGTCAGCTACAAAAGCCTCGCCACGATCCTGGAGAAAGGGCTTGATCAGCGGCCCTTGCCGACTCCCGATCAGCAGAGTTTGCCGCTGGATCACGCCAATCTGCGCGGCGCCGACTACTACCACTAACCGTCACTATGACCCCGTCCAACGACGGGGTCCTCACCCGTTACGGAGACCATCGCCATGTTGCTTCACCCCACCCTGGAGACCCTCGCGCAACTGCGCCTCGACGGCATGCTCAAGGCCCTGCAGGAACAACTCCAGATGCCGGAGATTCAAACCCTGAGCTTCGAGGAGCGCCTCGGCCTGCTGCTCGATCGCGAACTGAGCACGCGTGAGAATCGACGCCTCAAGACCCGGCTGAAACAGGCCAAGCTGCGTGAGCCGGCCGCCATCGAAGACCTCGACTACCGCACGCACCGCGGCCTGGACAAAGCCCTGATGAGCCGCCTGGCGACCGGTCAGTGGATCGGCGAGCACCTCAACGTCATCCTCACCGGGCCGACCGGCGTCGGAAAAACGTGGATCGCGTGCGCCCTGGCCCACAAGGCCTGCCGCGACGGCTTCACCGTGCGCTATCTGCGCCTGCCCCGGCTGCTGCAGGATCTGGCGATGGCCCGCGCCGAGGGCCGCTACACCAAACTGCTCGCCGAACTGGCGCGCACCGAGCTGCTGGTCCTGGATGACTGGGGCTTGGCCCCTTTGAACGACGAGCAGCGGCGCGATCTGCTCGAAATCCTCGACGACCGTTTCAAGACGCGCGCCACCCTGGTCACCAGCCAACTCCCGGTCGCCCTTTGGCATGACTACCTCGGCGATCCGACACTCGCCGACGCCATCCTCGATCGCCTCGTGCACTGCGCCTACAAGATCAATTTGACCGGAGACTCGATGCGCAAACACTCCACCGGGTTGACAGACGATCCCGCCCTCGCGTAACTACACCCATCCCGTGTCGCGGGGCCATTTCGGACCGGCCGCTTTGGCCAGAATCACCGGCCGCTTTCCTTCGGACTGACTGGCCGGATTGAATCAGAACCAGTGGCCACTTTCCTTCGGACCGGGTGGCCACTTTCGCCGGAATACGCACGGCAACGCCGAGCAGGCCATCAATGACGTGATGAGCGGCTTCTCCATCCACTGGAGGGGCGTGAAATGATCCTGCTCTCCGCCATCATCGCCACCTTCGAGGCGGACTATCGGGCCGCGTACGGCGAGACGATCCTGCCCGGTCAGCTCAATGCCCTGCACGCCCTGAAGCGCTGCCGCACCTCGGTCAGCCCCCTGATGCGGGCGCAGTGCGGGGACTGCGGCCACACGCAGCTCGTCCCGCACTCCTGTGGTCATCGCGCCTGCCCGCACTGCCAGCATCACGAGAGTCAGCAATGGCTCGAGCGTCAGCTCGCCAAGCAGGTGCCGGCGAGCTATTTCCTGCTGACCTTTACCGTCCCCGAGGCGCTGCGCGCGCTGGTATGGGACAACCAGCAGACGCTCTACGATCACCTGATCCGCGCAAGCTGGGAGACGGTGCGCACGTTCGTGCGCAACGACACGCAGCTGCAGGGCGAGGCCGGGGCGATTGCGGTGCTCCATACCCATTCGCGACGACTCGATTTCCATCCCCACGTTCATCTGGTGGTGCCGGCCGCGGCGATCGATCCGGACAACAAGCGCTGGCGCACCAAAAGCGCCAAGCGCGGCTATCTCTTCAACCACAAGGCCCTGGCCAAGGTCTTCCGCGCCAAGCTGCTCGCGGCCATCGCCGCCGAGGGGCTAGCGCAGCCCGCGGGCGTGCCCGGGACCTGGGTCGTGGACTGCAAGAACGTCGGCCGCGGCGAGAAGGCGCTGGTCTATCCGGGGCGCTACCTCTACCGCGGCGTCATCCAGGAGAAGGACATCGTCGCCTGCGAGAACGGCCAGGTGACCTTCCGCTACCGTCATGCCAAGCGCAAGCGCTTCGAGTACCGCACCCTGCCGGGGGCGTGCTTCCTCGCCCTGGTGCTCCGGCATGTCTTGCCCAAAGGCTTTCGCCGGGCCCGCAACTTCGGCTTTCTGCATCCCAACAGCAAGCGCGCCATCGCTGTCCTGCAGTGGCTCTTCGGACTCGACCCGAAGCGCCTGATCGCGCACCTGAAACCTCGGCCTCGACTGGCATGCCCATGCTGCGGGGCCGACATGGTCATCGTGCAGACCGGTCTGCCGCCACAACCGCCCCGAGCACCGGTCATCCCGAACCTCGCGGCGAGCAAGACCCCGGCGATGTAACCGCCGCGACGAGCGCCGTTCCCCGGATGTCGGTTTCCACGGGCCGAAGTCCGCGCTCGGCCTGAATTCGGGCATCATCGCCCGCTCAAGCCGTCTCTACCGCTGAATTCGCCGCAACGGCGAGCCACAACCGCTGCAACGCGAGATCTTCCTCGGCATCCGAGCCCGGCGCTCCCTCGGCCTCGCAAAAGCTATTTTCTATCCCCCCAAACCGCCACGATACCGGGCTCGTCCAACAAGCGGTTCAGATCGCCGCTCGCTGCGCTCGGACGATCTAACCTTGTTCGTTAGGCGCGCGCGGCGTCGGGGCGGTTGCTTGCTCCGAAGTTAGGGCGGCCGAAGCCGAGGTAACGAGTTCGCGCACTGTATCGCAGATGGTCCCCGCCCCTTCGCGCAACACGCCGATTGAGTTGCCCATCCACGACCGAACTCGCCACGGTTCCAGCAGTCCCGGCGCCATCATTGCGCGATGACTCGATTCAACAGCGCCCGCCGCTGGTCATAGTCGGGCATCAACTTCTCTAACAACGCCCAGAACCTCGGCCCATGATGCGCCTCCTCCAGGTGACAAAGCTCATGCATGATCACGTAGTCGATGCACTCCTTCGGCGCCTGGATCAGCTCCAGATTAAGGGTGATGGTGCCGTCCGCCGCACAACTCCCCCAGCGCTTCCGCATTCGCTTGATCTTGAGAATCGGGCGCGGGATCCCTTCGCGCTCGGCCCGCGTCTGGCAGACCTCCAGCCGCTGATGGAAGACGGCCTCCGCCCGATCGCGAAGCCATGCCTCGAGTCGCCGACGCGCCAACGCCGGCGTGGGCTCTTCGCGGCTGGTGATTTGAAAATAGCCGCGCAGACACTTCACGCTGTTCACCTCTCCCTGAATCGCGCGTAGCCGATACTGCCGACCGAGGTAGCGGTGGGTCTCGCCATTGACGAAGCGTCGCGGCGGCTGCTTGGGCAGATAGAGCTCGAGCTCGCGCCATTGCTCGCGGATCCATGCGCCATGTTTGCGCACCCTGGCGCGGATCACCTCGGGGTCGGAGTCGAGCGGAGCAGTGACGCTCACGCGTAGATCCGGATGCACAGAGATCGCCAGCGTCTTGCGCGCCCGGAAACTGATCTCATAGTGGATCGTGGTGCGCCCCCAATGCACGCAGTCACGCGCTGGCGACTCCGTCTCACCCGTTGCGCTCATAGGTGTGCTCGTTTGCGGGCGATGTCCAGACAGCGTTCCATGATTGCATCCATGTCGACAGTCTCGAGGTCTAATCCCACCGTGTCGCGCAGCTCGAAGAGATAGTCGTCAATCGCATTGCTCATCTGCTGTTGCACGTCCGCGTTATGGACCCAGTCGCGAATGCTGCGGACAGCGATCAGGTCCTCGATGCTGGTCGCCATGTCCACGGCGAGCTGGGTCCGGGTGTCGACGTCGTGCTGCGGGTAGCGCTCGAGGACCTCGCCCACCACGCCGAAGAACGCCTGGGCGGTGCGACGCCCGCGCAGCGGCGCCGGGATGGCGTCCTCCTGTCCCTGAACGATGGCCGCGTGAAAGCCCTCCATCCGCTTGAGATACTCCACCTCGTCGATCCGACCGGCCCGGTAGTCATCGATGGCCTGTTGCACCAGGTCGACAAAACGCTGATAGCGCACGGGATCTTCGTCCATCCTCTCGGTGATGGTCCGCTTGAGGCGGCTCGCGATGGTGTCCGCTTTCGCGGCGTTGCCCTCGACCCGCTCGACCTCGGCTTGGAAGGCGTTGACGTTGAAGATATCCACCTGCTGGGTGATGACGCTCACGTCCGGCGACTGGATGTGCGCGTCCATGAGCTTGCGGATTTGCTGCTCGTAAGCGCTGTAGTCGACCTTCTCGGCGTAGCGCTGCTGCACCGAGCGGCGTAGCTGTACGAAAAACTTGAGATCCCGCTTGTACTGCGCGATGCGGTCTTCGGGGGTCTGCGCGAAGAAGATCTCACTGCCCAGCGCAACCGCGAGTGTCTTCAGGTAGGCGCGCAGAGCCGCGTAGAAGTCGGTGCGCACATCCTCGGGCCCGAGGTGGCGCTCGAGCGCTTCTTTGTCCTGCTTGTTCTTGACCTCCTTGAAGATGCCCCAGAGGTCTGAATGGAGCTGCGGCAGTCGAGCAATCTCGGCGGCGACGTCGGTCAGCACCTCGGTCAGATCGACGTCCTTGGGATCGAACTCGGCCAGTGAGTCATAGGTGCACATCGCCTCATTGAGTTTGCCGAGCACACCGCGATAGTCGATCAGCAATCCATGCTCTTTCTCTTCGTAAAGCCGGTTGACGCGGGCAATGGCCTGCAGCAATGAGTGCTCTTGGAGCGGCTTGTCAATGTAGAGGACGCGATTACGCGGCTCGTCGAAGCCGGTCAAGAGCCGGTCGATGACGATCAGGAGTTCGACCCCATCGGCCCGGGAGAAGGACGCCAAGGTGTCATCGTTGTAGTGCTTCTCCGAGCCGTGGCGGTCCATCATCGCTTGCCAGAAGTCCTTGACCGCCTGGCTCTCGGCGCGCAGGTCGGGCTTGGACATGATGACCGCGCTCTCGACGACGCCGAATTCCTCGAAGAACCGCTGGTAGCGGATCGCGCTCTCGCGCGAATCGGCGGCCAGCTGGGCCTTGAACCCGGTACCCTGGATGTTCTGGCGGTAGTGCTCGCCGATATCGTAGGCGATCATCCTCAACCGCTGCTCGGCGCGCGAGAGTTCGCCCTCGCTCGCCATGCGCCGTTTGAGATCGGCCGCCTGAGCCTCACTCAGATTGCGCGTAACACGCTCAAACCAGCGTTGCAGGGTGTCTTCCTGTAGCTCCAGCTCGGCCACGCGCCCCTCGTAAAGTAACGGCACCACAGCCCCGTCGGCGACCGCCTCACGCATCGGATAACTGTGGATGAAGCCGCCAAAGCGCGCGGCGGTGTTTTTCTCCTTCTTGGTCAGAGGGGTGCCGGTGAAGGCTAGGTAGCAGCCATTGGGGAAGACCTGGCGCATCAGTGCCGCCGTCTCGGCATAGTTGCTGCGGTGTCCTTCGTCGACCAGTAGGAAGGTATTGGGGTCCGGATCGCTCAGCTTGTAGCGTTTCGCGGCCGTCTCGAACTTGTCGATGACGGTCGTGATGACAGGGACCGATCCGGCCTCGATCAGCTCGGCGAGATGCTGACCGCTCTTGGCCCGCTTGGCGGTCTTACCGCAGGCCTGGAAGGTGCCCCACAACTGCTTGTCGAGATCGATACGGTCGGTCACCAGCACGATGCGCACGTTGGTCAAGGCCGGATGCAAAGCCAACGCCTTGGCCAGCATGACCATGGTCAGCGACTTGCCGCTGCCGGTGGTGTGCCAGATGACGCCACCTTGGCGCCGTCCCTCACGCAGGACGATGACCCGCCGCAGCGTCTCCTGCACCGCGAAGAACTGCTGATAGCGCGCGATCTTGCGTACGCCTGCGTCGAACAGCACGTAGCCATAGGCATAGTCCAGCAGCCGCGAAGGGCGCAACATGGCCCAGAGCACGCGGTCTTGCTCGGTCGGCATGCGCTCGCCGCCCGACCACAAGTCCTCGAAGTACGGTAGCGCTGCGCTGTAGGTGGTGACCTCGTCCTCGCGCGGGGCAAAGAGCTTGGCGTGTGTCTCGGCGCTAAAGCGATGATTGGCGGCCGTTCGAACCGCCGCCGTGTCCTCGTCCTGCTCACGCCAGCGCGACCAGAACTTCTCCGGGGTGCCGACGGTGCCGAACAGCACGTCATTGACCGAGGTCGCCAGGATCACCTGCACGAATTGGAACAGGTGCGGAATTTGGTCGGGCTGCTGGTAGTCGGTGAGCTGCTCGATCGCCACCTTGACCTGCGGTCTGCCGCCGGCCTGATCCTTGTCGCGACGCTTGCACTCGATGACCACGAAGGGGATGCCGTTGACGAACAGCACCAGGTCGGGTCGCCGCGTGGTCTTCGCCCGGCTGCGCTCCACCGCGAATTCATCGGTGACATGGAAGACATTTCGCTCCCAATGTACCCAATCGATGAATGCCAGCGAGCGTCCCTTACGCTCTCCTTGGATGGTCTCATCGAGGCTCGTGCCCAGCGTCAGGAGGTTGTAGATCGTCTCGTTGGTATGGATCAGCCCATCGAAGGGTACTGTGGTCAGGCGGCGCAGCGCCTCGTCGAGGCTGTAGGGCGAGAACGGATAGGTATTGCCGCGCGTCTCGAAGCGGGCGTGCTCCTCGAGCCAGGACCGCAGGATTCCGGTCAACACCACCTGATCGAGTCGCCCGCCACGCAGAGCCAATGCCTCGTCCGGGGGCAAATAGGTCCAACCCAGGGCCTCCAGCACCTGGATGGCGGGGATCTTGGAGTCGAGGTCCTCAAGATAGGGAGAGAGTGACATCGGATGGGCTCCTGGTGCGGTCACGTCAGCCAAACAAGTCCTGCTGACCCTCGTGGCGTGCTTGCTGAGCAGCGGCTGCCTTGGCTGCTGCGCGCTCGGCGCGTTCTTCTGCCTGCTTCTGTGCGACATACGCGTCGATCGCGCTGGTTTGATAGGGCCAAAACAGCGTCGTGTAGGCCTCGTTCGGAGCCGGAACCCACGCATGCAACTGCTTGAGCTCCGCGTCCGTTCCGACGAGGTAGGTGGGAATGTCGGGCTTCGGGACCAGTGCGGTGAAGCCATTAGGCATCAGGTGCTTTGCCAAACAGCTCAGCGGTGCGTGGTCGACAGCGTCCGGCGCCCCGATCATCTGGGCGATCAGGTACGCCCCGCCGCTGACGTAGCGGCCGCCGATGTAATGCCCCGCGTCGCGATAACCGGCCGGCTCGAGCCGCCAGTGACCCTCCAGGGCCGCTTGGTAAGTCTTGATGACTGCGGTCTTGTAACCAGCCTTCACCCGAGCGAGGAAGCCCAGGGCGTTATGCGCGTACGCGTTCGCGAGGGCCTCTTCGAGCGGCGCGTGTGGATAGTCGAATCCGTTCTCTCGCGCACGTTTCCGGTACTCCAGGTAGACGGGCCTACCCGTATCGGAAGCAGCGCCGAGGATCTCCAAGTAGGTGGCGGTTGATTCCGCCATGTGATGGAAGAATTCGTGATGGAAGACTTCGAACAGGACCAGGTGCGCGAGCGTCTCTGGGGAATAGAGATTTAGACCCTGTGCCAGCGTCTGAAGCCGCTTGATGTATTTCAAGAGCGGCTCGACCAGAAGATAAACGCCCCACTGGTCGAAGGGTGGATAGTGGAAGGGCCGGTAGAAGGCCATCGCGTCGGCCGGCAGCTTCTTCCAGTCAAGAGTCCTCACCGCGATCTTAGGCTTCTTGACCGCTTGCCAAACGGCCTCTGGGCTCACGCCAGAGGGTGAGACTTTGCCGAGCCGTTCTTTCAATTCCTTCCGTTGCTTGGTTGTCAGAGGCGTTGTTCGGTGTCGTCGGGAGGTCGGCGCAGCGAGCGCAAGGCTTGCACCATCCAGCAGCTCGGGGCTCGTAAGATCGACCGCCGGAATGTCCATCGTCCCGCCGCTACCGACCAGATTTTGCTGACTGAGCCACTCGAACAAGGTCTCCGGCTTCTCGTCGAGCATCGGCGGTCGATGGCCAAGAGGAACATCAGCCGCGGTCATTGCAGCGGCTTCCGTGTGCTTGTGACGTGAGCGCCCTCCGGAGCGAGCGTCCGCGTCCCGGCAGCGGCCAGGGCAACAGCCGCTGAATCATAGGACTGGGCTTTTCCCGGTCGACAGAGGGACTTTGGACTCGATCCGAGGCCCTTTTGTTTTTTGGCGTCTGGTCTATCTTCAGCGCGCGGCTTGCTACCGGTCAGGTCAGATTCCATAGCGGATGCTCCATCCAGTCTTCGGGAAGCCCCATGCGATTGCGCCACCGCGGCGCGCCCGCGATCGGGGTCAGCAGTTCTTCGATGGCCGCTTGCCAGTCGATCCCCTGGTGATGCGGGCACAGCATCTGACGCAGGATCAGCAGGGCGATCCAGGCACGGTTGCGGTGGGGAACGCCCGGCGGCAGCCAGCGCGGATCGCGGTTTGGGACCTTGGGCACGATGCTCAAGCCTCGGTCCCAGAGTCGGCTGTGATGGGCGCAGATGTTGCGAACATGCGAGAGGGTGTGGAGCCAGGAGGTCAGCACTACACCATCGACGCCGTAGAGGGCCGCGATGGGGGCGCGGTCGCGGTCGCGCAGCGCCGCGAACCACATGGACAGGTCGCCCAGGGTGATGACCTCGGCCATCTTCCACACCGGCAGCGCCGGAAAGCCATGATAGGTCTGGCTGTGATGGGCGATGAACAGCTCTTTCGAGCGCTCGCCCGCGCGCGTCAACGAGGCTAGCCAGTCGTCATGGCTGACCCGGCGGCGGGGATCGAAGCTCGGGCGGAAGTTGTGCCGGTCGAGATGACCGAAGACGCCATAGCGGTTGGCGAAGCGGTCAGCAATCGCGCTGCGCAGCGCCACTTCCACCCGCTCGATGGCATCGAGGACCAGCATGCGAAACTGCCGATCCAACTCGTAGAGCCCGATCACGGTGGCGAAGGTAAGACCGGACTCGAAGCTATCGTCGGGTTGCTTGAAGGGCAGCCAGTAGCCGCTGAGGCGGTAGTATCCGACACGTTTGAGGGCATGCAACGCCGCGGATGGATCCTCGATCATTAGCCCGCGACTGGCGAGGGTGCGCAACAGTGCCTTGGGTGGAAGCGGCGGCTTGGCGTAGGGTTTCATGCCTGCCGACCGCCCCAAAAAAATACCCGCCAGGGTTGCGCGTCACGCACCGGCGAGCCGGTGCGGAGAGGCGTGGCGGGTCTGTTACTCCTGAGTATGAGGGTATTACCTGTATCACACAATCGGCGTTGCCAATCGCCAGGAGCGAACAATGAGCGATGGTTGCGTTGGCTTCCGGCCATGGCGCGCATCCATCAAGCCGCCGCGTCCGCGACCTGGACCCTGACCTTGCCGGTCAGTAGCTGCTGCATCAGGCCGCGTTTCTGGGTCTTGAGGGCGGCGAGTTGGGAGCGGAGGACTGAGAGCTCGCGGTCTGCCTCAGAGAGCAATTCGACAATTCGCCGCTGCTCTCCAACTTCGCCAGGTAGATGGATCTTTTGCTTGAGGTAGTCTTCCACGACAAAGAATAGCTTTTCGATATGGACGCCGTTGCTGGTGATGTAGGTCTTCCAAACCATGCGGGGCAACTTTGCCAGCCATGAGAAGAATTCGATGTCCAACACTTGAGAATCCCGAGCCCGCAGGATCGTATAGGAGCTTGAGACTTTGGCTCCATCGAAATTCGGCGTGACCAGACCTGTTGCGCCGTGCACAACCTGCCGCTTAGAGATCAAGAAGTCATCTGTATGGATGGTGTGTAAGTCCTTTGTTTTGATGCCTCGTCCTTGCTTCGTCGCGCGATGAAACAGCCCTTGTGACCCTCGGCGGACACTTGCTAGACGATACGTTGCGTCTTCATCCCATTCGACTGGTCGCCTCACCTCGTGGAGAACTTCGCCGAGCCTAACCTCCCGCCATGGCTCCGAAAACCCCGGAAATCGCCGCTTGCCGGTCAGCAGTTGCTGCATCAGGACCTTGCGCAGCGTCAGCTTGGCAGCGATCAAACGTTCGGTGAGGGAGATGGCGCGGTCCCATGTCCCCAAGATGCTAGCGATTCGATCTTGCTCAATGGCTGGTGGAACTAAAATCGGGAATGACTCTAAAAGGTCTGTCTGTAGTCTTCCTGTTCCATGGCCCGCCTCGTTTACCAACTGCATCAAATTCGATTTTCTAGAAACGAGAAAGTAGCCGAGATATGCATTATTGATGGAGCTGGTTTCGAGCGCTTTGACATCCTGATTAAACGCAACATCCCGCGTTGCAATTGCAAGCGGCACATCTTTCTTGAGTGTCATACCTCGAACCAACAGAAGGATGCTTCCCTTCTTTGCAATCCGAGTCCCGTTTCTTGCTCCCACCGCTGTGATCTTGATCAACGAATCGCCGAGGTAGAACGATTTCAAATCTTTTGCGGTGATCCAAGGTATGTTTCCGCCCCAATATTCTTGAACTGTCTTCGCTGGGGTTCCACCAGATCGGAACTTGACGAGCTTGCCAAGCTCTTCCTGCCGCCACGACTTATTCACAACCCCAACTCCCGCAACGCTGCAGCCATCTCCCCGCGCACCTGCGCCAACTCCGCCTCAATCCCGGAGATCTCCTGTTGCACCGCGCCGATGTCGACTTCCTCTTCCTCCTCGAAGGTGTCGACGTAGCGCGGAATGTTCAGGTTGTAATCGTTCTCGGCGATCTCCTCGCGGCTGGCGACATAGGCGTACTTGTCTAACGTCTTGCGCGCGCGATAGGTGGCCACGATCTTGGGCACCTCGACCTCGGCGCGCAGCCGGTTCTGGTTCTTGCCCTGCTCGAACTCTCGGCTGGCGTTGATGAAGAGGACGTCGGTGCGGGCGCCAGATTGCGACCCGGTCCCTTCGTTGCGGTCGCGCCGGTAGATCAGGATCGCGGCTGGGATGCCGGTGCCGAAGAAGAGGTTGGGCGGCAGCCCGATCACGGCATCGAGCAGGTTCTCTTCGATCAACGCGCGGCGGATCTTGCCTTCGGCCCCGCCGCGGAAGAGCACGCCGTGGGGCACCACCACGCCGACCCGGCCGGTGCCCTCGGTGGTGGTCTCGATCATGTGGCTGATGAAGGCATAGTCGCCCTTGCTCTTGGGCGGCACGCCCCGGTGCCAGCGGTTGTGGTGCTTTGCCTCCTTTCCGGCGTTGTCGGCGCCCCATTTGTCGAGCGAGAAGGGTGGATTGGCCACCACCACCTCGAAACGCATGAGCGCGTCGCCTTCCAATAGCTTGGGGTCGAGCAGGGTGTCGCCCCACTCGATGCGCGGGTTGTTCATGCCATGCAGGAACATATTCATCATGCATAGCGCCCAGGTGCCGCTGATGGCCTCCTGGCCATAGAGCGAGTAGTTGTCGCTGCCGACTTCGGCAGCGCACTTGAGCAGTAGGGAACCCGAGCCGCAGGCCGGGTCGCCGATGCGCTCGCCCGGCTGCGGATCGACGAGCTGGGCGATCAGCAGCGAGACCTCGGCCGGGGTGTAGAACTCGCCGGCCTTCTTGCCGGCGCTCGCGGCGAAGCGGCCAATCAGGTACTCATAGGCGTTGCCGATCACGTCGAGCCCGCCGATGCGCGAGGGGCGCAAGTCGAGGCGCGGATTGGCGAAGTCCTCGAGCAAGTTCTTGAGGATGCGGTTGCGCTTCTTGGTGTCGCCGAGCAGGGCCTCGGAGTTGAAGTCGACGTTGCGAAAGACATTGGTCAGCTTGGCCTTGTTGGCCAATTCGATCTGCTCCAAGGCGATGTTGATCAGCTCGCCGAGGTTGGGCGCCTCGCGCTGGCCGTGGAGGTAATCGAAACTGCTTTCGGGCGGCAGCACGAAGCGCTCGCGCGCGAGCTTGCGCTGGATGCGGGTCTCGTCGTCGCCGAACTGACGCTGGTACTCCGCGTAGTGATCCTTCCAGACGTCCGAGATGTACTTTACGAACAGCATCACCAGGACGTAGTTCTTGTAGTCGCTGGCGTCGATGGTCCCGCGGAAGGTGTCGCAGGCACGCCAAAGGATTCCGTTGATCTCGCCTTGATCGATCCGGCTGGTAGTTGTTGAGGCGTCGTTCATCGGGGTTCCTGTCAGGGGTGTGCCTTCGGTCGCTCGCCGAGCAAGGCGCGACCGATGGCCTCGTGATAGCGGACGGTTGCAGCATCGAGCCGGCGCAGCAGTTTCCGTTCGCGCTGCATCAGCGCGGCCACGTGGGCGATATGCCGTTGATCCGCCAGTGGCGGGAGCGGGATGCAGGCGGCGGCGAAGTCCTCGCGCTGCAAGATCGGCGTCGCGGCACCGGTTCGGACTTGGGCGATCTGGGCTTGAACGCTCGGTTGCTCCAGGACCCAGGCCAGGTAGTCCGGCGCGACCGCTGGACCGGGCCGGAGGATATAGAAGGTCGCCGGGGCAATCGTCGGCTCGGGCACCGCCGCGATGGTCACGGCATAGTTGGCCGTGCCACGTGAGGCGATGAGCACATCCCCGGGACCGACGCGGTAACGGTCCGCGCTGCGGGCCGGGCTGATGCGCAATCGATCCACCTCGCGGTAGCGATAGGGCTCCCCGGGGGTCAGATGCTTGCCTTGTATGAGCTGATACCGCCCGTCCGGGTCTGGCTCCACGCTGCCCTTAAGCGCATAGCCGGGCAGGACCGACGCCACCTCGCCGATTGAAATCTGCTTGCTGGTCACGGCACTGCCCGTCCCTTTGCTTAGCCGTTGCAGGGTGGCTGGTGAGCGGCGATCAAGTCGCGCTCGATGGCCCGCTGCCGCGCCTCGGAAGGCTCGGCGAAGACCCCGATATGGGTCTGCCCATACCGCTGGAAGCAGGCCAGCTTGTGGTGAGCAAGGAAACGCTCGCTCATGTCCATCGTTTGGCCGACGTAGAGGAGCTGATAGCGGCCGTCGTGCTGCCGCCGTAGGACGACATAGACCGCGCCGAAACGCCGGAACGCGGTGCCCCAAGGGAACAAGGTGAATGGATATTGGGTGCGGGAGGCACCAGGTATCGTCAGGGTTGGTTGTTGGACCATGGAGTATGGCTCTCCTGGAGAGAGGAGGCAGACTTGGCCGAACGAACCGCCCGCGTTAGACTGAAGTTGCCACACCCGCTAACGCAACCGGCCGCCGACCAGGTCGGCCCGAGTTGATGATGCGGACTCGAAAGCCCGCCCTCGTGCGGGCTTTCGTTTGTTTGCCGACAATGCCCACAGCTATGACTGTAAATACTCCGCGAACGCCTGTCAAGAATATTGCAGTTTTGGCATTCGTCCACTCTTTACCGTTGATCTGCTGACCCGAGGACGATGGTTTCAGAAAGTTTGGCGGAGGCTGATGTGGTGCCAGCGCGGACACAGGCAGGGGTCAGTCGGGCGGATGGACGAGACGTTTCACATTAGTCCGAAGTTCCAGCGCGAATCGTTCTCATCTTTGCGCCAACCGATTGCAGCAGTTGCGGAAATCCCCGGCGATGCCGAGCCTGGACGTAAAATGTACCCATGTAAGTATTGACGAAGATCAATACAAAACATGGACTTTGTGCTATACGTTTGCCCATGTACATCGACATCGTCCCGAACCGCAACTCCCGCCCCGCGATTTTGCTGCGCGAATCGATCCGCGACGGCAAGACGATCATCAAGCGCACCATCGCCAACCTGTCCGCGCTCTCCCTGGAGCAAGCACAGGCGATCCGGGCCGTGCTCAAGGGCAGTGCGCTGGCGCCGCTCGATACGGTTTTCGAGATCGTACGTTCGCGCGCTCACGGCGCGGTGCAGGCGATCGGGTTGGCGATGGGGCGCCTGCGCCTGGCGAGCCTGCTGGGGCGCGAGGCCTGCCGCGAGCGCGATCTGGTGCTGGCGATGATCGCTGCGCGGGTGCTCGACCCGCAGAGCAAGCTCGCCACCGCGCGCAGTTGGGATCACAGTACGCTCGGGGCCTGGTTCGGCGTTGCCGACGCCGACGAGAACGAACTGTATGCGGCGCTGGACTGGTTGCTGGCCCGCCAGGACGTCATCGAGCAACGCTTGGCCAAGCGCCATCTGCGCGACGGCGCACGCGTGCTCTATGACCTGTCCTCGAGCGACGTGGAGGGCGCCTGCTGTCCGCTGGCCGTGCGCGGCTATTCGCGCGACGGCAAGAAAGGGCTCCCGCAGGTCAATTACGGCTTGCTCACCGACGCGCGCGGCTGTCCGGTGTCCATCTCGGTGTTTGCCGGCAATACCGGGGATCCCGAAACGCTGCTCGAGCAAGTGGAGACACTTCAGCAGGACTTTGCACTGGAGTCGGTGATTCTGGTCGGGGATCGCGGCATGATCTCCCAAAAACAGGTCACGGCGTTGCGTGATCGCGAGGGCGTGGACTGGATCACGGCGCTCAAGAGCGGCGCGATCCGTGCGCTGGTGGACGACGGAACACTTCAACTGGATCTCTTCGACGAGCGCAATCTCTATGAATTCGCGCACGAAGACTATCCGGGCGAGCGCCTGATTGTCTGCCGCAATCCCCAACTCGCCACCCTGCGCGCGGCCAAGCGGCGCGACCTGCTGAAGGCGACCGCCGCGCAGTTGGACATCGTCAAGGGCATGGTGGCCAACGGGCGGCTGAAGGACCCGGAGAAGATCGGCGTGCGGGTCGGGCGCGTCCTCAACCAATACAAAATGGCGAAACACATCATCCTGGACATTGCCGCCGAACACTTCGCGTTTCGGATCGACGAGGCGAAGGTGACCGCGGAGGCCGCGCTCGATGGACTGTACGTGATTCGCACCTCGTTGCCGGCCGAGCAGTCCAGCGATGACGAGACGGTCCTTCGATACAAAAGCCTCAGCCACGTGGAAGCGGCGTTCCGCTCGCTCAAAAGCGATGATCTGCAGATCAGGCCGATCTACCATTACAGCGAGGATCGGGTCCGCGCGCATCTGTTCTTGTGCATGCTCGCCTATTACGTGAAATGGCATATGAGCGAAGCCTGGCGCGGGCTCTTATTCGCCGACGAGGATCAGGAGCGGCTGACCCGGCGCGACCCGGTGGCGCCGGCCACGCGCTCCGCGGCGGCCTTGCGCAAGGCGGCCACCAAGCAGCTGCCGGACGGCTCCCCGGCACACAGCTTTCGCACCCTTTTGAACGACCTCGCGACCATCGTGCGCAACATCTGTCGGCGCCCGAACGCACCACCCGACGAGGCCACGTTCGACATCGACACGACACCGACGCCCAAGCAGTCTGCCGCGCTGGATCTGATCAAAGCGATCCGCGTGTAGCCAGACGCTGACACCGCGATTTTCTGAAAACAGTCAGAAAATCAAGTGCTTTATGCGTATTCAAGGCTGGAACTTCGGATTAGTGTAGAAGCGGATTTCCGAGCGAACCTGCGCCGGTTGGCGATGGCGGCGGGCCTGACGACTCGACGTAGCGGCGGTCGCGCGGCCGGTTCGGTCAGGGCTCGGGATTGGGGTGGAAACGGCAGGCTAGGGACACCGGCCATGAATGCGCTCCCCGACGCCATCTGGGACTTCGGCTGGTATGGCGCCGGGATGGGCGGGGAGTCGCTGGAGGCGGTCCTGGCGGATCGGCCCGCGCTGCTGCGTCCGGTCCTTACTCATCGCGGCACTTTCGCCGACCGGAGGTTACATCGAGTCTTACCCGAGATCTCCGCGCAGGCGACCTTGAACATCGTCACGTTCAAGAGATTGACTGAGCTATATCCCGCAGCCCAGATAAGGCCGAATCGCTCGGTCCTCACCATCGCATACCACGATGCCCACCCTTGGCTCATCCGTTCGAAACGAGTCCTGATACTGTCGCATACCAGTGCTCCTCCCCAACCAGCGCGATCCGATGCCCACGTTCCCGCATCGCGACGGCACTTTCGATCTTGCGGCCATGCGTCGAGTGGATCCAATCCCGACTGCCGATGGAGCCGATCACCACGATGTTGGTCTTCAGGGTCGGCGCCGTGCAGACCTTTGCGCCGAGCGATCGAGCCAGCTGCTGAACCTGGCTGCGCGTGCCGCAGGCGAATGTTCCGGTGAAGCAGTAGGTCCAGCCGTCGAAGGTCAGGGTCGGTGGTGGGTCGTCGAGCGGCAGCGCGGTCGACATGCTGGAGGCCGACTCACCGAGGACCGGTGCCCCGGTCAAATCCAGCAAGGTGGCGAGCAAGTCGCGCTCCTCGTCGGAATCCATGACCCCGTCGGCCAAGACCTCCTGAATCCGCTTGTACAGCACGACCGCGGGCCACTGGTCCGCAATATGGCGATGTCGGTCGAGCCAGTCGGCGAGGAAGCGGACCTCCGACTCGGCCAAGACGCCATCGGCGAGAACGCCTCGGCAGAGTCCGATGAGCTCGTCGATACCTCGATCGCTCAAGCGTGATTGGCTGAACCGGCTTGGCGGTTGCCCATGTTCATCCTGCATGGCTTCACTCCTTGTCTGACCGATCATCCCGAATGATCTCTCCTGTCTCTCCCGGCGGCCTGGCGCGGTGCCGTATCTCGTTTCAGGCGCCGGCACCGTCCGCGGACATTGCCCTAAGGATAGCACCCACAGTGTTGATTGATGCAGAAGTCGTTGCCCATTGATCGAGCCGACCCCGTGTCACGCGAGTCCAGGGTCCGTGTCAGGGGATGCCCAGGTGTGATCCGTGGTTGTCCATCATCCGCGGCGAGGGCCCGCGATTGTTCGCCATATCCTCGGGTGCTAGCCTGCCGCATAAGAAGCGGAAGCACGACCGCCGGCGGATTTCATGGATCCTCTGAGTATCTACCGGCCCTTCGGGAGATCCGCTCTCGCCCGTGATCATCGCTCGGTCGACGAGCCCGCACCCCCACGGCGGAGGATCCAAGGTGTCCCGAGAAGGCGATCTCATGCGCAAGGCGCTTCTTAAGCATCTTCTTACCGCGCTCGCTGCGGCCGGCTTCGTCGGCAAGTCCATCCACTTCATGCAGCTGCGGGACGACGCCCAGGATCTGCTCTCGATCCAGTATTGGAAGTACGGCGGCAGCTTCATCCTCGAGTTCAGCCGGAGAGATCGAGGACCGCTGCACACCGCATGGGGGCCGGTCATCCCCGAGGAGTCGCTCGAGGTCGCGTATCTGCCAGTCGCAGATCGTGCACGGCTCCAAGAGCGCGATGCTCCGCCGGACGACATCTTTGCGGGCTTCAGCTTTGCCGATTTCGGGGAGGATTTCGCCAAGTACGAGCGGCTGGCACTGCGGGTGGCGGGCTACCTTCCGCAGGTAGATGCCTGGTTGTCGCGCCGCGAGGTTGGCCCGGGCATCGCTCCGTTCACCGGGACCTGACCCCGCAAGAGCGCACTACCTCGATTGTGGTCAGCCATCGGGAACCCATTGCGGTCGACTTGCTCAACCCGGAGCGGGACTCGGACTGCACGCCGGACGGAGAGGCCGCGCGACAGGATGGGGCATGCAGCAACACCGCACCTGGCTCCGCCTACTCTGTCTTGAGCCCCTTTGTCAGCCTCAAGTCGGACATCCGATAAAGACCAACTAAAATACTAGGTAAATACCACGGAGTGTCTGCGGTATTCGTTGAACCTGGCTGGACCGTTCCTAAATTCACGATCGTCGGTACGACACACCAACATCAACCAAACGACCAATCGAGGTGACAACGATGAGCGATGAAGCACTGCATTCCTGGAACCGCCGTGCCTTTTGGACGGCTGTGGTTATCTGCCTGATTCCTCTTGTTCCCTACGCCATCCTCGGCGGCTCCTGATGCCTCTGCGGCGCGGCGTCGGCCGCGCCCGATCGTTCCAAACGGGGCCGCTGGCCCCGTTTTTTATGGCGACGCTGGATAAGCGTTCGGCGAACTACCGGCTTGACCCTTCCCTTTTGAGTTCGTCCATTATCAGATTGTGTGGCAGCAGCGCCGCGACCGCCTCAGGTGACTTGGCATCAGGCAGCAAGCGATCGACGAGAATCGCTTCCGCATGCCTGCTGCGCTCGGGCGACGGCCCGTCGGGAGAAAGGTCGGGGCCGTGCGCGATGCCGAAGCCATGACCTTCCAACCAAGAAAGAGCTAATTCCTCACCGTGGGATTAGCAGATTTGGTTGACCACATGGCTCCTCTCTCACCTAATTCCTATTCAGACGCGACTGGCTTTTTGATAGGCTTCCTCCAAATCCCGATCGTAAATCTTCAATTGATCGACAGCAGATTGAGAGACCAGTAAAGACTCTTTCTCTTTTTTCATGCCGATAAGCCTTTCCTCTTCATCTCCAAGAGACGTTTCTTCTTGTCTAAATACTAACCTTCCCGCGCCGAATTCAGCAATGAGTTCTTCTGTTGTTAGCTCTGCTATCGATGGATCTATTTGCTTGATTTTCTGCTTGAGTTTAGCAATGCTCTCTTCTTGTGTTTTGATGTTTATGGTTAGTATGTTCAATTTAGACTCGACATCAGCGGACAAGCGACTAATTTGATTCTCGGACCGCCAAAACCCTTCCGGTACTTGTTCGTCGCCGAAAGCTCCCCTAAGATGAACCTCTACTCTTTGGCACAAGTGAGGCAGAACGTCCATCTTTATCTTCAGCCTGTTCCAGTCGTCTTCCTTCTCTAGATGGGCAAGGGTTTTTTCCACCTCCATCTTGTACAGATCAAGATTATCTTCTTGTTTTTTCAATTGCGCTGATTGAATCAAAATCGCGTACACCAAAGCCGCCAATGCCAGACCGGTAAACAAACTATTAAGCACTCCGTAGGCATCGCCAATCGGCCCTGCTTTAGCCATTACTTTTGCAATAGCTAATGCGTCCGATTCAGATAAAAACTGAATAGCGAAAGGAAGCGAAATCCAAAACAATAAAACGGAAAAGGCAATCAGAAAAAAGTAACTCAATCGCGGGTTCATTAGCCACCTCAAAAATAGCAAATCATCAATATAAAATGCCTTCGGACTGGAAGGAAGCTCAATGCGATGAATTAAATTTCCAGAAATCCTGTGTCATTGTGCGGCCTGGAAAGGCCGTAAGTTCTAGCGGGGTGGGATCCCGCGCCGCGAGCCGGGTACTGAGCCTTGCGGCGTCTCCGGCAACGGAGATGTCGATGCCTAGGAGCCTGTCCGACTTAGGTTCCGGATCGGGTTCCGAGAGCCTGCATTGGCAAAAAAGAGACAACAAGCCGCGAAGCCTGAAATGTCCCAGTTGCGGGTAGTTTTCACCAAAACGCGCGATCTTGCCCTCTTTTTCATCCTTTAAGCGCAAAAAGGCGCTTGAGGTTCCATCCCAGACACACCAGCGTCCACTCGCCCTGCACCGCACGCAGACCGCGGAAAGTCGGCGATGGTGCGGTGGTCGGGGGATGCGTGTTGGCGCAGATGTCGCGAAACGCGATCGAGTTGTGCGTCGCCAATGCGAGTTTGCGACTGGAGAATACGCCGGTGGCGTAGCCGTAGAACAACAGCGCCACCAGCATCGCCGGGTGATAGGGCCGCGAGCCGGTGCCGGCGTAAGCCGCCACCAGCTGGCTCAGATCGAGCTGATCGACGATCTCCACCACGAACCGCGCCAGATGGTCTTCGGGCAGGTACTCGTGCACCGAAGCCGGGAACCGGTCCGGCGTCTCCCGATCCACCGTCACGAAGTTCACCGCCATGCTGCATGCTCTCGTCGATGCCAACCCAGCCCTATTGTACTCGAAGGCCGGGCCGACAAGTCGGACAGTCTCCTAGGCGCGAAAGCAGGCGAGGTGCAACAGGTAATAGGTGATGCCGACCTTGAAGGTATTGAGCCCCGAAGAAGGCTGGTCGGGAGTGCCGACGGAGTGATGAATCCGGCGGGCCACAATCCGAGTCGCGCAGTGGCGAGCGGCGCGGATGCTCCCCAGGGTCTGAGGCCGTGTCGAGCCTGACATCGACAACATGCGGTAACCAGGTAGATCCAAGCATCGGTCCGCCGGAGGTGGGCACCCGTGAAAGAATGTAAGAAGCGAGGAAACGGGCGGTGGTGCCTGGAAATCGGAGCCACCCATACGAGCGTAGACGCCCCGTAACTCGGGTCGAGCGAAGGCGTGGCGGCTTGAGAGGACGCGAAAGCGAAACACGGCCCTACGCCGAGAGGACTCTGCCCGTGACAAACAAACGTAAGCGTTTCATGCGGATGGCATGCGAGCAATCGCATCTGCGGTTCAATGCCCTGATGGGTATGCTTTTCGATCCCGAAGGGTTGCGTGAAAGCCTTGAGCGCCAGGACGGATCTTGAGCTTCCGGGTAGCGCGACGACCTCGTTTGGCCTAAAGTCAATCGCGGCAGGATCTTCAAATATCTTTCCGAACCCTCGGTAAGCTTACGCTTCCAAAGTAATAAAATTTCAAGGGTCCTGCCAAATCCCCTCACATCAGTCACCCAGTCCTGGATTCGAATTTGGCACCGGGTGGCCGCGGGTGATTGCTCACCCGCGGCTCCCACAGATCCGGACGTGCCCAACTCGGCCATCCGGCTCCTCAGGCTAAGCAGATGCTACACCCCGTAGTGGTGGTGCACCCTGACACCACGAGGCATCTTGCTCGTGGGTCTCGATCGCACTCTTCTGTCGTTGTGTTGAGAGGACGATGCGGCTCGATGTCCGCGCCCTCGTTCCCTCCAGAAGCTGCCTAGACCGGTCGGCCGCTTCCCTCCCACGGGTCCTCTGGGGCGAGTTCCCCGCGCTCGGCGGTACTATCAGCCGACTCTGACTGCTCAGCCGTCATCGCGCCGCACTTCGTTGCCTTCGTTTGGCGCTACCTTGCCGTCGGTCCTGTTCGCTCCCGTCGGCTGGACCAGCGCCGACAGGCCAGGGCGGCTTCTTACGCGGTGCCCGCGCCGCGTCTCGGGCAAGGAACAACTAATCGCTCCCAGGTTCCTGGACGACCCGTGCGTACATGCCCTGCTCTCAGACCCCGGCGGAGTCTCGACATCAGGCCGTTACGATGCCGAAACTGTTGCCTTCCGGTGTTCCGAATACGTCGGCTCCGCTGAACTCAGTAACGGGGCTCCATCACATGGCCTGCACACCCCCTGCGTACGCTTCGCAGGCGGGATCGCTCCCGCACCACGCAACACTCGGTTCCGGCGGATGGCCAGTCCTTACCGGCTCGGGACTTGCACCCGGTGGGGCGCAAAAAGGAGTTTCCGATTGGCTTATCCGTTCGCTATCTTCCTCTCCTTCCAGGCTTTGCCTGGCGCAACGGTCTTATGAACAAAGCCCGGCAAACAAGCGATAGCCCGGTAAGCTCCTTGCTAATCAGGAGCCCCAGAGGCCGGCATTCGAAATTCCCCGGTTAACCGGGGGCTGGATACTAGCTATCGCGTGGTATCTCCACCATACGCGGCACAACAACGTCCCATCGTCGGAAGTAAGATTCCTTGTTGGATCAACGGGCGAACATACACTTTCATGTCACTCTCCAGTGTCAAGGTTGCTGATGTATCGCGCTAGGCGACATTTTTTGAGGAGGCTGAAGGTAATCTTCGCCTTCTCTGGAAAGGTCTGGCATGCCTGCGGTCGGCAGGCATAAATCAGGCATTTTTTAGTTAGGTTATTTAAGAAGACACAGGCTCCGTTGCTCTGACTTTTCAATATTAAACCAACACCATCAAAAATAACAAACTCTTCCTTTACAGCATCGTATTTTTTATGAAGGAAACGACCAATTTTGCTAATATCATTTTCATTAACTGGACATACGCCAAGACTTGAGCAACAAAAATCGCAGCCTTCGCATAAATCTCCGCCAGTCACGTTAGGCTTTATTGCCATTACTTAAGGTCGCGCCAAGCACAATATGTTTTCCAGCCGACCGAACAGTCTTGTTGGCTTATCGCGTCGATTAGTCCTGTGTCAGAGAAATGGTCCGCGGGGCATGGCGAACATACATCCTTCGCATCACAGCTTGCACACTTTGGATAATCGTCTATAGTGACCTTTCGCCATCGCGCCAGACTGGAAGAGTTTTTCCATACATGTGACAAACTTTCACTTATGATGTTTCCACATGGCATACGCAATGAATTGCATGGAAACAAGTTACCGTAAGCATCTAAAGAAAAATTTCTGAATCCGGCCTGGCAAATCATCCGTGTGCTTTTATCGACTCTACTTAAAGTTCTTATGTCGTCCCTAAGGTATGGGTTCACTCTTGCGTCCCACAGCAGGGAATCGAAATCACGAGATTGGATGCGCAATTGCTCAGGAATTCTTTCGTTGTTTTCGCTCTTTGATAGCTTGACGCTGAATTTAAGCTCTAGCCCTTTCTTTGTTGCCCAGGCATGCAACTCATCGACAGATTCTTTATTTATCCTGGTTAATGGGCACGCAATCGTCGGTCGTATCCCGAATGACTGAAGCGAATCGATAGCCTTCAATGTCTTCTGCAAGCTTCCTGGAGTGCGCGTGATGCCATCGTGGATGCCGTCACGTAGGGAATAGACGGATATTTGGACATTTCTAGGCTTAACGTCGGCTATAAGCTTTGCTCGCTCATCGCTTAAGAGAGATCCGTTCGTGAGTATGGAAATAATGAAGCCTCTGTCGTAAGCAAGCGAAAGGATCTCAAAGAAATCAGGATGTGCCAGGCATTCGCCACCAGTGAACTCTATATCTATAACACCAATTGCCATCATTTCTTCTAATGCTGTTCTCGCCTTATTTACCGTCCAGGCACCAAGACCCGGAGTGGCGCAGTAACAGTGAGAGCACTTCAAATTACATAAACTGGTTATTTCCCAAGTGGCCGAATACGGAATCATTCTTGAGGAAAAATAATCGATTACCTCATTCTCGTCTATGCTGCTAGTTCCTTGCCTGGATACCGCGACTGTAGTTTCTGTCGTTTCTAATTCGCTCCATTGATTATCTCCCGCGACAATGCCAAGAGCAGCCAGTTCCAGAACGAAGTTTTCGACGTCCGATTTAACCTCAGAAAACATTTCATCGCAATTGTAAGCCTTACATACTTCACGTGAGATATCAAAAACCTCAAGCCCTTTTTCTATGAGCCGGAATATCTCGGCGGCTGTTTCTTCAAACTTAAAGAATTGCCTGTTCTCCCGATTCACGGCAAGAATTATTTCACCAATATCGCGAAAAACATAGTCTGTCTTATTAAAGAAAAGCGGGCGTAATAAGAAATCCGTGCTCATTATATTTACCCAAAGACAAATGGATCATCAATTAATATCCACAAGCGTGTATCTGAACTTTCCTGGTCCTGAAATCAATCTTGGGCTGCGCGTCAATGTCGCGGGTTTTTACCATGCTTTGCATGAATGCCCTTGGCAAAAATCCTGAAGAATCCTCTCACTGCTTCCTCCTAGGTCAAAGCTGAAAACCTCAGCTTGAGTCGGCAGCGATAGCAATTCTAATATTTCAATTTATATTTCGTGGTATGGAGTGTCTGCAAGTAAAGTAGATTTCTTGCATTTTTTCTACGACGCGCCGTATATTTTTGACAATATTTTTCGAGTCTGCCTGACGGCGGTCAAGAACTCGCCCTCGCGCCCTGCCCCGAAATGTCCCCGCAAATGGGGGCAATAGTGGGGTATGTGGTCGAGCCTGCCTACACGACGCCCGTACTCGCTGGGTTGACGCTTACGCCTGACGGTCACCTCAAAGGGAAGCCGTAGCTCCTAGGCGACATCAGCCAGTCCATCTATGTGAGCTGCGAAACTGATCTGCGTGCCGATCTGCGACGTCTTGGAATCACGGCCGCGCTGCACCAGGGCGAGTGGGGGCCGAGTGACGGCAGAATTGCCCGTACGGGTGCCCTTGCGGATCGTTATCGATCTTGGCGGGCAGGTTCCTCACGATAACGGTTAGCGGTCAGCGGGGTCATCATTCAACCGGTCGATCTAGAACTGTCGTCGGCATCGGGCGGCACTGGCCGTCCTGTCCGAACCCGCCCGCGCCCGTGATAGGAGCCCGCAGTGCGACCGCTTTGGAGCGGCAGAAGAAGGAGAAGCGCAGGCGGCGATCGAGGCGTTCAACGCCGACGCCCGGCCAGATGCGTACACGGTCGACCGTGGCGTAAAGCGCATCCTCGCAAAGGTGAGGAAAGAGAACTGCTCGGGCGGGTATCTACGACGAGGTAAGACTTCCGAGCATAGTCTGGGTGCTGTTTCACCCGATGAGCCTGTTTGGCCACGACGACTGAGCCGGACCATCCGGATGTCACTGTCGTGGCAGAGACGATCGCTTGGCTGCCCACGATGCTTGGCAACCTCGTCGCGGCGCTACCGCGCCTCTCCTAAACAACAGGGCCATAAGCCCGCATCTCTTGGCCGAAGGTGCCGTCCGCGCAGCAAACACAGATAGACCGATCGCGAAAAACGTTAGTCACGACCAAGCCGCCCTGTCTTGCGAGCCAGACCGTCCCTTTTCCTTCGCCGCTTCCGCACCATGAAGGTTCCTGCACGCGCTATCTGGGCACGATAGCGATATGCTCCTCTGCCTCGTTCAAACCCAGCCGCTCTCAGGCAGGCATCGTCGTCCCTTCAGATCGTTACTTGCAATCAGGTCGCCGGGCTAGTCCCCCGGCACGGAAGCTCAGCTCGGCAAGCGATTCGAGTTGCCGGATTCGCCCTCCGGGAAGCTTCGAGCCACGTGTTTCCAGCCAGCAGAGAGCCTTCACCCAGCCATTCTGTCGCACTCGATCCGTTCGAGGCTACCTGACTCGCCCCGGACCGCACCGACTCCAATCGGCCTACTCATGCAAGGCAAAGGCACATGGGCGGCTTCCCCAGGACTTGCGGCCCCGCCTCTCAGTTGTGTCGCCGCCGCGCGATTCCTCCAGCCATCTAACGCCTTCTAAAATTATCCGCAAACAGGCGGTCGAAAAATCCCGCGCAGCGCCGTACTACCATAGTGAGAGCTGATCTTCTGGGGAGCAGAACAGCTCTACGCAAATCTACCCGTTCCCCCAAAAAAGGAGTCTACCCATGTCCGAATACTCAGAATGGACCCATCGTTACAGCCTCCCAGAAGAGGATCCTGACTACCGCAGCCTGGACGACGAAATCAACGATCTCATCGATGAGCGTGAAAACGAAGATGACGGAGGGGACGACTGATTCGCCGTCTGGTCGGTTAACCGAGCAAACCGGTTGCATCCTCTTCCCTTCAGCCGCGCCTGCGCGCCCGCCTGGGCGCAGGCGAACTGGCGACAACAACAGATGCCATGAAAGACCTCGCCCGACCGGAAACCCGGTGATGGTCGGCACTTTGTCGCCCGTGACAAGGTGAAGACGCAGTAACGGCGAAGGCGCTCCAACCTTACCGATAGCCTCGAGGGCTACGCCGCCAGGCGACAGGGGTGTGTCTGACCAGGGATGGTCGAGCGTACATGCTCGCTGCTGTCTTTTGATCGTTGTAGGTTAATTAAATCGATAATCATCCGCCTACAGCGTCTCTACCGACGAGCACAGGTTCTCAATCTCGTACTGTTCTGGAACTCACGTATGTTCAAGCTGAAGCGTAAATATAAGGATTCATCGATCGAAGGACTTCGGACCTTCATCTTCACTCGCTTCTATCCGAGGGTCGTTGTGGGTGGCTATGTGGGCATGCATCACCTTCGTAATCTGATCAGTCCACTCGGGGTCAACACGATCCTGCTGGTCTACGTTCTCTTGCTCACCCTGCTGGTCGCGCAGGAGTTGCTGCATGGCGACCCACTGTGGCGGTCCGTGCTCCTCACATTGCTTGTCGCACATGTCGTCTACGACATGCTGGCGAATGTCGAGTTGATCTACATCGCGATGGCGCAGGAAACGCCCTCCTTCGAACTCGAAGTCGTGATGCTTTCCGACTGCATGACATTCGATGATCGACTCCGGCGGCTGCGTGTCCGGGGGGATCCCAAGGCGTTGGCACATGCGGAGCAACAGGCCGCCGTTCTGAGGGAATGCGGTGAGCAGAGTTTGGCATGGCCGGCCGGGCTGAAGATTCGCGACAAGCGCAGCGGTCAGTGTTGGAAGTTCTACGAGCACGAGCAGAACGATTACGAAGCCCACTTGGACCTCGGGAATCAAAAACGCATGGTGATGGACACCGACGATTTTCTCTTTATTTCCGTCATCCAAGAGTTGATCGATCGGCGTTTGTCGCCGAAAAGGCGCGATCAGATTTGGAATCGACTCTATCGTTTGGGTCTGTACATTAAACCTTGCTCAGAGAATGCGCCGATCCTGCTTCCTGGAGAAGCGGGTGTGATCGTCTAGTTACATCGGCAGTTAGATCGCAGTTCCATCGTAGCGAAACTGCGGAGCGGCACGATGGAACCAGCGTTCAATATGATTACCCTCCTCGAAAAGGCTATAACATTCAAGAAGTGGCCAACCCGTAATAACCGGCCTAAGCCCACCCGTTTCTCAGGAGTTAATCCCCGCCATGCTTGAAACGTTCGACGTTGGTTTCGACGAGCATGATCATCCGTTTCAGCCGGCCTTAGCGGTCGATGAGATGGCCGTGGTTCGCTTGGCTTTGGGTCTGCTGTTCGACAGCGGCGGCATCTCCCGCTTTCTCAATGCGCTTCCACACACCCCATCAAGACCGCGACTAGGGCAATTTCTGGGTTTGCAGGAGTTGTTGGCCGACGCGGCTCAACCGGACCAAGTCCTTCGGCAATTGACGGCCCGGCGAGGCGAAGTCGGCCGCTTCGACGGCCGCTTCGGCCCACCGCTCGACGATAGCCTCCAACAGTTCGCGAGTCATGTCGGGCTTTCGACCACCGAACAGCGGTTGCTCGGGTTAGCCACTCTGCTGCATCTGCGTCCGTGTCTCGCGAAACTGGCGTCCAAAGGGTTCGGCGAGGTCGATGCCGTCGGGTTGGTGAAGATCTGTGCACCGCTCTTGAGCACCAGTGAAAAGGAAATGCGTGCAGCACTTGCGCCCACTGGGATCTTGCTCCGATCCGGGTTGATGACGATTCAGCGCGATGAGCGCAGGAAGCTGCACGAACACTACGAATTGCTCCCTGGGGTGATCGAGGCGCTTTGTACCGGTGGCGATGAAATCGGGATCTTGCTCGCCCGTTGGGTGACACCCGCATCCGCGCCGACGCTGACACTCCGTGACTACCCGCACCTGTGCCAGCCTGTCGGGTTGGCCCGGAAAACGCTGAAAGCGTGTCTTCGTAGAAATACCATCGGGACGAACTTGTTGCTTTATGGGCCACCCGGCAGCGGCAAGACGGAGTTAGCGCGCGCCTTGGCGGCAACCCTTGGCATGGCACTCTATGCGGTGCCCTGCGCGGACGAGCAGGGTGATCCGCTCGATGGTGCCAAGCGGTTGCGTGCCTATCGGCTTGCGCAGAACGTGCTCGCCCGACGGGAGGGCGCAATCGTGTTGTTCGATGAGGTCGAGGATGTCCTCCCCACCCGACTCAGCATCAACCTAGGCAACTCCGACCTAACCAAGGGGTGGATCAACGAATCGCTTGAAACCAACCCCCTCCCAACGATCTGGGTGTGCAACGGCCTGGCAGGATTCGACGAAGCCTATTTGCGACGCTTTACACAGGTCATCGAAGTCGGTCTGCCCCCGCTATCCGTACGCAAGCGCATGATTACCTACCGGACGCGGACCTTGTCGGTCTCCGCCGATTGGTGCGCGCGGGCGGCAGCGCACCCTGGGCTTTCGCCTGCCTTGTTGTGCCAAGCGGTACGCACGGTCGCGACGGCGGGGTATCGCCGCGTGTCCGATCGCGAAGCGGCATTGGACACCCTGCTTAACGCCAGTTTGAACGCCATCGGCGAGGGATGCCTGCCCTCGCGTAACCCGGTCGACGCGCTCGCCTATCTGCCTGATTGCCTCAACGCCGATCAGGATCTCGATGCGCTGGTTCGGGGCCTCCAACGCGATCCGCGCGGCCGTCTGTGTCTGATCGGTCCGCCTGGAACCGGCAAGACCGCGTTCGGGGCTTACGTGGCTCGCAAGATCAAGCGACCAGTCCTATTCAAGCGAGCCTCGGATCTACTCTCCCCGTTCCTCGGCGGTTCGGAGCAGCGGATCGCGGCGATGTTCAAGGAAGCTTCACAGTCTGGATCAGCCTTGTTGCTCGATGAAGCCGACAGTTTCCTCCGCGATCGGCGTTCCGCCCGTCAAAGCTGGGAAGTCACGCAGGTCAACGAGTTCTTGGTTCAGCTCGAAACCTTCGACGGGCTGTTCATCGCCTCGACCAATCTATTTGAGTCATTCGACTCAGCGGCCTTGCGGCGATTCGATCTGAAGATCCGGTTCGACTATCTCCGCCCTGAACAGGCGTGGCCGCTTTTCAAGGCGACGCTGCGCCAATCAGGCTCACGTCTGACGCAACCTGCCATCTGGCAGAACCGGCTGGCTGCGCTCGATGGCTTGACGCCAGGCACGTTCGCCACGGTGATGCGTCGTCAACGTCTGACCCAAGAGCCACTCATGCCGCAACGCCTGCTCGATGCCTTGGTCGCCGAGTTGACCGCAGTCCAGCAAGCGCTTGTCCGACCCATTGGGTTCATGGCGGATCTATAGGCGCGTCGCCTCGTCGATAGCAGCCGGTCGAAAAACGGGATGCTCGCGCGTCTTTACCCATAACAGGGTTCGCAACTGGAGTACCTGACCCAATGGCCCGGCGTTCATCGAGCGACTGCCAGTCGAAAAAAGGTCTTCTCCAGCGTCTTCTCTATCAAGGCGGTCCGCTGCATCCGCCTTGCCGTGTCGTCGATCAAGCATCTTGCAGCAGTCGACGATCACGGTGTCGCAGCATTTTACAGGAGCAATACCATGATGGTTTCGACCAATCCGGATGTCCGCGCGCTCGTTCGCTGGGCACTGAAGCAATACCCCTGGCTCTGTTTGGAACCGGGCAGCAAGCATTGGCGTCTGCGCAGTGAGCGGTCGCAAGATTTCACCCCGATTCCGGTTTCGCCATCCGAGTTCAAGGTCGTCAAGCAACTCCGCGCCCAGATCCGTCGGCTCGCGCAGCAGGGGCGAGGGCTAATCGACTCGAAGCGACGCTGAATAGACGAGAGAACGATATATAAGTCACTGATTATAAATCTATAAGTTAAGAAACTACGGCTCTCCCGGAATTCAGGGAAAGCGCTAAAATATTTAAAAACATGACGTTGTAGTCATTTTGACCGAACACGTTGGTTGAAAATATCGCTGGACGCACCCCGTCCAAGCCATTTTTAAGCGGTTGTTTTTCATTGATCAGCGCGCGAAAACCCGATAACCGCACAGATCGAGGTACACCCTCTGGTAGAGCCGGCGCAGGTTGCTCAAGCCATAGCACCGCCGTTTTAATACTTTGATCTTGTTGTTGAGACCTTCGACGAAACCGCTCGTGTGTCGTTCGGTAAAATAATTGGTGATCTCGTCCCAATGACGGCGCAACGTTTTCAGGAAGGATTGAAAACACGTCATCTCGGCGTTCTTGACCCGTCGCATCCAGCCACTGAGTTTGCGCTTGGCCTGACCTTTGGACAGGGGCATGTCGTAGACCTCGGTGAGGGCTTGGCTGAGGGCATGGGCTTGCGCGAGTTGCGGGGAATAGGCGAACAACCGGGCGCGGATCCGCCGTTCCTCGGCGCTCAAGTCGGATTCGCGCTTGCGCAGGATCCAATGGACGTTCTTGAGCCCGCCGTACTCGGTTTTCGACAGGTCGCGCTTGAGCCGGCGCAGTTCTGTCTTGCGCAACGTCTCCACGGCGTCGCGATACAAACGCGCAACATGGAAGCGATCGGCGCAGATGGCGACGTGCGTGCCGAAGACGGCCTTGGCCGCACCGATGAAGCCGCTGTACAGGTCGGTGCACACGACGCGAACGGTGCGCCGCAAGGATTTCGGGATCGTGCGCAAAAACGCCTCGACGGTCGCGCGCTTACGGTCCTTGAGCACGGCGAGGATGCTCAGGGTGTCCTCGACCCTGGCGCTGACGATCACCACGAAATTGCCGTGGCCTTTGGTCAAGGCGATCTCGTCGAGCCCGAGCACGGGGAGCGCCGGGAGCGTCGTCCAATCGATTGTGCTCGGGACCTCGCGATCGAGGATGCCTTCGAGGTGTTCCGGGGTGACGGCGTCCTTGTGAGCGACGTCTTCGAGGGTGCTGTTGATCAAGGCGCGCAGCAGGCTGTGTTCGAAGGCACGGGTGAAGGCGCTGCGCGGGTCATACCAGTCCACTCGTTGGGTGGTGGTGGGATGATCCTGGCAATCGGGGCAGCGATACCGTTTGGGCCGAATGACGATTTCAGTGCGATGCTCGAAGATCGACAGATGGCGCAACCGCCGTTCTTCACCGAGTCCATGCGGCTCGGTGATGTATCGGCCGCAGCTCCGGCACTGCGTGCCCTCCTCGGTGCTGTGCACATGAATTTCCAGCACAGCGGCGTCCGTGATCTCGACGCGGTCGATGGCGATCTGCGGCAGTCCGAGCAGGCGCAGGAGTTGGCTCTGGTCAATCATCGGTTTTCCATTGAGTTAAAAGCGTTCGAATGGAAGTTTACCAAGATTGGCTGCGTAGAACACTGATTTTACTAAACTTGGCGTTCCCTGAGATCCGGGAGAGCCGAAACTACACATAGGAGGCCGCTGCCGCCGTTTTTTAGCGGCAGCGGTCGAAAAATCGAGCGTTCCTGAGTCTTTACCCATATCGCCAAGTCTTTTTTAACCATTCGTCATGAGGAATTATCCGTGATCAAGAAGATCCTTGCCATTGATCTGACCCCCTGCGAGATCGTCGCACGAGACCTAGGTCAGCAATATTTTCCGGTCCAATCGGTCCGCAACCTCGTCGCTGGTGAAGGCGTCGATCTCATCGAGACCCTGGTGACCTTGGTCGAGCGGGTCGCCGAGGACAACCCGGAGTCGATCGCAACGAACAAGGTGAACTTCACCCGCAAGAAACACGCATTGGAGGACGCGGGAGCACGCGTGGTCCGGGCGCCTGCCAAGCGCTTGACCGATGGGGGATTCAAGCAGTCCGACGACCAACGCTTGGTGATCACGACCCTGTCGCTGGCGCTGCGGCTGCGGCCGGACTTCCTGGTACTCGCGGCAGCAGACGGCGACTTCGCGCCCATGGTGTGGGAGCTGCGCAACGAGGGGATTCGCACCGAGGTCCTGGCGCGTCCCCAGATGCTCGCGAGCGATCTGCGCCGGGCCGCCTATTCCGTGATCGATCTCGATACCGTTCTTAAGCAGGTTGGAGGAAACCGCTGATGGGTCTGAACGGCGACAAGCTGGGTTTTGTTCGGGCGACCGGCTACGGGCGGATTCGCAGCGACGAGTTGGCCGCGCTCTTGGAGCTTGCCCCCAACGAGGCCGTGTATCGATCGGGTGTCGACAATGGGGTGCGTTCGGGACAGGTCGTGAAGGATGCGGAGGTCGAGATGAAACCGGGAGACACCTTTTCCGCCGGACCGCGCGTCGTCAAGGGCAGCCAGCCCGTCCCCGCGGCGCTTCGCGATGAGCTCGACGGCTTGCGCCGCTCCGGGTTCGGAGGAGTCGGCGACCCGGAGCCGAGTCCCGAAGGATGGGGCTGCGCCTGCGGGGACTGACCTTGCCGGGCGGAGTTCTGCGGAACGGATGTGCGTCGGTATCGTCGGAGTCGGAGGTTTGGGCATGCTGGCGACGGAGCAATTGGCGCGCGCAGGCTTTCGCCGCTTCGTGCTCGTTGATCCCGACACCATCGAAGCCACCAACCTCAATAGGTTGCCTGGTGTCACCCATCGCGACCTCGGGATGCTCAAGGTCCAAATCGGAAAGCGGATGATCCGCACCATCGCTTCAAGCCTGGGCTGCACCGCGGAAGTTTCGGCTTACCCCCTCGACGTCTATCAGTCTGTCGAGGCCCAACGCACCTTGTCGCGATGCGATCTGATCCTCGCGTTAACCGACAATGAGCTGAGCTGGACCATGGCCCTGCAGCTGGCAATGGATTCAGGCCGGGAATATCTGCAAGCCGGAACCGATATCGCGCTCGGAGCTGACGGTTCGATTGTCGGTCTACGCGCGGAGGTGACCGGCGCGGAGATCGGCCGCTTTTGCCCGCTCTGCAGCGGTCGACTCGCGCATACGCAGGAGGGGATGTCACAGCACAAGCCGTCAACGCCGGCTACTTGCCTGATGTAGCCGCGCCCGCTGTGATGGGTTTGAATGCGGCCGCCTCAGGGATGCTCGCTACCTAGATTCAGAGGCGAGCTGCTGGCATCGGAGTACGCGACCTTGTGCAGGTCGATCTCCAATCCGGCCAGACGTATCTACGGGATCGGATAGTGATTGATCTCAACTGCGAGATCTGTGGATCCGAATGCTCTAGTCAAGAGAATTTTGCACCAAGTGTCTATTGACACCGGATACGGGATGTTTCAGAATCCAGCTTAGCCATTTGGAATTCAAGGATGGCTAGATCTTTAACAAATCGGCGAGGGCAGGCAGTTACTTAAGAGGTAACTGTCCATGGGATATTTTGGTGAAGTCAAGAGATTCGCTAAGAATGTTGCCAGAAAACAAGGCTTCTCGGCAGCAGCTAACGAGGATTTCTATCAGGATGTTTTCGAAAGGGTTTGGAAATTCCGGCATGCATCGATCGTAAACGGCTCAGTTCATTACGGGTATGTCGAAGACATCATCACCACCGTAATCGCAGAGCAAAGGAAAGCGTACCTAAAAAACACGAATTACTTGAAGTGTCAAGAGTACGCGGAGAAGAAGCGGCTGAAAGGTACTGCCGAGGAACAGCCGAAACCCCACGATTTGGAAGTGCCTCTTCCACATATGGACGTACTGGATAACCATTACGGAGGACAATGGGTTAACCCGATGGTGTTGGGTGGCGAAATGGATTTTCTGGGGTACGAGCAAGATCCAGTCGACGAGATTCAAGCAGAGCAGCTGCTCTTGCATTGTAAAACGGTCCGCATCTCAAAGAGTGAGAGCAAGGGAGGAGGGATTCGGGAGTCCGTCCGGGAGCTTTTGTTAAGTGGCATGACCGATGGACAAGATATCGCGGCAGAACTCCATCTTGAACAGAAACCTGTGTCGCAAGCAAAGTCTTATGTTATCAAAATGATGAGAGAAGAATTAGAAGCGTTACTTAATCGATAAAACTCGATATAACAAAATTATCAAAAATTTAAAAATTAAATTAGTATCTTAGCGTAAGTTTATTGTTCCATTTCCTGCCTGCTCTCGCCGATTCCCCTCAGCGCAGGGCACTACTCTCAAGCCAGCAATCTGCTGATTCCTGCAGAACACGTCAGGATGTTTTGTTTTTGTCGTCCGGCCGGGGCTTGAGCGGCTGCTGGCCGTGATCACCTCGGTGTCCTCGGCAGAGGACCGCATCCCTTCTCAAAAAAGAATCGTTGATGGTATCGCGGCGCAGGGCTCCTCCACTCGCAAAGTGACGGGGTCCGTCTAGGTTCCAATCTCAATGTGACCAGCTACAATACACACGAGTCCGGCCCTATTCGACCTTAAGAGCCTTCGTTTCCTCGACGTCGTTATCGGAATCGTAGGCCATCGCTCTCGCTGATTTTTCTGGCGCGCATGAAAGGTCTTCAACGGCGCCTAACCCGGCTGCGAAAAGACCACGGCGGTACTCGTGATCCCGTTGCTCTATCCAGGTCAGGACGAACATAATTGTCTATTTGCGGAATCGCTCCCAAGCGACTTCCTTTACATGACCCATTTGTTGTGAACATCAGCGGGTAGATAGCCCCGCGCCCTCCTCCGCTTCTCGATCTCCTCCAATCGCCTCTCCGCTTGCTCCCTCGTCTCCACCCAAGCAGTCCGCATCCGCCCGAGCTTCGACCCCAAGCCACCCCAAGCCGTGACCACCGACCAACCCCCGAGTAAATCCTCGACCAGGTCAGCCTGATAGTACCGTGCCGTCTCCGGGTTGACCCAACGATGCATCCCCCTACCCTCCTCGCCTGCGGTCAAAAACTATCCATTCCCGGTGGTGCTACGCGCATAAAACCGGTTTCGCGTGGGCTGAGAGCCACGAAAATCGCGTAGGAGCGCGCATATTCCGTAACCGTTTGTTTCTAAAGCCTAGAGACAACATCCGCCATGCGCTCTTCGCCGACGTGCGTGTAGATCTGGGTGGTCGAGATGCTCACATGGCCCAGCAGGGCCTGGATATCGACCAACTGAGCCCCCGACTCGAGGAGCCGGGTTGCATAGGTATGCCTCAACTTGTGGGGTGTGACCCGCTTGTCGATCTCGGCACGCTCGACTAAGCGCCGCAGATACAGGCGCACCGCCACCGGGCTGGGTGGACCCTCGCCGACAGCCTTCGCGAAGACATGAGCATCCTTCGGCAGATCCGCGATCCACTCCCCGAAGATCGTCCCGAAGGCCTCGGGCAAGGGAACCACCCGCTCCTTGTCCCCTTTGCCGACCACGCGGACCGACTTCGCCAAGCGGTTGATCATACGAACATCTTTGACCTTGAGCCCCAGCGCCTCTGAGATCCGCAAACCCGACTGCTGGATCAACGAGAACAACATGCCGTGACGTCGCCGCGCATCGAGAATCCGTTGACGGGCGTTCCCGTGAAGGTTGTCGGGTAAGTTCTCGATGTCGGCGGCGACCGCCTGGAGGCGCGCCTGCTCGTCCCGATCGAGCCAGATCGGCAGACGTTGCGGGCGTTTAGGCTTGTCGGTCAGATAGATGGGATCGTTGGAGACCATCGCGCGCTTCTTCGCCCACTTGTAGAAGGACGACAGACACGACACGCGCCGGGCGATGATGTGCGGCTTGGCCTTCCTCTCGCGGGCCTGCCAGCCAATCCACTGCTCGACCTGGACGTGGCTGCAATCGCGCCAGTCGCGTTTCAGCTCGTCGAGCCAGTCACCCCACAGCTTCAGATCCGACGCATAGCCTGCGCAGGTTCCTGCGGCGGCCCCGCGCGTGTAACGCAGGTCGTCGAGGAAGTCCTTGCGTGCGGTCCAGTAGTCAGTCGTGTCCACGTTGTCCAAGCCTATGATTCACAGTGCTATTCGATGAGGGCGGGTCGATGCGGTCCCTACCCGGCTGCTCGCGTCTCGGTGCGGTGCCCTACTCCGCCCGGTCGATACCGCCCCCTTCGGTGCCCATGCGCCAGAGACATACTTACTGAAATACAGATTTCAGAAAGGATGCTCGGATGCTGTCGAACGCACGCTCGACGTGCAGAATCACATAGAGGTATCAGGGACTTTCGGTCGAGTCTCGCGACGGGGTGCCCCGCCCTCCCGTCACCAGCCGGATGGTGATCAGGAGGGCGATGTATCCGTCCTTGGTCGCGGGGGTCGGCAAGACCAGCGACCGCAAGGCGCGCCACTCGGAGGGCAAAATGTCGAGGCTTGCGGCCAGCACCCGGTCGCTGGCCAACTCGCGCAGCCCCTCGGCTGTGTGCTGGTTCTCCAGCAGTGCATCCGGACTGTCCGGAAGATGACCCGCGCTGTCCGCCAGACTGTCGAGCGCGATCCCCAGGGCGTCGGCCAGCGCCTGTGCGGTCTCGGGTGTCGCCGAGCGATCGCTTCGCTCGATTGCGCCGATCATGCTTTGGCTGAGCCCGACACGCCGACCGAGCTCGGTCTGGTTCAGACCGGCGCGTAGCCTCGCCTCGCGCAATCGCTCGCCGTTCATGGATCTGCCGCATCTGTTGGGCCCGTCAGTTTAATACTGACAGTGTTAATCAGATGCGCTTTTCAAGCAATACTAAAAGTGCTAAAAACACACTAAATGTACAAGGGAGATCACCATGTCAGATGCGTTGGCGAGGAACTTACGTCATCGTCGCGTTTCCGCTGGGCTGTCTCAAGAAGACCTGGCCGAACGCACCGGGTTGTCCCAGACCTGGATCAGTCGCCTCGAGACAGGAGGCGCCAACCCCACAATGGAAACGCTAAATACGCTTGCTGAGGGCCTTTCGATTCGGGTTCACGATCTTTTCGACGACCATGCGGAAGCCGTCGGTTGATGGCGTCACGACAGAGCAGGGTTAACTTAAGGTGTTCATCAGAGCCCCATGAGCCGGACTCAGTCAGTCCGTACTCGGATTCTGCACCTGCGATCAAATAGCACAAAAAGTGGCAAAACTTTTTAAATGTGCTATTTGTATCGCCGTTGCTCATTGACGGAGCGACGGGACGGCACCTACCGCCGCACCATTCACCGCACAGGGGGACCTTGCCATGCAATCCGAACGCACCTTCCGCACCGATGGTGGTCGTGACGCCTCGGTATCCATGGAGACCATCCAGATCTCGGGACTCTCTTGCCGGGTCAAGAAGATCACCTGCACGGACGACGGCAAGTTGACGATGGCGATCGATGCCACGGCGACGGACAACGAGGCAATCGAGCGCGTCCGAGATCTGATCATGATCCAACAGGGCGAGGTGATGATGACCCTGGAGGGCGTGATGGTCGAGTCGGCCGACCCGGCTCCTCACTGACCAGATCCGACTTAGTGCCACGCCGGCTTCGGCCGGCGGGAGGGAACCATGAATCTTGCCGAAACGCTCGGCTTGCGTCCCAAGCCCTACCGGATCCTGACGATCGACGGGGGTGGCGTGCGCGGGATCATTCCCGTGCTCTGGATCGACCGATTGGAGCGTTACCTAAACGGGCCCGTGCATGCCCACTGCGACCTGATCGCGGGGACCTCGGTCGGGGCGATCCTCGGATGTGGGTTTGCGATGGGGATGACCGCCACGCAGGCGCGCGAGATGTGGCTGAATGGCGCCCACGTCGCCTTCTCCAAGCCGCACTCGATGAAGGAGCGAGGACGGCGTATCGCCGCTCGGGCCGGTCTCATGGCCAAGTACGAGAGCGCGGGGCTGGAGGCTCTGCTCAGATCGATCTTCAGAGACACCCGCATGGGTGACCTTACCCCGCCGACGCTCGCCCTCTCCTACGACATCCAGAGCATGCAAGTGCATGTCTTCTCCTCCGCGAAAGAGGAACACAAGGATCTCAGGGTCTGGGAGGTTTGCCGGGCCTCGACCGCCGCGCCGCTATTCTGGGATCCGCACCTGATGGCGCTTGACGACAGCGGGGTGAGGCATCCGATGGCGGACGGCGGCATGACCGCCAACAACCCGGTGGTGCTCGCGATCAGCGAGTCGGTGAGTCACGCCAAGGGGACCGGCAGGGCTGTCCCGCTCGAAAACGTCGTGGTCGCGAGCTTCGGTACGGGGGCGCCGCCGGAGGGCCAAACGCAGATTCCCAAAACGATCTTCGGGCATGGCTCGATGATCATGCGCGCGCTCATGACCGGCGCGACCGGCACCGACCATGTCACCGCCCGCACTATGCTGCCGGCGAAGAACTATTGGCGTTTTCAGACCTCGATCTCCGGACGCCTCGCACCCCTCGACGACATCGAAAATATCGACGAGCTCCAGGCCGTTGCGATGGCGCATCTGGCCGACGGCGCGGATCAGCGTCTCGGGCAGCTCGCGCGCCGCCTGCAAGGCAAGCCGCTCGACAGACGCTGGTGGGAGGGTAGCACCGAAGAGGCGGTAGCCTGATGTGCGCGCGTTACTACAGTTTGCTGTGGTTGACGACGCTCCTACTCTGGGCGGCACTCTGGTGGCAGGCGATCCCGCTGCCCGCGTGGTGGCCCCTGATCCTGCTTGCCGGCTGGGCCACCGCCGACGCGGGCAGCTACGTCTTCCACGTCATTCTCGATCACCACATCGGCGCCGAGCGCTCGGCGATGGCGCGCGGCTTCCAGGAGCATCATGCCGACCGCCTGAAGATCACACGCGAGTCGTTGTCGCAGGTGCTGGCGCCGGTCATGCCGTTGCTTCTCCCAGCCTGGTTGCTGTTGAGCGCACCGGCCGCGCTTGGGTGGATCGCTCCGGGCTGGGCGCTCTATCTGTGCGCGGTAGCATTAGGCGTGGGGTTCGGGCAGGTGATCCACCGCTGGTCGCACCTCCCTGATCCCGGGCCGGTGGTGATCGCGTTGCAGCGCATGGGGCTGGTGGTCTCGGCTCGCGCCCACGACGCCCACCATCGCCCGCCGCACGGGAGCGCTTACGCCATCGTCAGCGGGTGGAGCAATCCACTGTTCGATGCCGTGGCGCTCGACCGCAGATTGAGCGCCGTGCTGGCGCGCTTGGGGTATCCGAGGGTCGCCTGATGGACGGGGCACAACGACTCCTCGTCATGGCATCCCTGCTGACTGCCACGCCCGTCTACGGCTCCGGCTTTGCCCTGATCGAGCGCGACGCCGCGGGCCTCGGGCGTGCCTACGCCGGTCAGGCGGCCGTCGTCAGCCCCTCGGCGGTGGCTTTCAACCCGGCCGCGCTGCCGACGATCACCAAGGTGAGCGCGAATGTCTCGTATCTCTGGAACCATCTTCAACCCGAGGACGCAGGCACGGAAGCTGCGGTTCCGGCGCTCTTCGGCACGACGCACGGCATCGGTCTCGGGGTGTACGGCGAGTTCGGACTCGCCACCGACTATCCCGCCGACTGGTCCGGGCGCTATCACGCGCTGCATTCAGAGATCACCTCCGCCCGCGTCCAGATCGCGGGGGGCTACCCCCTGACGCCGACGCTTAGACTGGGCGCCGGCCTTTTCCTGCAATCCTTCGAGGCGCAGCTGACGCAGGCGGTGCCGACCCCTCTCGGCGATCGGGTCTCGAAGGTCGAAGGCAACGACACCGGTATCGGCTGGACCCTCGGCATGCTCTGGTCCCCGCTCCCCGACGTGGCCGTCGGTCTGTCCTACGCATCGGCCGTCGATCATGTGCTGCGCGGCACGGCCACCACGCCGCGCGGCCGACAGGGTGCGTCCGTGCCGATCACCACACCCGAAGTCGTGCGCTCCGGAGTGCGGTGGGCGGTCCGTCCGCAGATCGCCCTGATGACGGGTGCGACCTGGACGCGTTGGAGCCGCCTGCAGGCGCTCGACATCCGGCTTGAGGACGGCAGCCGGCTCATCGAGGAGCACGCCTGGCGCGACACCTGGCGCCTGGACCTGGGTGGGGAATACACCCGCGAGCCTTGGACCTGGCGTCTCGGTACCGCCTGGGACCAGTCGCCTGTGGCAACTGCCACAGCTCGCTCGCCGCGTCTGCCCGACAGCGATCGAACTTGGCTGGCGGGGGGACTCGACTACCACACCGGCCCCTGGAGCCTGAGCTTGAGTTACGCCCATCTGTGGTTTGCGGGCGGGCGAGGCGAGCATCCCCCGATCGACTACAGCGCCGGCAGCGACATCCTTGCCGCCGGCATCACGCGAAGTTGGTGAAGGAGTACTCATGCCAAACGAGACAGAGATCCCTTTCAAGCGGCGTATCCGTGACGCACGCCGCCTGGCGTGGCGGGCCGGTTTCGAGGAAGCCATGCGCACGGTCGAGGTCAATCTGGCGCTACTGCTGATCCTCGCCGAGCAACAGGCCGAGCTGAACCCACCCGGCGCGGACGAGCATGTGCGTGCACGTCAACGGCTGTCGGACCTGACGCAGGCGTTCGCCGTCATTACCTCCAACCCGGTCGATCGGATGGACGATCGTGCACGCCTCGGCGGTGCGCTGGCCGGGGCGGTCGAGCAGATCCTCGCCCCGCTGCGTACGAGCGGGAGCGACACCCGTTCCGATCGCAACATGGAGGGTGCCGAGGACCTGGTCAACGCCGTTCTGATGGGACTCCAGCTCTGGCCGAACTGCTGGGGACAGGATGTCGCGGCGGCAGCTTGGTTGCTGACCGACGAGGGGACGCAACGCTGCTTCCGCTCGCGTGCCTCTGAGTACGGCCACCTTCCCTGATGGGTTTTACCCCTTAAATCGTCATCTTTCATGAGGGAGAGCGGAGGGCCTCCCTCGGGGTGCTTGAACAACAGCACCCGTCGGGAGAGTCTCTTGTTTGCGAAGACAAAGAGACTCCATCAGTGTGCCACGCCTTACTTGAAAGCCCCACGTTTTTCGCCTTGTTGCTGCACATCGACGAGGATCTCGCCGAGGCCGCCCGAGCGGAGGGCTGCCCCGCCTGCGGCGGCACGCTGCATCGGGCCGACTACCCCCGTAAACCCCGAGGCTGTCCGGAGCCATGGCGCGAGGCGTTCGCCACGCGTCGCAGCTTCTGCTGTGCGCAGTGTCGGCGGCGCCTGACGCCGAACTCGGTGCGGTTCCTGGGCCGTCGGGTCTATCTCGGCGTGATCGTCGTGGTGGCTTCCGTGCGCCATACCGGGCATCACCCCAAAGCGCACGCCTTGGCCGCGACGTTGGCGGTCCCGATCCGCACCCTGCGGCGCTGGCAGACTTGGTGGCGGGAGCAGTTGGCGCAGACCCCGCTGTGGTGCGGTGCGCAGGGCCGCTTTGTCCCGCCGGTGGATCTGCAGCAGGCGCCGGGGAGTCTGCTCGAGCGCTTCCTCGGCGATGCCGCGGCCGCCCTGGCGGCGTTGCTGCGCTTTTTGAGTCCCTTGACGAGTCGTTCGTGCAGGCTGCACGAGGGCGGCCGACGCCACGCAGAGGATGCAGCTCGAAGGCGTCCGGGTACCCCGCTAGGCTGATCGCGAAGGTGCCGGAACCCCCGGCACCGTAGCCGGGAGACCCGGATGCCGATTCCCATCGAGGTTCCGCAACGCGAGCGGTGGGCCCGCGTGCGCTTTGCGATCATCGGACCCTTGCTCGCCGCCCCGCCGCCCCGCCGCCGGACGGCGACCTGCAGGCGGCACTCGCCGCCTTGGCAGCCAAGACCTGGCGCCATCCCGTCACCGGCCTGGATGTTCGGTTCGGTGTGTCGACCCTCGAGCGCTGGTATTACGCCGCCCGCGCCGCCCCCGATCCGGTGGCGGTGCTGCGCAATCGCGTGCGCGCCGACCGCGGGGCCTTCCCGAGTGTGCTGCCCGCCGCACGCGAGGCCCTGCAGGCGCAGTACCGCGATCATCCCGGCTGGACCGCCCAGCTGCATCGCGACAACCTGGCCGCGAGCCTCGCCGGCACCGCCACCCCGGTGCCGTCCTATCCGAGCGTGCGGCGCTATTTGAAGGCCCACGGGATGGTGCGCCGTGCCGCGCCCAAGCGCGACACCGCCGGCGCGTTGGCCGCGCGCGATCGCCTGGAACAACGCGAGGTGCGCAGCTTCGAGGTCGAGCACGTCTCGGCGCTGTGGCACCTGGATTTCCATCACGGCTCGCGCAAGGTGTTGACCGCGGCGGGAACCTGGCTCACGCCGCTGCTGTTCGGCGTCATCGACGACCGCTCGCGCCTGCTCTGTCACCTGCAGTGGTACACCAACGAGACCGCCGAGGTGCTGGTGCACGGGCTGTCGCAGGCGTTCATGAAGCGCGGCCTGCCGCGTGCCCTGATGACCGACAACGGCGCGGCGATGCTGGCCGAGGAGACCGTGGCCGGACTGGCCCGACTGGGTGTCCTGCATCAGACCACCTTGCCCTATTCGCCCTATCAAAATGCCAAGCAAGAGGCCTTTTGGGGTCGCGTGGAAGGCCGCCTGATGGCGATGCTCGAAGGCGAGTCCGGGCTGACGCTGCAGGCCCTCAACCACGCCACCCAAGCCTGGGTCGAGCAGGAGTATCACCGCAGCACCCATTCGGAATTGGCCGCCACGCCGCTGGCGCGCTATCTGGAGGGCCCGACCGTGGCGCGCCCCTGTCCGGACGCCGCTGCCCTGCGCGCGGCCTTTCGCATCGAGGTCGCCCGGCGCCAGCGCCGTGCCGACGGCACCGTCAGCCTGGCCGGCATCCGCCTGGAGATCCCCGCGCGCTACCGCGCCCTGGAGACGGTGCATCTACGCTACGCGCGCTGGGATCTGGCCCATGTCGATCTGGTGGATCCGCACAGCGGTGCGATCTTGAGCCCCCTGCGTCCGCTGGATAAGGCCGCCAATGCCGGGGAGGCCCGCCGTGCGCTGGTGCCCGGCGCACCGGTGCCGCAACCGAGCACACCGAGCGGGATGGCGCCGCTGCTGCGCCAGCTCCTCGAGACCCATGCCGCGACTGGCTTGCCGCCGGCCTATCTGCCCCTGAACACCGCCGAGGACACCCGATGAATGCGCGACTGCTCGCCCTCTACGGCCTGAAATGGCATCCCTTCTCCTCGGAACTGCCGATCGAGGCCCTCTACATCCCCCCGCGCGTGGAACACTTCCTGTGGCGCATCGAACAGGCGCAGATCCGCGAAGGCGGGTTTGCGATGATCCACGGCGAACCGGGCACCGGCAAAAGCGTGGTGCTGCGTCTGCTCGCCGAGCGTCTCGCCCGGCTCCCGGATCTGAGCGTCGGCGCCATCGACCATCCCCAAAGCAGCCTCGGGGATTTCTACCGCGAGCTCGGCGAGCTGTTCAGCGTCCCGCTGCGTCCGCACAACCGCTGGGGCGGCTTCAAGGCGCTGCGCGCCACCTGGCTCGGCCATCTGGAGACGACGCGTCGGCGTGCCGTGCTGCTGGTGGACGAGGCCCAAGAGATGAGCCCCGCCGTGCTCAACGAGCTGCGCCTGCTCGCCAGCGCCCGCTTCGACTCCCAACCCCTGCTGTGCGTCGTCCTCGCCGGGGATACCCGCCTCACCGATCACCTGCGCCGCGAGGAGCTGCTGCCTCTGGGCTCGCGCATCCGCACCCGCCTGGCCACCGAGCATGCGCGCCGCGAGGAGCTGCTCGCCTGCCTGCAACACCTGTGCGCCAGCGCCGGCAACGCCGCACTCATGAGCGAGCCCCTGCAACACACCCTCTGCGACCACGCCGCCGGCAACTACCGCATCCTCGCCTCACTCGCCGCCGAGCTGCTCGCCGTCGCCGCCCGGCAGGAACGGCCCCAGCTCGACGAGGCGCTGTTCCTCGAGGTCTTCACCCCGCCCGCCACCACGACCCCGCGGCGGGCTGCCCTGCCACGTTAACCGACTCGGAGCACCACCATGCCGCAGCCCTACACCACCCTGCAGCCATTCTTCTGGCCACCCCTGTCCGATGATGCGGTCCTCGCCATCCGGGAGGTCCTCTTCCGACTGACCGAGCAGTTCGAGACCCGCTACGCCTCCCAAATCCGCGATGCCGAACGCGAGGAAAACCGGCCTCACGACCACCAACCGGACCTGTTCGACGGACCGGATTTCGACGATCCCCTGTTGTTCTGAGTCCCGTCACCGCGCTTGATCCACCTCGCGCCGTCGGCCCACACCCCGGCCGCGCGAGACCGGGGAGCGCTTCACCGAACCCCATCACGCAACTTGATCACGCCACCATCAAAATCGCTGACCGCACTCACCTCCGGGAGGCTCGCCTCGCACACGGTCCCCGAGGGCGTCATCGCGGCAAACACGCCATCCCGGTCCGATCGTGCGGCATGAGCAAGCATGCGCACTCTGTCCCGCCGATGCCGATCGCTGCTCGTTGTTCCGCTGGTCCTCGCTGGCCTGCACGTCCGCGCCGACTGCCCCGGAAGCGCTCGGCTTGAAGAGGCACTGGTGCTCGTCGGCACCGTTCACCCAGTCCTGATCGCCGAGGGCTCCGCGCATGCCGAGACGCAAAAGCAGCGTGACTGGAAGGCGGTGTTGAGCCTGGGCTACGACACCAACACCACCTTCGAGACGGGCGAGGCCGGTGGCCGGGCGGCCCTGCGCGTCGAGATCCCGCTCTGGGACCGAGCCAATCAGATCGAAAAGGCGAAGGCCCGCGCGACCCTGGTCGCCAAAGAAGACAACGCGCGGGTGTCACTGCTGGGCGACATCCAGAGCCTCTGCGAGCTGTCCAGTCAGGTCAAGGCACTCGATACCCTCCGGCTCTTCACGCGCGATCGGCTCGAGTATCGTCAGGAGCGGGTGACCCAGGGACTCGATCCCGCCGAGTCGCTGTGGCGCGAGGCCGAGTCCATGCAACGCGCGGAGCATGATTGGCAACGCGAATCGGGCAAGCTGGACGCGCTGCGCCTGACGCTCGCACGGCGTTACGGAGGTGAGGAATGGTCACGGCTGCAGGCGCTGTTGACGGCGATGACGAACTGATCGGGCCGGCATCCGAGCCGGATCCGATCTTCGTCGGGCGTTCCGCCGAGCTGGAACGGGGACTCGCCGCCCTGCGTATCGGACACAGCGTCCTGATCAAGGGACAACCCGGCATCGGCAAGCGCTCGCTCCTGCGCGAGGTGCGGATTCGCCTCGCCGAGGAGCGGATCTGTCTCTGCCCGACGCTTGCCACACCGAAAACGTTCGTCGCCGAGTTGGCCGAGCAGGTGCATCACGCCGTCGGCCTGACGGTCCCGGAGCGGCTCATCCCGCCGCGGTTTCGCGCCGAGGCCGAGCGCACCGGGCGTATCGCCTGGAAACACATCCAACGCACCATCGTGCGACTGCCAGCCCAGGAGGTCATCCTCTTGGTCCTCAACTCGTTGGAGGGGCGCGAAGATGTAGTGCTGTTCGTGGAGAGCTTGGAGGTTCCTCCCTCTCAGGCCGACATGCTCCACCAACTCGCCGAGCATTGTCAGGTCGCGGCCGGGATCGAGACACAGAACCGTCGCAACAAGGTCATGCGATTGTTGTGGCGGTTTCAGGTCACGCTTGAGCTCAAGCCGCTGATCGGCTCCGAAAGTCGCGCGCTGGTCGAGGGGCACCTCGAGCGCACGCCCATCGACTTCGAGACCGAGACGGTCCGGGGCGCCTTCGTGACGCGCGTCGTGCGCGAATCGCGCGGGCTGCCCGAGGCCGTCGTTGGGATGCTCGCCGCCGCGGTCAACGAGCGCGAGGTGACTCGCCATTCCCTTCATGGCTTCCACCATGAGTCAGCCATCACCTACATCGACATGACACCGATGCTCCTGGTGATCGCCGTCGGTCTGATGGCGTTGCGCTATGTCTCGCGCGGGATCGGGATTCAGGAACTGATGGTGTTGGCCGGCGTCGGCACCTCGATGTTCTCGCTCATGCTGTTCTTTGCCCGGCGGATGTCGAGCCAGGGACGCTGATGCTGACGCCGACCCACCTTGTCACCGCTCAGAGCGCCTATCTTGCGGTCTGCGCCGCATCCGGGAATCCTCCCGCAATCTCCGAGTCGCTTGTGGCACTCGCCGCAGCGATGCTCCCGGATCTCGACTCGCGGCAGTCCTACATCGGGCGACTGGTCCCGCCGCTGTCCACCTGGGTCGGCACGCGTTTCGGCCATCGCACCCTGACCCACTCGCTGGCGGCGCAGGTCGTGGTCCTGACCATCGCTTGGTGGCTGATCCCGACCGGCTATTTCATCGCCTTGGCCGCAGGCTGGATCTCCCATTCGATCGCCGACATGATGACCCGCTCCGGCGTCTGTTGGTTCTGGCCGTCCCTTGCCCGCTGCGTCCTGCCCGGCAATCCCAGGTATCGAATGGAGGTGTTGGGACAAGGCGAGTTGTGGTTCCTGCTCGTCATGGTTGGGTTCGGTCTCGTGATGATGCCGCTGGCGCAGCGTGCCGAGGGAACCACCGGGCTGATCCGCTCGGCGATCGGCGACATCGGCAATGCGCGGAAGGACTTTGACGCGGACAAGGGAAGGTTGCGCTTTACCATCACCATCCGCGGTCGCGACAACATCTCCTATGCGGACATCTCGGGGACTTATCGGGTCATCGGTCCCTGGCGCGAGGACGGCTTCCTGATTGCCACACCGACCGGCCCTCGCTCGGCGTGCCGCGGCACCGCCTGCGACTGGTACGCCGACCATGCGGACCTGACGCGTGCCGGACATCAGATCACCACCTCGTTCACGCTCAGTGCCGAGGTCGCGACCGGCGATGCTCTTCGGGCAGCGCTCGCCCCGCTCACAGCCGACGAGATCTACTTGATCGGGGACTTCATCGCGCCCGAGTCCAAGGCGGCCCTGCCGACTGTGCTGATCTCCGGTGACCAGGTCACGCTTTTCTATGCAACGCCGAAGATGTTGGATGCGTGGGACAAGCGCGCTCTTATCGCGGTCGAGCTGACGGTTCAGGCTCGTCATGCACCAGGGGTCGATCCGGGGCAACTCGGGCCAATCGGACCTGCTGCACCGACCATCGACCCACGCATCATGAGGTGGCTGGAATGAGCGGCTCCGGAATCCTGGACGTTGCCCACCATCGGCTGACCCTGTTCTGGGCTCTGGCGCTGATTGGTCTGTTGGTACCCTGGGCGCTGACAGGTCTCGACATCGGCGACTGGTCGCTCCTCGACGCTAAGGGTCGTGCCTGCACCGTGGCATCCATCCATGACGGCGACACGCTCCGAGCCGTCTGTGACGGAGAGCGGCTTCAGGTGCGCCTCTACTGCATCGACGCCCCCGAGATGTCGCAGGCGCCATGGGGCCGCGAGAGCCGCGATTATCTGCGGCGCATGACCCCCGGCGAGGTCGCCATTCGGATCCACGACACCGACCGCTACGGACGCAAGATCGGGGAGATCCTGACAGCGGACGGTGCGAGCCTGAATCTGGCGATGGTGTCGGCCGGTCAAGCGGCGGTTTACCCGCGCTATTGTCAGGACCCGCGATTTTTTGCCGCCGAGCGGGCGGCACGGAGCGGTGGGCTCGGGATCTGGTCAAGCGCCGGTAACCATCAACGCCCCTGGGATCACCGACGCGGATCCCGATGAGGGCAAGTAGGGCGACCATGAAGTGCTGTGGCAACTGCCACAGTTGACCGCTTTGGTTGGTCTTCGAGCGGCCTGAACGATGAACGAACGGCTCGATCAATGTCCGGAAGCGATGCGTGTCGGAGCTGTGGCAACTGCCACAATTGACCGTTTTAGTCGGTTGCCGGGTAGCCAGGACGATGGTCGATCGGCTCGACCGTTGGCCGGGAACGACCCGCTTCCTGAACGATGATCGACCGGGTTATCGATGTCCGGAAGGAACGCGGTTCGGGGCTGTGGCAACTGCCACAGTCGACTGTTTAAGTCGGCCATCGAGCGGCTTTAAGGCAGACGAACGCATCGGACGAGTGCCTGGTATCGACCCGGATCGGTGCTGTGGCAACTGCCACAGTCGCCGAAAGAAGCGCCTCGAACGAAGCCTCGCTCGGGCCGAGCAAGGCGCGGATGCCGGGCATCCTGGCGCTGAAATGACACGATCTCTTGTGCGTGGGTATTGGACGGGTTTTTTCGCCGTCTTTTTTTTCGTCCCACACCCACCTGTCTCGGTCGGGGCACCCGGCATCGGCCGGGCAGGGTAGGGCGAGGATCCACCGCCCCGGGCACGACTCACCGGAACCCGCCCCCTACTCCTCGAAGTGGTCGTCGACCGCCTGTTGCAGCGCCGCGTAGAGTTCGTCCTTCGTCGCACCCGACGCCCTCGGGATCTCCAGCGTCATCCCCCGCATCGTGCGCTTGATCCGCATCGCCAACTTACCGGTTGCCTTGGCGCTGATCGTGGCCACGACCATGCCGCGCTTGGCTCTGCCGCTGTTGCGTTCCCTGGCCGCGTCCAGCAAGGCATTCAGTGTCTCAGCGCCCGTCATCGGCAGGTTGTGGCCATGTTCGGCCCGAGCCTTGGCGAGCGAGCGCGCAAAGGCCAGGATGCGCTTGGCCGCATCCCGTTGAGCCGGTTCTTCGCTCGAAAAGATCGGGCTGAGCTGCCGCCAGTGCGAGGTACGGATCTCCAAAATCGACGGATACGCCCGAACCAGCTCGTCCGGCATGTCACAAAGCGCAAGGAGCCGACTCAGGTTCGAGCGGTCGATCCGGATCGCCTCCGCCATCCGCGAGATGTTCCCCTCGTAGAGGCTCTCCAGCGCCCACCGATACTCCCGTGCCCGCTCGTAATCCGAGATGTCGCGCTGGCCCCGATTCTCCGCATCCGACAGCTCGAACGCCGCCGCGGTGTCCAGCTCGTCGCGAACCTGGATCAGCAGGAGGTAGGGCTCGCCTTCGCCATTCATCTCGCCGTGCATGCGAAGCCAGGAGACCGTCCAGTGGCGACGTGCCCCCGACAAGATCTCGAAGTCATGTTCCGCCCCTTCCGCTCCCATCCGCGCATCACCCTTGAGGCTGCGCACGATCGCCGGACGCTCCTGGCGCCCGAGCGTGCGGAAGCCTGCGATCAGATCCGCGCACCGTTCGGCGTTGAGCAGCTGGTAGTCACGGTTGTGGTGCTGCCACAGCCGACAACGCGCCGGATCGACCCAGTGCAAACGCTGGATCGTTGCCTTCTGAATCGCGGCATTCGGCTGGCCGGGTGCCCGTGGATTCGTGATACCGGCGATGTTCGCCCCAAACGGCCCCGCACGTTCATCCCCGGCCGACCCCGAGCCGGCACCCTCGTGCCCCTGCTCGATCCGATCGGCAATCCCCGAGAGCAGGCTGCGGTTCTTCATGACGATACGCCCCCTACATGAGCCCCGCTTCGCGCAGGGCTTCGTGATGACTCGGCCACGTGCGCCGGACCAGGATTTCGAGCTCGCGGTTGAACCCGTCCAGATACGCGATGCAGCGTCGATGGACCTCGCGCGACGTCAAGGCGACGGGTTGCTCATAGACCGTCTCGAATCTTGCCGATGCATTGTCGATCTCGGCGCTGTCCTTGATGGGCGACACCATCAGGTAGGAACCGAAGACCTTTCTCATCATTTCGGCGATCGCCGTCTGCGTAGACTTGCGCTCGTCCAACTTCGAGAGCGCAACACGCACGAAACGGTAGCTCGGGTCGACCCCATGCCTGCGCAGGGTCTCCAGCGTATCGATCACCATGCTGAAGAAATGCGTGGTCGAGGCGAAATCGATGTTCGCTGGCGGCACCGGAATCACAAGCGCATTGGCCGCGACCAGCGCACTGATCGAGATCAGACCCAGCGCAGGCGGCGGATCCAGGATGATGATGTCGTAGCTGTCCGCAATCCCTTCGAGACCGGCACGCAAGGTCTCCAGCAGCTCGACATTGCCGGCCACCTGCGCCGCCAACTCGTACTCGGCGCTGTAGAAGTGCAGGGCACTGGGAATCAGATCGATCCCCGGCCAGTAGGTCTTGCGAATGGCGTACTGAAGGCTGTGCTGCTCGCCGAGCAGATAGGGGGCGATGGTCTCGTCATGCCCGATCTGCAGATCCGGATTGAAGCCGAACACCGTCGTGGTGCTCGCCTGGCTGTCCAGATCGACGACCAGGACCCGATAGCCCTGAATCGCGAAGTATTGTGCCGAGTGACAGGCGAACGAGCTCTTGCCGACCCCGCCTTTGAAGTTGGAGAAGCTCAGGATCAGGGGCGGATCCTGTGGCGAGCGCCACGGACGGGTCCCGAAGAGGTCGCGCATCCGATTGACGGCATCCAGCGAGTAGCCGCTGCGCCGACCATTCTCCAGGAGGCCGGGGGAGGGCAGCTTGCCTTCTTTCTCCGCCAGTCGGATCGACTGCTGGCTGCGCCCGACCAGCTCCGCCGCCTCCGAGATCGACCACAGCTTGCGCAGTGTCTTCGTGCCCTCGGGAGCGAAGACATCCTCGCGCAACTTCTCGAGCACGTCCTCGGCGCGCTGGCGAAGGAATTTCAGCGGGTCCAAGCCTGTATCTTCCATTTCCATGATCGCTACCCGTTGGCCCTCGACAGTTATCGCTTTTCGAGAAGGATAGACGATAAAAGCGCTAATAGACAGAAAATGAAACCGATAACGTTAATCCATGCCCAGTGGCTCGGTTAGCGCAAATACACCGGTGTAGGAGGATAGGGTAGGGCAGCATCTCTGTTCGACGCCAGGATGCACGGGTGCCAAAATCACCCGGACGACGGGTTCGGCCGCAACGACCCTCGTCCACGCTCACACGAATCGGGAGACTCCTGGATGCCCCCGCACGAGATCGGTTGGTTCGGCGCCGGCTATGCCGTGGCGAAGGGCGGTACTGCCCCCGACGACTACTATCCGCCGCTGAACGATATGGAAGCCCAGCGCGAATGGTTGGGCGGCTTCGGGGCAGGGTGGGTCGAGTGCACCGACGGCGATCTCGACGTCCTGCTCGCGACCTTGTTCGGCGACGGGAGCGCCGGCGAGAGCATCGACGACGCCTTGGCGCGCACACTGGAGGGGAGGGCCGATCTGCTGCGGCAACTGCGAACGCATGGGGAGGGTAGGGCGCATCGTACACTGCATTGACGGTTATCCCCCGTTGCTGTGGATAACCCAGCTTGGAACATCCATTTCCTGCAGCAAACCTCTGCTAAATCAAACCGAGGCGTTAGATCGATCAAGTATTGACCACTTGTCGCGGCATCGGTCTTGCGGTCACGTCGTGACCGACTCCTGTCTGTCGATCTCCTCTTCCTGTTTCTCGATTTCCTCTTTCAACCGCGCCAACTGCGCACGCAGCTCGCGCATCTCGTAGTCTCCAACGTCGTTCTCCCTGCAATTCGGCGAGGGCAAATCGGCGACGAGCCTACTCAACACCTGAACGGCCTCGTAATGCCCGATACGATCCAGGATTTGCGCGGCGCCATTAAGCGTGCATTCCACTTCCTTTAGGTCTTTCCAGCCATAATAATAACCGCAGTCCAAGTGCTTGATTGTCTCGGCGGCGAGCCGACGCGCTTCCAATATGACGTCAATCATCGAGTCTCCTACAATCGGTGTTGGTGGTGCGAGTGGATGACGGATCCTTATAGCCAGCGGCTGGATTCCCCGCAACCACGACGCCCGGCCGAATCAGGCGATCGTCCGGCCCATTTCGTATAACGCACTTTATGTCAAGTCGCCTGCTCAGGTATATCAAGCTATTTGCTATGATCGGAGTTGACATAAACCGATGAACCAGAGACGACCGGCCGGGACACGCCATCGCGCCCGCATTCGCCCGGATGATGGTCGCACCCTCCGGACCGCGTCCCGCGCCAACGACCCGAAATCGCCGTTTGTGGATTTGGCCGGGATGCGGTATGTGTGCGCGTCAGGCGGCAACCCGCCAAAAAGCCCAGCCGAATCACTTTCAGAGGAGAGCCGAGCATGTCGAGACGAGGCCGTCACCGTCCGTCCATCGTCCCCTGGCACGAGTATCTCCGCCAAGTGTTCGATCATGAGGGGTTCCCGACGTTTCCCGATCTGAATCTGCTCGCCGAAGGAGATTCCTGGTTCACCATCAGCGGCATACCATCCTATAACCTCCTCTTTGAGCTTCGTTTCCGCAAACAGACCAGAATCGTCAACTGCGGGTCGCCCGGCGACACCATCGTCAGCATGGCCAGCATCGCCCGAAGCCAACAGTTGCGCGAGGCATTATCGCCTGGGATCCAGCGCTGGGATGCCATCCTCCTGAGCGGCGGCGGCAACGACTTGATCAACGCGGCCGGCAAGATCGTCCTGCCGAAGAGCGACCGACCGACCCATCCCGGCAACCCTGCCGACTACTGCGACGCTGCCGAGCTCGGCGCGCTCCTCGACGACGTCCAGGACGGGTATCGGCGCATCGCCGCAATGCGCGACGTCCCCGGAGGCCCGAGCCGCGGTGTGCCGATCCTCGCCCACACCTACGACTACGCCACGCCCCGAGACGCGCCGGCCATCTTCATCTTCGGGAGCCTCGGGCCCTGGCTTCATCGGGCATTCAACGATCGGGATATCCCCCCTGCGGACCGGGTCAAACTCGCCGACTACCTGACCGATCGCTTGGCCGAGAGAATTCTGGAGCTCACGGTCGGCTCGAAAAAGATCCCCGAGTTCCACGTGTTGGATACCCGGGGTACCTTGACCCCAGCCATGCTCGGCCACCGCGGAGACAGCCACGACTGGCAAAACGAGATCCATCCCAACGGCGGCGGCTACGAAAAGCTCGCCAAGCGCATCGAGCCGGTCCTCGAGGGGCTGCTGGGTCTCTGACGGTATCGACGGCGGGCGTCGCGCCGTGTTTTGCTCCGGAGCCGACGGCTCCTGCGGCGCACGGCGACCGGGCGCCATCCCTCAGGAGGAACCCCCCATGATGGTCTTACCCTTCGCACTGGTCACCCTGGCCCTCGGCGCACTCCTCATGCGGCGGCGCAGGATCGCCCTGACACTCTGGGGACTCGCCCTCCTGTCGCTGCTGTGGCTGTTCCATCTGCATGCCAGCGACCCGCTGGCGCTGAGCTTCTGAGGAGGCCGCCACCATGACGTACAGGATCGCCCGCAGCCTCGACGCACTCGGCCTGATCGCCATCGGTCTCGTACTTGCCGTGGCGTTCTCCGACCAGCTGTTGAACCACGAGCTACCTTGTCCACTTTGCCTGCTGCAGCGCGTCGGCTTTGTCCTCGCCGGGTTCGGCTTGGCGATGAACCTCGTGTTCGGTCCCCGGCCCAGCCACTATGCCCTGACCATCCTAGGAGCCATGGCCGGCGGCGCGGTCGCGCTGCGCCAAATCCTGTTGCACATCGTGCCGGGTACCGGTGCCTTCGGCGAGCCCTTCCTGGGGCTCCACTTCTACACCTGGGCGGCGATCCTGTTCGCCCTGATCGTCATCGGCAGCGCCGTCCTGCTGCTGTTCGACGCCCGCCTCGAAGCATCCCCCGCGGAGCACGAACCCATCGGCACCCTGGCCCGAACCGCCCTCGTCCTGTTCACCCTGCTGGTCGTCGGCAATGCCCTCTCGACCTTCCTTGAGTGCGGCCTTGGCTTGTGCCCCGACAATCCGACCGGGTACGAGATGCTTGAGTGACCCATGGAACCGAACCACAAGCGAAACATGACCTTTGCTAGTTCAAGCCCCGACACCCTTACCGTGCCGATGGTGGTTTAGCACCGCAGATTCAGGGAAACGCATACCATCCATGAACAAGATTCTCCTACGCATCCCAGAGGACGCCGAATGGCCGGTCATCGGACGAGATCCCGAGACCGGCTCCCTGATCCTGCGGCCCGGCTTCGTGACGGCAGCCGCAGAGGCATCCGGTTGCACCTTGTACGACGACGGCAGCAACCGACCTCTATTCACGACCGACATGCTGGGCACCCTGCTCATTGAGTGGTATCGCGAACGTCTCAAGATAGGCGCTCCTGCCTGCCCGACCATGGAAGCGGTGATCCAGAATGCGCGGAAAGAGTCCATGCACTGATTGCCTGCTGTCCGCCCGACCGCGATCAAGTTCTCGCCGCCGAGCACCGCGACGCCTGCTCGACCCTCATCCCGATGCCACCCCCGCCCCGCACCTCCGCACGGCCCCCGCTGGGGGTGGATCGAGCGTGGCCAAGCGGCTCTTGGCAAACAACGCCAACAGCCGCTTGGCCACGACCGTAGGATTTACATGCGGGAGGGCCCGCACCCCGGCCCTTCGGGGTCGCAAGCTCCATAAGGTGCGTCTGCCCCCGCCGGGTCGTGCCCGGCAAACAGCGCCGGTCACTCCTGTCCGGCGGGGGCAGCCGAGGCCGGGGATTTTGATGCCGGTGTCCGAGACCTCGAAGCCAGCCCGACAAAGACTCACAAACGACGTGAGTCACTGTCGGGCAGCAGCCGTGGTCAGGTTGCGCGATGCCCCAAGAGCGGAACTGCTGCGCAGATCCGCAGGGAGCGTTTTCCCGATGCCACCCCGCCCTGCCCCTGCACACTCCGCCGCCCCTGGCAAACGACGCCAGCAGCGGCTCCGCGCTCCGGGACAGGGCTCCTCACTTCGACGAACCCTCGGCAGATGAAGAGCGTGGCCAAGCGGCTCTTGGCAAACAACGCCAACAGCCGCTTGGCCACGACCGTAGGATTTACATGCGGGAGGGCCCGCACCCCGGCCCTTCGGGGTCGCAAGCTCCATAAGGTGCGTCTGCCCCCGCCGGGTCGTGCCCGGCAAACAGCGCCGGTCACTCCTGTCCGGCGGGGGCAGCCGAGGCCGGGGATTTTGATGGCGGTGTGCGCAAGCACGGCAGAGATCCGCGAACCTCTCAGCCGCCTTGCCGCGCCTTGGGCGCTGTGTCGGTGGAGTCGGCTCATCCGCGCGCGATTCGCCGCCCTGACGGGCGTCTCGCCGGGCGCGCGCGGCGTCGGCGCGGCTGATAGCTCCGCGAATCGGGCGCCCGGCTCCGACGCCGGGGTAACGAGTTAGCACACCGCCGCGAAGACGGCTACGCCACTTCGCGGCGCATGCAGTCGCAGTGATGCGGACCATCGGAGCAGGGCCGCTCTGCTCGGGTCTCCAAAGTTTAGCGGGGGTCTGATCCTGTCAAGGGCACCTCCCCATCCGCTTGTCGGGGCGCCTGAACCCTATCCCGTAGAACACAATCCGACCCGATCGCGCCCCGACAATCGGACGGGGCCCCTCCCTTGACAGGATCAGACACCAACCGCTGACGAGGAGACGACCCGAACAGAGGGTTGCCGAAGCTCAAGGAGAAACGCCATGACGCGCAACATCGAAGACTACCCGGATGCCTTGTGGTTGGACGCGGGGCAAGGGGCGACGCGCTACGACATCGGCGAGGACTACCCGGTCCACTTCTGCAAGGAATGCGGCGACGAGGTGACGCCGGAAGACGGATGCGAGAGCTGCGGGACCGGGCTCTACGCGGAGGACAGCGACGGGGACTAGCACGTCGCACGAAGGCCCCAGGAACGGGGCTTTCGCCTCTTCGATCCCCGATCCGCCAAACCGAACCCAGGGCGGCTCGGGCGGACCCGAGCCGATGCTCGATGCTCGATGCTCGATGCTCGATGCTCGATGCTCTACAGCATTCTGATGCTCTACAGCATTCTCAGGACAGTCACGAACACGAACGCGATCGACACGATCGCAGCAAAAAACACGACCAGCACGAGCAGCAGCCTGAACAGACCTTCGTAGCGACTGAAGTCGATCTCCGGTCCGGGGCCAAGATCCGAGCCGAAACCGGGACCCGACGAACGCGTCCGAGCCGAAGCACGCGGCGCTTTCCCCGCCAACCGCTGGTCTCGCTCATCCCGCGCTTTCCAATACCAATCCCGATCCTCAAGACCCATACACGACCCCACGGCAAACCCTGCCGTCGCGATGCGACACATTCATCCTGATATCGACCATGTCCGAAATTACTCCTGGGGGTGTCCGTCAATCCGCATAGTCTCGCACCGAGGAGTGTTTCGGAAAGCCTCGCGTCGCAACCACCACGACCTCTGCGATCAACCGTGCGGTTGTCTCACCACGGCGTTGACCCCGACAATCCATCTCATCGGCACGACCCGACCGAATGGCCTATGGCACTCACGATTCATCAAAAACTCGCCTCCATCGTCGAGGAGATCGACCGCAAAGGATTTGCGGAGCTTGTCCGCCTGTCGGTCCTGAAGAAGTGGTTCGACAAGCCAGGGCGCCTCATCGCCTTCGCCCTCTGGATCGCCGAGAAGGCGACAACCGGCGAAACACCGGCATCCGAGCCGGAAGCCGCGTTGTTGGCGCAAGCGCGCGCACTGCTCGAGGACATCCAGGCGCGCGGCGATCTGAATCCACGGGCGATGCGGGAACTTCATGGGCGGCTCGAGGCATTCCAGTCCGACTACAGGAGCCTGAGCTGGGGCCAAGTTCGCATGGTCCACTCGAAAGCGCTGTTGCTGATCGAAGATGCGCTCACGATCTGCCTCCGGCATCCGGACGACCCCCGCTTGGGCTACAAGCTCGCGGCCGACTACTGCGGGCACTACGATGCGAGGTACGGCAGAAACCTCAATGGCCCGTCGCGTGACCGCGTCCAGGAGATTGCCGAGCTCATCGCCAGACGGGAAGCGGACGAGATCGCTTTCCCTCATGGGACATCGATACTCGGCTGAGCGGTGCCGTTCACTCCTCTCCGTCGGGGGCAGGAATCTCGGATGAGGATGAGGATGCCGATACCGGTGTCTTCGCACACCGTACGAATTGCCGACCTCTGCACGGCCTGCGAGGTCGGCCCGTCCGACGCACGCTCATCCCGGAGAGCAACCCCGCCCCGCACCTGCGCACTTCGCCGGGACAGGCATACGACGCCTGACCCGGCTCGCTGCTCCGGTACGGGGCTCCTCACTCCGACGCACCCTCGGCAATCAAGGAGTGCCCCTGTCACCCGCCTTGCAGATCAGCACCCAACGGCGCCGCAGTCTGCTTCAGGTGGTGGCGTCCCCGTCGGGCGCCGGCAAGGCGGGCGCCAGGGGCACGGCTGTGTGGACATCTTCCCCCCCGCGCCCGCTGGGGGGACCGCCCGACCGAATCCTTCTCGCATCACGAACGGGATCCGGCACCGTTTCCACATCTGAGCGCTATCCCGAGCGCACCCCCGACTTCGGATGGGTCACCAGTGCCGAAGCCTTCCATCCGGTCGGCGAATCGCAAATACTCCCGAATGGTCCCGGCTCCTGCGCACCGGCTGCGAACGGCACGACTCAACGCACCTTCACAGTCGTCCGAACTTCCTATGGGTTGACCAGGCCGGCAGGTGTCGCAACGTCGGCGGCTCGACCTCCATCCATGTCACGGCCTGGAATGTCCGCCCGCCGAGATGCCGAGCGGACCCGAGACGGTGTCCATCCCTGGAGGGCGGCCGGCCGTCCCTGGCCGGACGCAGCACGTGGCACCCGACCCGAGACCTTCTCGCGTGGTCGAGATCGCACGTACGGCGCATGCTCATCCCGATGCCACCCCGCCCTGCCCCTGCGCACTCCGCCGCCACTGGCACACGACGCCAGCAGCGGCTCCGCGCTCCGGGACAGGGCTCCTCACTTCGACGAACCCTCGGCAGCTAAAGAGCGTGGCCAAGCGGCTCTTGGCCAACGACGCCAACAGCCGCTTGGCCACGACCGTAGGATTTACATGCGGGAGGGCCCGCACCCCGGCCCTTCGGGGTCGCAAGCTCCATAAGGTGCGTCTGCCCCCGCCGGGTCGTGCCCGGCAAACAGCGCCGGTCACTCCGTTCCGGCGGGGGCAGCCGAACCTGAGGATTCCGATGCCGGTGTCCGAGACCTCGAAGCCAGCCCGACAAAGACTCACAAACGACGTGAGTCACTGTCGGGCAGCAGCCGTGGTCAGGTTGCGCGATGCCCCAAGAGCGGAACTGCTGCGCAGATCCGCAGGGAGCGTTTTCCCGATGCCACCCCGCCCTGCCCCTGCACACTCCGCCGCCACTGGCAAACGACGCCAGCAGCGGCTCCGCGCTCCGGGACAGGGCTCCTCACTTCGACGAACCCTCGGCAGATGAAGAGCGTGGCCAAGCGGCTCTTGGCAAACAACGCCAACAGCCGCTTGGCCACGACCGTAGGATTTACATGCGGGAGGGCCCGCACCCCGGCCCTTCGGGGTCGCAAGCTCCAAAAGGTGCGTCTGCCCCCGCCGGGTCGTGCCCGGCAAACAGCGCCGGTCACTCCGTTCCGGCGGGGGCAGCCGAACCTGAGGATTCCGATGCCGGTGTCCGAGACCTCGAAGCCAGCCCGACAGAGACTCACAAACGACGTGAGTCACTGTCGGGCAGCAGCCGTGGTCAGGTTGCGCGATGCCCCAAGAGCGGAACTGCTGCGCAGATCCGCAGGGAGCGTATTCCCGAGACCCGCCGCTTTGCCCTGCCGCCACTTCACACCCTCGGGCAGGGTAGCCCGCCGTGGAGTGGAAGCAAGGTAGTAACGCCAAGAGCCGCTAAGGTCGCAAAAGACGCGCCCTAAGCGGCTCTAGGCGTTCTCCACCTTGCTTCCACTCCACGGCGGGCTACTGATCCTGCCGGGTGTGAAGCGTCGGCAGGGCAAAGCGGCTCCGTGGTTGTTCACACGCTCAGGTTTTGAAGCTTCGCACTGAGGATTTTGATCCCCTCCCGTCCCCAGGGAAGCGGGTGCTCGCATCAGCATCAGCCTCGAGAAGCTCGGCGTCAACACTTTTTGTGCCCCTCAAAGGTTCCACGTGGAACCTTTAGCGCTTGTTTTCTATGTATTTTCCTCTTGCCGTACTCGCTATGTGTGCTATACTGTATTTATCTACAGCACACCGGAACCAGCCATGACCAACCTCGCCCGCGTCGCCCCCGCGCCCGTTCCCGCCCCGCGCGGCTTCTTCTCGGTCCCCGCGCGCCACGCCGGGCGCGTGGTCGCTCGCGTGTCCTCCTCCGGCTTGGTCTGGGCCTGGCGTGCCATGCGCAAGGGCGATCTGCCCTCGCCTCGCTGCCTCTTCGTGCCGGTTCGCAATCCCGCACACGCCGCCGCAGTCTCGGCCTGCGTCAAGGCCCAGGGCTGGCAAGCCCAGACCAAGCCCGGTACAGCTTGCGCGGTCTACCGCGCTGGTCCCCTCTCCGCTTTCGCCCCTCCTCTCGCGGTCAAGGTCAGGCTGCCCGCCGGTATCTCGTCCTCGGTCGCACGCGCCCAGCTCCGCGCGGCCTGGTTGAATCTGGTGCGGCCATGAACTCGCCCATGTCCCTGGTCATGCTCGCCGGCTCGCGCGATCTCGCGCCGGGCGAGGCCAACATCACCGCGGTTGTCGCGGATCTGGTCGCGGACGGGTCGCACCTGGTCACGGGCTGCGCCACGGGCGCCGATGCCCAGGTTATCCGTGCCGCCCTCGCCCAGGGTGCGCCTGGTGCTATGGCCCTATCGGTCCTCGCGGCTCACGGGCCGGTCGCGCCGTCGGCTCCCGCCTCGCGCTACTCGGCGCCGGGGTCCTGGTCCGGCTCTGCGGTCACGGTTGTCGCCGCAGCCCAGCGGGCCGGGGCCTCGGTGTCCTGGTGGTCCGGTGGCGGCCCGGATGTCGACCTGCGCGCCCGCTTGGCCCGCCGCTCGCTCGCCGCCGTGCGCCTGGTCGCGGCCAGTAGCTGTGGCTCATGCCTGGTCGCCTGGCCCTCGCGGTTGCCGTCGTATCCGTTCCGCGCCGGGCCTTGGCCCTCCTGCGGATCCGGAACTTGGGCCTCGGTCACCGCCGCTGCTCGGCTGGGTGTTCCGGTGGTGGTGTTCCCGGTCGGCGCTGTCGTCGAGCTGCCCCTGGCGTCCTGGCCCGCTCTCGCCGCCGGCGGCTCCTGGTCGCCGATCACATCCGGTGTCCTTGCCGGTGCGGCCGTCTGGTCGCCCCCTTCATCCCTTGACCTCTTCGCCTGATCGGAGGCTCACATGCGTTACTCCACCCATTGGCACTACCTCCCTGCAACCGTACAAGCGCAAGCCCGCGCGCGCTGGCCCTCGGGCGCACGCGCCGCCGGTCCCGGGGACTGGTACGAGTACGAGTACGAGATCGCCGAGCTCGATCCCGGTTATCAGCTGAGCGTCCTGCCCGCCATTACGGCCGATCACGCCCCTTGGTTGGCGCGCCTGGTCGGGCGCAAGGCCGTGAAGCCGTCGGCTCCGGTCGCGCGCGCTTTTCGCCGTTGGTGATCTCGGGGGGGTCTCGATGTATACCGGCTATCGTCGCTTTCGCGCGCTGTGTCGGGGATTCCGCAGCACGCCTTCTCCGCTGCCCCGCCGCATCTGGGGCCTCTTCCTCGCTTTGCTGCCGTTGGCGCCACGCCGCTGGTTGTTGCAGCTGGTCGCGCTTTGGACCAGCGCGCCGCCCTGGCTGGTTCGCGTCCTGTCGGGGCTCGGCGGCTACCTGGTGATGTCCGCCATTGCGCTTTTGGTGCTTTGGTTGTGGGGTCGCGTCGCTGCCCCGGTCTGCTCGGACACGTTCAAGCCGAGTTGCGCGCCCGCTCAGGCACTCAATCGCACTGGTCCCAATCTCGGGAAAAAGCAATCAAAACGTACACGATATTGACATTCTTCATTCCCGAAATACACGAATCGTGTATAATTGAGAAATGAAAACAGCTCGAATCCTTCCCGCCCTTTGGCGGGTACTCACCGCGCCGGCTGGCGCTCAACCCTTGGAGGTAGCAATGAGGCTAAACCTGTTTGACGGTGGCGTGATGATCTACGCCTACACGCGTGCCCAAGCGCTCGATGACGGGAGGCTCATCGATGTCACGGATCTGGCGTGTGATGCCGGATTCAAAGTCCCGGTCGCCCTAACGGCCAAGGTCTGGGCCGACTGCGTCGTGTGGGACCAGGCACGGGAGGTCGCCCCGCAAGACGAGACCGGGCGTCTCTGGGACCTGCTCGCCATGGCCCATTTGGCGGCTCGTGGTCGACCCCACTCCGGCCGCCTGACCTTCTCGGTCCTGCGGATCGGCTCCGGTCGACTACGCCCCTCGCGCGTGACTCTCGCCCTCGTCATCGGACCCGGAGACCGGGGCGAACCGGTCATCACCATCATGCAACCCGATGAGGACTAGTCATGAGTAATGCATCTTTCCGTGTTCACGACGTGGATCACATCGAAGTGACCGCAGCAACCGCGCCGCGTGATGGCGGTTTCGTGTGCTGGTGGCAGACGCTCACATTCTTCGATCGCGACGGGGTACAGCTGGGCGAGGTCGTCGCTTTCCTGAAACGCCCGGAAGCCGCGTTGCCGATCGGTGACCAGCCGCCCTATTGGGGCATGGACCTGTCAAAGCCGGCCGGATTGCTGGACGGGGGTAGCCCGTTCTGATGAGAGAGCGCTTAGGGGGATTGCCGCCCCCTAGCGCTCGGTTCCTAGCAGCCTGAGTCACAAGCAACGTAGGAGATACAAGCATGTTCCGCAAAGCCGAAAAACGTCAAGCCCGCCTCCGCCTGGCCCTGTGCGGCCCTTCGGGGTCCGGCAAGACCTACAGCGCGCTCCTGATCGCCCAAGGTCTCGCCCCCGGCGGCAAAATCGCCCTGATCGACACCGAGCGCGGGTCCGGCGAGTTGTACGCGGATCTCACCGCCTACGACGTCGCGCCGCTGGAGCCGCCCTACACGCCGGGGCGGTATATCGAGATCATCCGCGCCGCCGAGTCGGCCGGCTACGACGTGCTCGTCATTGACAGCCTCAGCCATGCCTGGACGGGGGAGGGCGGTATCCTCGACATGCACGACCGCGCGACATCCGCCAGCCGCTCGGGTAACTCGTTTGCCGCCTGGCGCGAGGTGACCCCAAAGCATAACGCTTTGGTGGACGCCATCATCGGGGCCGGTCTGCATGTCGTCGTAACCATGCGCACGAAGACGGCCTACGACCTCACGGACGACGGCACCGGCAAGAAGAAGCCGATCAAGATCGGCTTGTCCCCGGTCCAACGCGACGGCATGGAATACGAGTTCACCACCGTGGTGGATCTCAGCGTGGACAACCATGTCGCCACGGCGACGAAGGATCGGACCCGGCTGTTCGACGGCGAGCATTTCGTGCCGACGGTCGCGACCGGCGAGGCCCTGCGCGACTGGCTCAATATCGGCAAGGACCCGGCCGCCGAATCCAAGCGCACCCTCAAGGCGCTGAAGGCGAGCGCGACGCGGATCGGCAGCGTGCCCGAGCTGGAAACCTGGTGGCGGTCGCGCTCCGCCGAGATCGGGCTCCTCACGCCGTCGGATCGCGAGACGCTGACCGGTCACTGTGCCGGTCGAAAGCTCGCGATCATCGAGTCCGCCGCCAAGGCGCGCGCGACCGAGGAGAACGAGGAGCACGAGGAGACACCCAAGCGCCGCGGTAACGGTGAAGACCGCCCCGCCGCCGGGATCGACGCCCTCAAGGCGGCCACCCTCTAAACACCAACCATGGAAGCGCGGCCCGAAAGGGCCGCGCAAGGAGAACGAAGGATGAAACCGACGATCAAGCTCTACGACCTGTCATCCGACTACTTGGCCGCCTTGGACGCCCTCGCCGAGATCGAGGATCTGCCGCCCGAGGCGATCGCCGACACGCTCGACGGTCTCGCGGGTGCGTGGGAGGACAAGGCGCTCAACGTCGCCCGTTATGTCCGCAACCTGGAGGCCGAGGCCGCCGCCATCGATGAGGCGAAGAAAAGGATGGATGCGCGCGCCAAATCCACCGCTAGCCGGGCCGCCCGGCTCAAGTCATACCTCAAGGCCGAGCTAGAGCGCACGGGCTTGAAGCCCAAGGCGCCGGATCTGGCGCTCCGGCTCCAAAACAACCCGAAGTCGGTGGCGATCGATGACGCAGCCCTGATACCCGAGGAGTACCGCCACACGGAGACGGTGGAAACGATCCTAAAGGCTGAGATCGCCGCCGCCCTGAAGTCCGGCAAAGCGATTCCTGGTGCGCACCTGGTGCACAGCCAACGGCTGGTGATTCAATAGACCCCAACCAACGCGCCAAGGACGGCGCGCCATCACGGAGAGATCGACATGAGCGGCATCAACAAAGTGATTCTGATCGGCAACCTCGGAGCGGATCCCGAGATCCGCTACACCCCGAGCGGCGACGCCGTGGCGACGCTCCGGATCGCGACGAGCGAGACTTGGAAGGACAAGCAGACCGGCGAGCGGATGGAGCGCACCGAGTGGCACCGCGTCATCCTCTGGCGCCGACTCGGCGAGATCGCCCAGCAGTACCTGCGCAAGGGCTCGAAGGTCTACATCGAGGGCAAGCTCACGACCCGGAAGTGGACCGATCAGTCGGGCCAGGATCGTTACACGACCGAGATCCAGGGCAACGAGATGCAGATGCTCGACGGTCGGCCGGCCGAAGCCGGCGAGCGCCCGCGCGGATCCGCCGGCTACAACCGCTCGACCGAGTCACCGCGTGCTCAGGCGCCGGAACCGCCGCCGGCTGACTTCGACGACGATATTCCGTTCTAGAAGTTCTGAGAAACATCCCGCGCGGTCGCGCGGTTCAACTACCAGGCGGGTATCATTACCCGCCGAGCGTCAATGAGCACAAGGAGAGACCAATGGATTACCTGATCCTATCCGACGACAACGGCGGCACCGCTCGGCTGACAACGGACCCCTCGGCGAGCAGCTACGGGATTCCCGTGTTGGTCCTCGACGCCAACGTGCGTGCCCGCCCGGCTCATGGCACACGACGCCAGCAACCGGGCGGGCACGACCGGGGATTCTCATCGGTGGTGTCGCGGAGGTTTGTCGCGATCCGAGACCCGATCCCGGCGGAGATGCCGCAACGTCCGCCGAGACCACATCGCCGGTCGAGATCCGCCCCCACCTACGCGCTCCGCCGGGACCGGCTGAAGGGCGCCGGTCCCGACTCCGTGCTTCGGTCCGGGCTCCGCGGCACGACATAACCGGCTCAAGAGTTGAGCGTGACCGGGCGGTGATTGGCCAACGACGCCAAACACCGCCCGGCTCATGGCACTGGACGCGGGCAACCGGGCGGGCACGACCGGGCGATTCTCAGCGTTGGAGCGATCAGACGCGACGATCCCCTCTGCGAGAGTGGCAAACCCGTCGCGCACTCATCGCCGAGTTCGGCCCGCCTTGATTGTCCGAAGCAAACCCAGCGCAGTTCGGAGAAGCCTCGCCGAATCCCGTCGTCGACGCGCAAAGATCTCCTTCAGGCTGCTGATCAGCGTGGTCACGATGGCACCAAGGGAAAGGATTGCGGTCAGGCCGAGGAACCATGGATCCCGCAGGGCACGGTCGGTCCAGGAAGGCGCCACCTCGGAGGGCTTGGCCCCGAAACGTTCGATGCGCATCGTGCCCTTTGCAGGCTCGGTATAGACGATCATGCGAAAAGGCTTGGGCCCGCGTGCGCCGGGAGCGTCAGCATGAACGGAAAGATAGCCGTAAGCAGTAACCTCTTTGGGCGGTTTCTCCCGACCGAGAGTTCTGCTAGCCAGAAAGCTGATCCGGTCGCCGTGGGCCAGCGTTCCTTCTTGGACGGTGATGGGATTCTGCCGCCAGAGAAGGCTCTGACGGATCGCGAACGACCCTTTGTCGAGCAGACCAGTCGCCCCCCCCTTTACGACGGTTCCGACTTTGATCTCCCCGGACATCGGTTGTGAGCCACTCTCGGCCAGAACAGCCCTTCGAATGATCATTTGGCTGTGTACCGGCAATGTTTCGAATCCTTCGCCGAGCAGGGCGTTGCCAAGGTCCATTCCGCCTTCGGGAACGGCATCCAGATGGACCAGGATGTCTCCGTCGCCCGTCGAGCGAAGGATGACCCGGGTCTCGCGATCCCAAACGAAGGTCAATTTCTTGGTGAGTTTCGTGACGGCAAAGTGTCTGCGATCGCAGACCTTGGTGGAGAATTGTTGGGTTTTCGGCGGCGTCGAGGTTCTCGAACAGAGGATCACGCCGGGTTGAAGACTCCACTGGCTACGCTCGCTTCCGTCCGGGAGAAATTCCGCGCCATAGGTCACCACGTCGAGCAGGTACGAATGCTTCGTTGGTAGGACAATGGCAAGAAACAGGAATGCCACGACTAAAAGCAGGCTCACGACGCTCGCCCAAGGGACTCCGCCCTCACGATCTCGCGATTTGACCCGCAGCCGTGTCGTCATTGCGCCACGGGTCGATCGATGGTGATCTCCACGGGATCTTCGTAGGTACCCATCGTCATGCGGTTGATTTCGACATTGATCTGTCCGCCCTCGAGAAGATCTGCAGCGATCCTACAGCGACGATCGAAGCCGACATCCGCGCCGCCCGGGACGGGCTCGCAGTAGGGTGGATCGTGCTCATCGTCGCAGGGGGGCGAAACGAGCTCATCGCCGTCACGCCTCACGGTCGCACTGACCTCCCTCGCGTCTTGGCTATTGACCAGGATAATGATGCACCTGCCCGCTTCCTCAGGGGCGATCCGCCACAGAGAAACAGCGTGCTCCGAAGAACTGTCGCCGCATCGGCCGCGGGTCACGGCGACAGCGAGCTCCTCCGGACCGAGCTTCGACAATGCATCCCAGTTATTGTCCTTGATGACGACATCGAGGCTCGTTTCCTTGCCGCGGCTCTCGGCGGTGACGTCATACTCGACAAGACCCTCGTAGAGCGCATCGTCGCTCAGAAAGCGCGCGCAGATCGACTCGCCCGCCTGCCACCCTTCCGGGATTCCGGCGATCAAGCTCCGCTCGTTGGCCAACTCGCCGCGGGGCTCCAACATGACTCCGACGACGATGCGCGGCGCCGAGACATCCGCGCCGGTCTTGAGCTCGTCGATTGGCTTGGGTTCGGTCTTCGCCGCGAGGTGCGGAAAATCCGTTACGCCCAACGGGTAAGCCGGCGCCGCCGCCCCGAGAGTTGTTGTGAGCGTCAATATCGACAGCCGCTTCAACACAGTCACGATCTTGCCTCCACGCTTCCGAGAAGTGATCATCCTGGCAAGGTGCCATTCTTCCATCAACAGACTCAAATGCGAAAGCCGATGTCACCGGCGTTGCTTCGAACACTCTGCGGGCTCGTCGGGCTGTCGTTGACGCCGGTTTCTACAACTGCAGAGCCGGTTTCGGTCAATCGCAAGAGCGGCCAGGGTTTTGCGGTTTCCTATCGCAACAACTGCTACGTGCTCCTCCCTCAACATGTCCATGGCACGAGTCCCTCTCTGACGCTTGCGACCGGGTCGCCGCCGATCGTCGGCGAGGCTAAGGTGATCGAGCGTTTCGATCCAGGAATGGACCTCTCGGTCGCCTTCGTAACGGGCGGTTTGGAGGGGCGCTGCGCGCCGCAGTGGGAAGATCTTCCGAGAAAGATCGATCAGTTGATCTCCCCGGGAGGCCAGGTCACCTTCGTCACCGTCTCGGAGGGCGGGGTGATCAACCGTCTTCCGGCCATAGTCGAACTTGTCAGCTATGAGTATATGGTGATTGATCTTGGCAGAGATGTTGAAAAAAGCATCTTCCAAGGGCGTAGCGGCAGTGTGGTCCTCGCAGGAAACGCGCCGGTTGGAATGATCGTGAAAACCGGCTGTGAGGATGTGATCGAGCTTCCCGCCGAGAGCAAACTGCGCGCCGACGGTAAACAAGGATGCGTCCTGCGCATGGATGCTATCGTCGATCGAGCCAGGCGCTTAATCGAGCGTGGTTCAACCGATGTTATGCCGCCACCGCTTTCGCCCGAGCCACCCGAGTCGCAAGAACTCGGACTCGTCGGTCTCGCCGGCCGAATCTTGACATGCTCTTCGGAGGGCGCCGTGCCGGAAGCTGGTTGTTGGAGTCTCGAGGAAGGCTCTGGACCTCTCCTGATCGCGCCGGGAGATTTGCCGTTCAGCATCGTGGTGGAGTTGTCTGGAGCTGACGCGACCCCTGTCTCCCGGGTGCGATTGGCGTCGCGGCCATCTTCCGAAGGACAGACGGTTCCAAAGAACGTGATCGTGGACTTCAACGCCGGGACTAAGAAACGGCCCAACTGGAAGGAGTTCCGAATGGGGGACATGACACCTTTCGGCGATCTCGATCTACTGAACGGGATGGCCCCCAGGACAAGAGCCGTTCGACTGACGATCGTCGATGCTTGGGCGGATGGCTTGCCCCTGCAACTGGATCGTATCGAGGTCAGGTAGCTTTCCGCGTCTCGATCGGCTCAGTTCAGTAGCGGAATGCGGATCCTGGCCGGCGTGCCGCTGCCATTGACGAGAAAATCCCCGACAAGTGCTCCTGTTTCGTCCGAGGTCATTACAGCGTGGCCGTTGATGTTGAAGCTCCACTCGCCGGTCATCACCCGCTCGCCGTTTAAGAGAAGTGCACAATAACGCTTGTTGTTGAGGAAAGGCCAACACTTCAATTCGTCTTCGTAAGAACCGATAGCGAACGTGTAAAATCCTTGCCTGCGATCACTCGACCAGCTGCCCTTCATGCGGCTGAGCCACTCGTAGATTTGCGTAAGGTCCTTGTCTTCGATGGGTATAGCGAACTCGGCAACGAAATTGCCGCCGGCATCGAGAACCGCTTTTACCGCCGCTGCACGCATGTAAGGGTCGCTCGATGTGAGGCCGCTTTCCTTCGCGACCTGCACTAAGGTGGCATCGCCACTTTGCAACAGAGCCTCCATCGCGGCGATGCGTTTGTTACGGTCCGGATTCGCGAGTAGATCCTGGGCGCGGCTGATCTCGTCTGCTCTGCCTTCGATGCTGGCGGTAATCTCGTCCACCGACATTTTCGAGGCTGCCGACATGGCCGTCAAAAGGATAGAGGTGACAAAGAGGAGAGTTGCAAGGAATGCTTTCATGGTAGACAGCTCCGGATTTTGATCTATAGGCATTCTGAAAGAAGCCTACATCCCCTCGCAAGCTCGCAATAGCCCGCACGAATGTGAGAGGAGCGTGCCCGCCCGGCTCATGGCGAGAGGCGCCAGCATCCGGGCGGGCACGACCGGGGATTCTCATCGGTGGTTCGGCGAGCCTTGAGGCGATCAGGCAAGGCGATCCCGGCTGAGGGCACCATGTCAGCGGCACATGGGGCCATCGTAGAACGTGAGCGCCGCGGGTCCGGATGTGGCGACGTCTTCACGCGCCACGACAGCTGGCGACGGGCCGCGCTCGCGTCGAACCGTCTGTGCTGCCACCCACAAGCGGATCTAACCATTCCCGTTCGCAGCGGCTTTAATCTGGCATGTCGATGTCGCGAAGGCGACACGTTGCTCTCGCAACGGGCCGTATTGACTGGTACGTCGTTGAAAAGCCGGTCGCTATCATTGGTCCGTCGTTTGCTGGGGACAGCCAAAGCACAACAGCAGGGCAGAACGATCCCATGCGACCAAACCCGATACGGAAACCGAGAGCGCAGGCAGAGGCAGTATCTATTTCACGCACCTTGAGCGCGGATGTCTCACTGACTCGACACGGCGCACTCCGGTGTGCTGACGCCCGCCGCTGCAACGCTGTCCGGCAAATCTTCGCCACACGACCCCGGGGGAGCTGATTCATGGCCCGCTTCGAACCCTGTCATGGCAAGAACGCTTGCCGCGACAATGGCGAGCGCTGTCTGACGTGTGGCCGAGAATCGAGCGAGATCGCCCGTCTACGGGCATGCGTCGAGGAGCTGGCCAACCTGGCGCTGGAACATGGCTACGACAACAGCGAGGAGTTCGCCGCCTACGTCGCGCGCAAGCTGTTCAAGACCATCGCACATCGCCGGGAACAGCTGCAATGAGCGGGCTCCTGATCGATCCCGACGACACCCGCTTCCGCCTAGGCGTGCAGGCGATGGATCATGTTCATGGTGAGTTCATCGCCTTGTTAAACGCCATGGCCGAGGCCGATCAAGCCCGCTTCCTGGAGATGTTCGAGCACCTCGTCGACCACACCGCGGCGCATTTCGACCAGGAAGAGCGGTGGATGATCGAGACTCGGTTTCCGGCTCTGCAGGAACATCGCGGCGATCATCGGCGTGTGCTGGGCGATCTCAGAGCCATCGGTCAACGCTCGACTCGGGGCAAATTCGCCATGGGTCGAGCCTATGTGCGCGAATTCTTGCCGGGTTGGTTTGCGGTGCATGCCGTGACCATGGACAGCGCCCTGGCCGCCCATCTGAATGCGAACCCGGGTTCCTGACCGTTGAGCACGACACCAACCCAGCGCGCTTCGGCGCTCGACAAACGCAAGCTGCCGGTCTGTGCCAGCGCTGATTTGGGCGTGTTTTGATCTCGCCGGCGACTGCATGCGCCGGGCAGACAACCGCCAACCGACCACCGTAATCCCACAGCGGGCAATCCCGATGAAAACCACCGACAAGATCCGTCAACAACTCGCGGAAAACCCGATCGTCCTCTATATGAAGGGCACGCCGCGCGAGCCACGCTGCGGGTTCTCCGCCAAGGCCGCGGCCGCGCTGCAAGCCACCGGCGTGGAATTCGCCTATGTCGATGTCTTGGCCGCACCCCTGTTCATGCAGGCGCTGCCCGAGGTGTCGGATTTTCCCACCTTCCCGCAACTCTTCATCAAGGGCGAGGTCATCGGCGGCAGCGACATCATCGAGGCCATGCTTGCGAGCGGCGAACTGCTGCCGATGCTGAAAGACGCGGCCGCCTGACACGAAACCGAGGATCACACATGGACCAAGACGAGATCGTCAAACGCGTTCGGGCCGAACACCCGGACGCGGTCGTAGACATCGCCGGGGCCGACTGCAATTTCGAGCTCCACATCGTCAGCGAAGGTTTCGCCGGACAAGGGCTGTTGCAACGCCAAAAGAGCGTCTTGGCGCTATTCAAGGACGAGTTGAAGTCCGGCGCGCTGCACGCCTTGACGATCAAGGCCAAGACACCGCAAGAGAAGGCCGCGGAGGCCCCGTGAAACGATGCCCAAGCCGCCGCGACCCGGGCGGCGCCCGCCTGATCCCAAGCGGTCCGGCATGAGGCCATCGGCGAAAGGTCCGGCAGGTGGCAGGGCAGCGGCCCCCGATCGCAAGGCGGTTTGGGTCGAGCGAAACCTCGGCCGGGGATTTCGGGTCACACTATCCGGCTCGTGGAGTGGGTGTCGGCGGTCCACGCGACCGGGGACCTCGGCCGGCAAAGCTCCGGTGTCGGTCAGTTGATCATCGGCGCACGCTGCATCGCCCGGTAACCGCTTCATTTACGTTGACTGTCCATCAGATCGCCGACTCCGTTTCGCATGAAGACCTGGATCCTTCGCCTCCTGTTCGGCGTCGCTTCAGTCGTTCTGATGGCAGGCTTCGCGACCTGGTGGCTGATTCGCGGCAGTCTTCCGATGCTCGACGGCGACCTTCCCGTTGCGGGTCTGGATCATCCTGTGACCATCGAACGCGATGAGCAGGGTATCCCGACGATCCGTGCATCCACGCGACGCGACTTGGCTTTTGCGACGGGATTCGTGCACGGGCAGGATCGTTTCTTCCAGATGGACTTGATTCGCCGCAAGGCTGCCGGCGAGCTCTCGGAGATGTTCGGCGCGGCGGCTTTGCCGCTCGACAAGCATCATCGCTTTCATCGATTCCGCGCTCGCGCACAGGCCGTCATGCAGACACTGACGGCGACCGAGCGGGCCATCCTCGACGCCTATGCCTCCGGCGTGAATACGGGTCTCGGGAGTCTGTCGGTCCGGCCATTCGAATACCTGTTGTTGCGTGAACAACCGAAGCCTTGGAGGACGCAGGATACGATTCTCGTCGTCTACGCGATGTTCATGCAGCTGAACGACGACAGGGCGCGGGGCGACGTCCAACGCGGGCTTGCGCAATCGGTGCTGCCGGCCAACGTCTATGCCTGGCTCTATCCAACCGGCACGAGCTGGGATGCCCCGCTTGTCGGCGGAGCGATCGAGACCGTTCCGATGCCGGAGGCCGGTGACGATGCGATCCGGCACGTCGCGCTCATCCCTGAACACGCGACCGAGCAGGGCAGCCCTGCGTTGAACGGCAGCAACAACTGGGCGGTCGGCGGCGCGCTGACCCATCACGGTCGGGCGCTGGTCTCGAACGATATGCACCTGGGCCTCTCGGTCCCCAATCTCTACTACCGGGCGCGCCTGATCACGACGGGCGACGGCGAGCGAGACGTGACCGGGGTCTCTCTGCCCGGCACGCCGTTCGTGGTTGCCGGCAGCAACGGCCGCGTGGCGTGGGGATACACCAACAGCTACGGCGACTGGTCCGACGCCGTCGTGCTCAGGCCGGGTGCAGCCGCCGGGACGTATCGAACGCCGGACGGGGAGGAGGCGTTCGTCGTGCATCGGGAGTGGATCAACGTCAAGCAGGCGGATCCTGTCGAGTACAGGATCCGGGAAACCCGATGGGGCCCCGTCGACGACGGCAATCAGTTTGCCGGCAGCGACGTGGCGGTGCGCTGGCTCGCCCACAGTCCTCGGGCCGTCAACCTGAAAATCCTCGAGCTCGAAACGGTTGCGAACCTCGATGCTGCGCTCGACGTCGCGAATACGATGGGTTTGCCGCCACAGAATGTCGTGGCGGGCGATGCGCACGGCACTATCGGCTGGAGCATCGCCGGTCAAATCCCGGTGAAGCGTGGATACGACCCGATGGTTCCCGCCGACTGGAGCAACGGGGGTGGATGGACAGGCTGGCTGGATGCGGCCGACTATCCGCGCGTCGTCAATCCGGAGTCGCAGCGGATTTGGACGGCGAACGCGCGCGTCGTCGACGGTGACGCGCTGCGGACGATCGGAGATGGCGGCTACGACCTCGGCGCGCGGGCGAAGCAGATCAGGGACCGGCTATTCGAGAAAGACCGCTTTGCGCCGGAAGACATGTTGGCGATTCAGCGCGATCACGAGGCGCTGTTCCTCGGGCGATGGAGAACATTGCTGCTCGAGGTGCTTGCCTCCGGCGGACCCGAGATGGATGAGTATCGGTCACTGGTGGAGAACTGGATTCCCGCAGCGTCCGCCGATTCCGTCGGCTATCGGCTGGTGCGTGCATTCCGGTTGCAGGTGCGGCAGAACGTGTTTGCCGCACTGACGACTCAGGTGGGGGATGTGCATGGAGAGAACGCCGATCTGCTGATCAGTCACCAGTTCGAGGCACCTTTGTGGGCCGTTCTGACCGAGAAGCCACGCCATCTGTTGCCCGCGAATTTCGAGAGCTGGGATGCACTGATGCTCGCCGCCGTGCGCGAAAACATCGACAGCTTCGAGAAGCGCTTCGACGGTGCCCTGTCTGAACGGACCTGGGGCGAGTTGAATACCGCGCACATCGCCCACCCGATCAGTCAAGCCGTTCCGTGGCTGTCCGGATGGCTGGACATGCCCCGCGAGGCGCTGCCGGGCGATGCGAACCTGCCGCTCGCGCAGAGTCCGGTTTTCGGTGCCTCCCAACGGTTCTCCGTGTCACCCGGCGACGAGGCCAACGGTCTGATGCAGATGCCGACCGGTCAAAGCGGTCATCCGATGTCGCCGTTCTACCGACGCGGCCATGACGACTGGGTTTCCGGTACCCCAAGCCCGTTCCTGCCGGGGCCAACACGCCACCGACTGACGCTGAAACCTGCTCGTTAGGCGCCTCTGCCGGCCCCCAAGCAGCGTGTCGGCTGGATAACGGGTGAGGACCGCTTCTGTTACGGTCTCCGGCTTCCGCCACACCCATCGCCTTCCTCCACGTCCAGCCATCCCCGCAATTGCGCGGTACGCTCACGCGTCAGCCCGGCCAACGTCGTGCATTCGCACATCGGATACATGGACCCGTATTCGATCTGCTTGTCCTGCGCCGGGTAGAGTGCGGCAAGCTCGGCATCTCGGAAGGCGATCCAGGCACGCTGCGCGGTCTTCAGTTTGTCGAGAAACAGCGCCTCGCCCCGATAACGCTCGCGGATTTCTCGGTAGACGCTGTTCAACTCGGCATCGGCCGCATCCAGCTCCGCGCAAGCGCTCCGATTCAGGTCAGATTGGGTCTGCGCCTGACTCGTACCGATGACGAGCATAAGGGAAAGCAACAGGTTGGCTCGCATCATCGTGCAGTGTCCCCCGGAGACAAAGGATTTCGATTCCGCCGGTCGAGCGGGCGCTGACAGGCCTCTCATGGACAGCGAGCATCGCAGGTTTATAACCTGCCCGCGCCGGTCATGACACACGATGCCGAAGACCGGCGCGGTTCGGTTTCAGGATTTCGAGTCGCACCCGACCCCGGCCCGGACATAGCCAACATCGATCCTCATTCGGGACTGGCAGCGATGGGCGTCGGAACGGCGGGCGCGGGAAAGATGAGCGTGTCGGTCTCGAAGCCGGCCGCCCGTGCCTTGGCGATCAGATCCTCCAGGGTCTCGGCCGGTAAGTGCGGTTGCCGACGCCCTGGACCACCGCGGTTCCGGCACGCGAACACGCGGGCTCATCGGGTCGCCACCGAGTCGCCGACCCGCATCCTGATCGGTTGCCACCTCGCGATGCCTCCGGACCGGCGATTCGGCCCCGACGGAACGACCGCGACCCAGTCGTCGATCCCCCGACGCCCGATGGAATGTGACCTCGGTGGATCGCCCGGCGCCGACGCGGACAGCGATGGCTCGGGGGACGAAGGCGTTCGGGTCGAAGGCATGTGGGTCGAATGCATCGAAGGGCCGCGCCGAGGGAGCCTCGGTCGAGGTCGCCATTGTAGTGGACGCACGCAACCCCGATTTCCCCGCAATGGGGAGAAGGCCTTATCCGGCCCGGGTGCCAACCCGCCGGAGCCGCGCCCTGCGGGACGCGATCCACCGAGTCCCGAACGATTCCATCCGAACCGAGGGCGCCCATGCTCACGCATTTCGACCACGTCACCGTCGCGGTCCGCGACATCGATGCCGCGAAGGACTTCTTCACGGCCCTGGGTTTCGAGGAGGTCAAGGATGTCGTGATCCGCGGCGAACGCATGGATCGCTACATGGGGGTCCGCGGTATCGAGGCCGAGCACGTCACCTTGGTCCTGAAGGACGCCTCGCCGCGCGCCGAGGTGCAGTTGCTCCGCTACCTACACCCGGAAACACCCGCCGACCCATCGATCCCCAACCTGGCCCGCGTCGGCTTTAACCACATCTGCTTCGCGGTCGACGACCTGGATGCCGAGGTCGTACGCCTGAGGGCGCTGGGCATCTCGTTTCGAAACGAAGTCATGGAGTTCCACGACCGCAAGCTGGTCTTCCTCGCCGGCCCCGAAGGAATCACCCTCGAGCTGGCCCAGTGGCTACCCGCTCCGGGCCAAGCCTGAGACCGGAATCGACGGCGATCCACCCCGGCCCCCACCGACCATCACTGCACTTCTCACCACGCGCGCCGCGTCGACCGACGCGGCGAGTGCTCCCCTGACCCTAGATCCTGCTGCCGCGACGTCCGCGACGACATCTCAAAAGGAGCATCGAGCACATGTGGAATGAACGCTACGCCGAGGACGACTATGCCTACGGCACCGCGCCGAACGACTTTCTGGTCGAGCAGGCGGATCGGCTGCCGCAAGGCCCGGTGCTGTGCTTGGCCGAGGGCGAGGGGCGCAACGCGGTCTGGTTGGCAGCACGCGGCCATGCGGTGACCGCGATGGACGCCTCGGTCGTCGGCCTGGAGAAGGCCAGTCGTCTGGCCGCCGAGCGCGGGGTGCGGATCGTGACCTGCTGCAGCGATCTCGCACAGTTCGAAATCCAGCCGAACGCCTGGTCGGGGATCGTCTCGATCTTCGCCCATGTGCCGCCGGACCTGCGCCGGGCGGTGCACCGACGCGTGGTGGAGGGGCTGCGTCCGGGCGGCGCCTTGATCCTGGAAGCCTACACCCCCGAGCAGCTGCGCTTCGGCACCGGCGGTCCGCCCGTGGCCGAGCTGACCATGAGCCTCGCCACCCTTCAAGTCGAGCTTGCCGGCCTGGTGTTCGAGGTGGCACGCGAGTGCGAACGCGAGGTCTTCGAAGGGCGCTACCATCAGGGACGCGGTCATGTCGTGCAGATCCTCGGGCGCAAGCCGGCGGAGGGTTGATCGGAACGGGACAACCGAACCTCGCCTTTAGGATGCCGACTCGCCATGCCGCCGGCGATGCCGAGCTGCGCGGCTCATCCCCGCCCGCTCCACCGGGCTACCCGTGAGCGGCCACCACCCACCGAAGGCATACACCATGGTGAAAGCAGTTTGGAAAGAATGCGTGATCGCCGAGAGCGAGCACGTCCAGGAGATGGATGGCTATGTCTATTTTCCGATCGCGTCGGTCCGTGAGGAACTGCTGGAGCCCAGCGCGCGGCGGTCGGTGTGTCCGAGCAAAGGCGAAGCCCGCTACTTCCATATCTTGGTCGGCAACGACTGCAACGTCGACGCCGCCTGGCGTTATCCACACCCGAAACCCTCGGCCGCACGCATCGCCGAGCATATCGCCTTCTGGCGCGGGGTCACGGTGGAGCGCTGAACGAGCCGGACCCGTCCTCGCGCGGCACCAGGCCCGGCGGCAGCGTCGGGAAGCGCTCCAGGAGCCGCTCGGGGTCGCTGTCCGCGGCGCAGGGCGCCGAGTCATCCTCCGCGTCGCAGGGGCCGAGGACCTGCACCGCCCAACGTCCGTCCCGGCGCTGCAGGAGCGCAGTGACGTCCTCGTAACGGCTCGTCCCGTCGCGCGATTGCGGGGCGGCCTCGACCCAGGCCCAGCCCGCGCCGACCCGCAGCACCGCGACGACGAAGACCAGATCCGGCCCGGTCAGGTGCGTCAGCTCCGCGCGCAGGGCATCCAGAATTGCGCCCCGCTCCCGACTGCCGGGCGGCGGGTTGGTGATCGTCTCGCTCGTGGCCGGCGTCGCCGCCTGACTCGCCATGCAGCACCCCAGGAGGATCAGGATCAGGGCGTAGCCGATCCGGGCACGTGTCGGATGCATCCTCGTGTCCTCGCCGCAATGAGATGACGAGACGCGCGCGAGCGCATGGCCGCGTGCCCCTCAAAGCCCCATGATGTCCCGCAGCTCCACGCTGCCGAGCACCTGACAGTAGATCATGTTGATGATCTCCAGCTCGCGCCGGTGCAGCGCGTCGGTGCCGGCCGCGCAGCCGTCCTCGACCACGATGACGTTGAAGCTCTCGTCGGCGAGACTGCGCACCGTGGAGGAAACGCATTGATCGGTGAAGATCCCGGTCAGCACGACGTTGCGGATACCCAGGTTCGCGAGGATCAGACGCAGGTTGGTCCCGGTCAAGGCACTGTCGGTGGTCTTGGTGACGACGATCTCGCCGGGGTGCGGTGCCAGCTCGGGCACCAGTTGACTCGCCGTGCTGTCCTTGGGCAAGAGCAGCGCATTCCAGCCCGGCTTCTTCTGGCTGAGCGAGCGGTCCCGCCCGTCCTCGAGGAGGCAGGCAATGCGCGCGTGGATCACGTCCATGCCCTTCGCGCGGAAGGCGTCCTGCAGGGCGCGGGTGGTCGGGATGACGATCTCGCGCATGCGCCGATGGAAGGGGAACCAGCGTGCGGCCTCGTCCGGGTCCGCCGGGATCTCCAGGTAGAGGTTCTGCACGTCGATGCACAGCAGCGCCGTCTCGGCGGGATCCAGCACCAGGTCCGCGGGCTCGGGCGCCTGCGCGTAGTAGAAGGAGCGGTAGGCGGTCTTCCAGCGCATCGGGGTTCTCCGGGTGACGGGATAGTCGGGAACACTGGTGGATTTTAGAGAGATGGTCTACATTCCAGTATTACATGGAATATAAGAGTAATCGATGCCGCTCTGCGAACACCCATCAGCCGAGATCCCCGACATCCCGGCAACCACGCTTCTGGGCCATGCGGCCGAGTTGTTTCGGGCCATGGGTGATCCGGAGCGTCTCCGCCTTCTGGCCATGCTTCAGGGCGGCGAGCGTTGCGTAGGCGAGTTGGTCGGCGAGCAGGACAAACTCAGCACCGTCTCTGCGCGGCTACAGGCTCTGCATCGCGCCCGACTGCTGCACAGGCGCCGCGAGGCCCGACACATCTACTACCGGCTCGCCGACGAGCATGTAGCGAGACTGCTCAACAATGCACTGGAACACGCGGCGGAGCGATTTGCGACGCCGTAACAACCCCTTCAGGAGGACGACTTCGATGAGCTGCCGGAAACACCCCGATCACGATCATGAACATGGCCCCGGTTGCGGGCACACGGCGATCGAGCACGACGGCCACGTCGATTACCTGCACGACGGGCATCTCCATCATCCGCATGGAGACCATATCGACGAGCACGTCATTCCGGTGACTGCGGTCAATCCCGATCAATGCACGCCTGCGCATCACTGCGGTGGTCATGACGCCGGTCACGTGCATGGACCCGGCTGCGGGCACGAGGCGGTGCCGCACGGGGATCATGTCGACTATCTGGTCGAAGGCCACCTCCATCACCCACACGGGGATCACTGCGATGATCATGGCCCGTTGAAGGTGATCGGCTAACCGAGCCTTCTACACGCCGGACGATCGGTGCCGGCGTGTCCTCGGTTCCCCTCGCTCGTGCCGAAGCCCGTCTGACCGCAGGCGAGTCCGGACGCCGGGTCGCGGGTGTCGAGACCTGGATGACATCCGCTGACTCGGCGCTTGACCGAGCGCACCCAGCCTGACAAAGCGCTGCGTATCGAACGTTGGCTCTCCCGGTTCCGATGGCCTGCTCGCGCGCGCTCCACCCCTCCCACGACAATCGCATGGATGAGTTTGCCGAGGGCCTGGACCAGGCCGTCGAGATCCATCGGCAAGCCCGTGCCGCGGGGCGTGCGCCGGTGTGTTCGCCGCCGTGAGGCCATCGGAAAGTCATCCGCTTCAAAAAACCAAAAAAGCGGTTTAGACTCCGTCCGTCAACGAAACGGATATGGACACTCGCACATGGATGCCTGCCGCCGACCCTCGCACACCTGGCCCCTCGACGCGACGCATTCCCCCGAACACGACGCCGAGGACTGGTTCGCCCTCGGCGCCCTCGCCTTCAGCGCTCCGCTCGACCCCCGCCTTCTGCCCCCGCTCGGACACTTCGGGTTCCAGCTCGCCTGGCTGATCGGGTTCGCCACCGCTTGGTTCGGTGCCTGGAGCGACGGCGGCAAGGAGCCCGCCGACGATGACGTCTCTACACCGCCATCACCGCGACGCTGCGCAATCACCCGATCCTGCTCCTGGAGATCATGGCGATCCCGTCGGTCGGGGAAAGCTGCGGACCACACTGAGACCGCACGGCCAATCGAGCCGAACGAAAGGATGCACGCATGCCGACCTCCTCCGACCCCGCGACGGTCGTGATCCTTGGGACCGTTTCGGTCGCCGCCGTGATCGCCGTCATTGTTCTGTCCCTGGTCCTGGCCAGGGTCGTGCGCGAACGTGATCGGCTGAAGCTCTTCGGCGATCGCCTCAAAGAACGCACCGACCGCACCATCGCCGAGCAGCACGCCGAGATCGCATCGCTGGCGCGCTTTCGCGACATCCGCGATGCCGCGGCCACTGCCGATCAGCTGCGAAGTGCATCGAAGGCGTTGTACGAGGGCACGCAGCGCAAGACGCAAGAGATCATCGACGAGGCGGAACGTGCCGCACGGGAGATCACGACCAAAGCCGAGCGTGATGCCGCCTGGGTGCTCGAAGCCGCACGGCAGAAGGCCGCGGCCGTGCGCAAAGACGCTAATCTCGATGCGAAGACCCGGCGCGAGCGGGCCGACTCCGTGCTGGCCGACGCCAGCGCCCAAGCCGAGCGCATCATCGCATCCGCCGATCGGCGCGCCGAGGAGATCGCCGGCGACGCCTACCGGGCACTTCAGGAAGCCGACCGGCTCGGGGAGGTTGCCGAGGCAATGCGCAACGTCATCGACGGCTACGGCGATCGCTATCTCAAGCCAACCTTCGGGCTGCTCGACGAGCTGGCCGAGACCTACGGCTTCGACGACAGCGGCCGGCAGCTCAAGGCCGCCCGCGAGCGGACCAGCCTGATGGTCGAGGAGCAGCGCGCGGCGACCTGCGAGTATGTCGAGGCCAAGCGCCGCGATACCGCGGAGCGATTCGTCGTCGATGCCTTCAACGGCAAGGTCGACACCATCCTGTCCAGGGTCAAGACCACCAACTACGGTGTCCTCGAGCAGGAGATCCGCGATGCCTTTGCACTCGTGAATCAGAACGGCAAGGCATTCCGGGACGCACGAATCACGCGGGAGTATCTGCAGGCCCGGCTCGATGAGCTGACGTCGGCGACCGCCATCGAGGTCAAGCGCCAGGAGGATAAAGCCGAGCAGCGCCGCATTCGCGAGCAGATCCGCGAGGAGCAAAAGGCCCAACGCGAGATCGAGCGCGCCCTGAAGGAAAGCGCACGCGAGGAGGAATCACTCCAGAAAGCATTGGCCAAAGTCCAGGCCGAAGCCGAGCAAGCCAGCGAGGCGCAGCGTGCGGCCTTCGACGCACGGTTGGCCGAGCTGCATGCGCGGCTGGAGGAGGCCGAGGCGCGCAACCAACGTGCGCTGTCGATGGCCCAGCAGACCAAGGCCGGTCACGTCTACGTGATCTCGAACATCGGCTCTTTCGGCGAGGATGTCTTCAAGGTCGGCATGACACGCCGGCTCGAACCGCTCGATCGCGTGCGCGAGCTCGGCGATGCCAGTGTCCCTTTCGGGTTCGACGTCCACGCGCTGATCTGGAGCGAGGATGCTCCGGCGCTCGAATCAGCCCTGCACCGCGACTTCATGCGCGAGCAGGTGAACAAGGTCAATCCGCGCAAGGAGTTCTTCCAGGTTCCGCTCGCGGCAATCCGACGACAGCTCGAAGGCAGGGGGATTCAGGCATCCTGGACCATGGCCGCCGCTGCCGCCGAATATCGCGAGAGCCTCGCGCTCGCCAAGCAGCTTGCCGAGGACCCCGAGAAGGCACGCGAGTGGACGCATCGCCAATCCGAATACGACCTTTCTACCGTGTACGACAAGAGCGAGAGCGAAGACAGGACACTCGCGAACGCCTAGAGGTTGCCGGACAGAACGAACACAATATGTTTTATAGAGGCTCAGTCTCTGCGTTAATCTGAAATGTCGCCAACCACGACAAGGGGATGCCTATGCTTGAGAAGGAAGAATTGAGTGCCGCAATCGGTTTGCGGCTGCGTGTCGAACGCCACCGGCTGGGGTTGAGCCTGTCGCAGCTATCCGTGCTGACGCTAGACAAAATAGCCAAGTCCCGGATCAGCAACTACGAGCAGGGTATCCGGCGCATGGGGCTCGAGGAGGCGGTGATCCTCGCACACGCACTCGGCGATGTCTCGCCCGCCTATCTGCTATGTCTGGTGGATCGCGATCCGTTGACGGTCGCAGAGCACAATCTACTGGCCCGCTTCCGCGCGAGCGACAAGAGCGGACAGGCAATGATCGTCGCAACCGCCGAGGCGGAAGCTGAACGCTCTGATGGTCGACAGGCACAAGCGGCCTAAACCGCGTCCAAGGCGTGATGCCGATTTCCGAGTGAGCTCGACGTTAGGTGCATCCACGACCCTTAGCGGAAGTGATCCGTAATCGAAAGAGTCTGTTTGATACCAACGGGGCACACGCCTCCGAACCGCATCAAAAACCACGTTGCGACAGAAAATTGCGAGCAAGCGACGAACCAAACCACAATTATCATTGACTCGAAATATTCAAACCGTGTCCGAAAGACTCGATGGCACCGTCGAAAATGTATTTGCCTGCAACGTGGAACTTCGGTTAGGTTCCTACCTGCCGGTCTTATGTTCAACGAATGTCATGGTGCTTTCGTGTACGGATCGTTGAGGCAACGGCCGGCTGCTGTCCCCGCTGTACGAATAAGAACTGACCAAACCCCATTGGTCTGGATCACATCCTCTGTCGAGACATGGACCGTCCTAAACAGATATGGCCCAAGCACAGTCGACAGGGAACCGATGCGGTCACGATCCAACCACCCCACGCTGGTTTGCTGCACCACCCGACCATAAATCGCGTCCGCCGATCATCCGCAAGTTGGTCGAACGCATACGCGATTTCTACGACGATCCGCAGAAGATCCCGAGCTTGGCAAACGCTCTGTTCGGCCGTAAGCAGTCCGCCGATCCGGACGGCGACCACAAACCACGCCAGATGCGCTCCGAGCGACGGGAAGCCTGCTGCGCTCTACTCGGTGCGATCGCTCACTACTGCGACCTTCCTTCGCTCTGTCTGAGCGTGCCGCAACAGGACGGCACCCTGCTGCCGATCCGCATGGACACCCTTGCCGAGCGCGCTGGGCTGAACCTGCGCCGTGCCGAGCGTGCAATGCGCGATATCGTCTGCGGCGGACTCCTGACGATCCACCCGCGTTGCGAACTCCAGGAGGACGGCAGCTATATCGGGCGCGCTGCGATCCGTGTCGTTCCCAACGCTCTCTTCGGGTTGTTCGGCCTCGAGGCGCGGCTGGAGCATGACCGGCGACGGATCAGCCAGAAGCGCGGTCAGAACCGGGGCGAGGCGCCGAACCGCACCGCTGCCGCCCGCCTGAAGATCGGAGCGCGCGCCTTGCTCGACAGGGTCGTGGGCCGCGGCCCGGCGTGTGAACCGGCCGCTGCCCAGATCCCCGATTTCTCGTCCGAATCCCCTTTCATCATCTCCAGTGGCACCTTCCCGCACAGCAAACACATCGACGCCATGCGCGCGATGCTGGACACCGACTCATCCCGACCGGTAGAGCGCACCGATACCTCGAACCGTCTATCCCAGCCCGACATCGAGGATGATTCCGTTTCGTTCCCGATACGCTGCGACACCTCTTAGGCCACCACCAAGGTCACCAACGCTTCCTCCCGTCGGCATCCCCGGCGACGCTCCCGCTTGTCCTGAGATCCTCACGATCGTCCTCGCCAGACCATCACGAGCATTGATCTCCCTGCTTTCGACCCGTAAACGCCGATTGGGGCCTTGTTTGCCTGCCTGCCGGGCCTAGGAATCCGTCCGAGCGCGTGACTCGGCGAGTCGCCGAAGTTAAGTGTCGGGGTATTCGGAAGAAGTGACGGGCGTAGGGCTGGTGGTGGTCCGTATGACCGTAGGATGACGTTTACGTGACGGCCGATAGGCCCTTTAGGTGACGGCACTCATCATCCGGTTCTTAATCTAGACGGAAGGAGCGCTAGCCTTCGGCTACGCGCATCTCATTGACTCGCTAACGCTCGTCCCGAGGGGAGGGGACCAGGGGGAGCGGCGACCGAGGCCCGGAACAATTCTGAGACGTCATCGGAGCATCAAGGAGTTCCGCCTGGCGCGCGAATGCCCCGGCACACCTGATGTTACGTTAATCGTGACAACCACAAAAGGGCCATCAATCACGATGAGCAGATGCCCGCGCATGCGAATCCGCCCTCCCCCATCTTCGGCCCGCGACTGCGGCAACTCCGCAACCAGTCCGAGTTCTCCCAAGAAAAGGTCGGCGTCATGATCGGTCTGGAGGAGAGCAGTGCACGGGCACGGATCAGCCGCTACGAGACAGGCGAGCATGATCCATCGGAGGCGACGGCCCTGAAGATCGCCGAGGTTTTCGGCGTACCGCTGGCCTAACTTCTATACCCCCGATCAGCGGCTCGGCGAAATCATCCGATGCTACGACCGCATGAACGAGGCGGGTCGCGCCCGACTCGCCGAGCTTGCGGCGACGCTCGCCGAGTCATCGGAACCATAAGACTCCTCTTCCGGCGTTGACGCTCGTTCGAGTGCGCTTGGTCGGCACGCTGCGCGCAACCTGAAGGGTTGGACGGTGGGAACTGCGTAGCAACCGGCTGTTGTGCTCCGGAATCGGGAGCAGGGAGCGCCCGGCGGACGCCGATTACCGGTCGGCGATGACCGTGACGACGACCCTGCGCTCGGTCCTCGGCCCGTCAAACTCGCAGAAGAAGAGGTTCTGCCAACGCGACAGACCGAGTTCGCCGTCGATCAAGGGGACTGTCTCGGAAGGTCCGACCAGGCCCGCCTTGAGGTGCGCATCGCCGTTGCCGTCTTGGGCGTCATGACGCCACACCCCCTTCGGGATCTGCTTGGAGAGGAAGTCGATCACGTCCTCCTGCACGCTCTCGTCCCAGTTCTCCTGGATCATGATCGCGGCCGTGGCGCCCTGGGCGTAGACGTGAACGATGCCGTCGCGGATGCCGCTGCGTTTGACGACGGCATGCACTTCGGCGGTGATGTCGACCAGCTCCTGGTCGCGGTGGGTGGTCAGTGGGATGGTCTCGCGCATGGAAGGCTGTCTCCGGGTCGAGGATCGGATGACAGCTTCGCGCCGCTTCGGTGGTAGGGCAAGCCGGGGCCGTTTGCGTACGCGTCCTGCGCGGCGTGTGTGATCATTGACGTTCGCCGGCCGACCTCGGCAGCTAACTCGCCGCTCTGTAGATCGAGATCCAGCTTGACCGCGAGCCGTCCGACTGACGGACAAATTGGGATCCGAGGGGACTGAAACGGATGCACGAGAACGTCGCGCATGGTGATGCCGGAGCGGCACCTTGATTCGCAGCTTGGCCTGTGATGAGATAACAGCAAGCGCCGGATCCGAATACCCTGATTTCTTGAAGCGTTTTGGCTCCGTCGCGACATTCCCGCGCTGTTCCTTTTCGAGGGCGGCGCTTATAGCTGGTTCGGTTGAGCCGACCGGTTCCCGCCTTAGCCTTTAAGGCAAGCGGGCTCTAACAGACAAGAGCCTGTCATGCCGACATCCCTCAGAAAATCTCGTTTCGCTGCGTTCCAAGCACAAGGTGCCCGGTGCTACTACTGCGGCGCCCCGATGTGGTTGGTTAGTCCTGATGAGCTGAAACCCCAACTGGACGTCAACAAGGATATCGCAACCCGCCTGCAGTGTACGGGCGAACATTTGCTCGCAAGGTGCGATGGTGGAGGTACCTCGCGGCAAAACATCGTCGCCGCATGCCGTTTCTGCAATTCAAAGCGCCACTCCAGAAAGAAGGCCCCCGACCCCGGCGCCTACCGGCAGCTCGTGAACAAGCGAATGCGCGCCGGGAAATGGCACCCACGGGAGATCCATCGCGCTTTGGGTTAACGGTAGCTCGTGGCCGATGTCGCCCCGGACCCTGGCACGGTTGGCTAACGAGCATTGGTTTGAGTCGTCACAGCGGAATCCGGTCGAAGCGCGTGGCCCGCCGGTGGGCGGCAGCCGGTCCCGCGAGTCAATACGACCATTCCACAACTTGTCATCACCAGTGACTGCATATATGCTGTCATTATGATTCCAGTCGTGCTGGATACGAACGTCTTCGTGGCCGGTCTCCGCTCGGCTGATGGGGCATCGCGTCTCGTGCTGCGCCACGCCCTGCAAGGCCGTCTGCAACCTCTGTTCGGCAACGCGCTCTGGCTGGAATATCAGGAACTTCTGAATCGCCCGGTCTGGGGCACCCAAACGACTCCGGAGGAGCGCTCCACGGTCCTTGCCGCGCTTGCCCGCCAAGGGCGGTGGGTGCGCATCTACTATGGCTGGCGGCCCAATCTTCCGGACGAAGGCGATAACCATCTGATCGAGCTCGCCATTGCAGGCCACGCAGAGGCGATCGTGACCCACAACGTCCGGGATCTGCGTTTGGGTGAGCTACGCCTCGGTCATCTTCGGATCTGCACACCAGCCGAATTCCTGGAGGTCTTCGCATGAGCACCCTGACAATCCGTCTTCCGGACGATACCGCCGAGCGCCTGCGTGCCCTGGCGCGCAGCCGGGGCCTGAGCGTCAACAAGCTCATCGAGGAGTTGAGTGCTCAGGCATTGGCCGCCTGGGATACCGAGAGCCACTTTCGGGCGTCGGCGGCGATGGGTGACCCGGCACGCGCCTTAGCCATCCTCGATCGTCTGGATGCCGCCGAAGCAGATGCGACGCGTCCTCTCGATTAGCGCTCGAGCAAGACACTATCCAGGGCGTTTCACCCATAAGGGCGGTATTCCAACAGGCACCGCTATCCCCGATGCAATCTCCTTCACCATCACCTCACGAACGCCTCGCCGGTGCCGTCGAGCGCGTGACATTCCATAGCGAGCAATCCGGCTTCTGTGTCCTGCGGGTCAAGGTCAGGGGTCAGCGCGATCTGATGACGGTGATCGGCAGCGCCGCTTCGGTGTCGGCCGGGGAGTCCATCGAGGCCCAGGGCGCATGGGTCAACGATCGCGAGCACGGGCTGCAGTTTCGTGCCGACCAGCTCCGTGTGGTCCCCCCGACCACGCTCGAAGGCATCGAGAAGTATCTCGGCTCGGGCATGGTCAAGGGCATCGGCCCGCACTTCGCCCGCAAGCTGGTGCGCGCCTTCGGCGAGGCGGTGTTCGACGTCATCGAGACCACGCCCGAGCGCCTCGAAGAGCTGGAGGGCATCGGACCGAAGCGCCGCGAGCGGGTGTCCTCGGCATGGGCCGAGCAAAAGGTCATCCGCGAGATCATGGTCTTCCTGCAATCGCACGGGGTCGGCACCTCGCGGGCGGTGCGCATCTACAAGACCTACGGGGACGCCGCGGTCGAGAAGGTCCGCGAGAATCCCTATCGCCTGGCGCTCGACATCTGGGGCATTGGCTTCAAGACGGCCGATGCGATCGCGCAGAACCTCGGCATCCCCCGCGATTCGCTGATACGCGCGCAAGCGGGAGTGCGCCACGCCCTGCAGGTCTGGTCCGAGCAGGGACATTGCGCGGCCCCGCCCGAGAAGCTGGTGGCGATGGCAATCAAGCTGTTGGCGATCCCGGCGGGGATCATCGAAGAAGCGATCGCGAGCGAGCAGGCCGAGGAAAATCTGATTCTCGACCGGGAGCTTCTCTTCCTGACGCCCTTGTATCGGGCCGAGGTTGGGTGCGCGTCACACATGCAGCGTCTGCTGCGCGGGGCGCCACCCTGGGGGCAGATCGATCCGGACAAGGCCCTGCCCTGGGTCGAGGCGCAAACCGGGCTCACCCTCGCGCCCTCCCAGCGCGACGCAGTCGCGACCATGCTGGCGAACAAGGTGACGATCATCACTGGCGGTCCCGGCGTGGGCAAGACCACCTTGGTCAACAGCCTGCTGCGCATCCTGCAGGCCAAGCGCCTGTCGGTCGCACTGGCCGCGCCGACGGGGCGCGCCGCCAAGCGCCTGACCGAGACCACCGGAATCGAGGCGAAAACGGTCCATCGGTTGCTTGAGTTCGATCCCGCCACCTTTCGCTTCAAGCGCGATTCCGAGAATCCACTGGAGACGCAGCTCCTGGTCATCGACGAGGCGTCGATGATGGACACCGTGCTGATGAACCAGTTGCTGCGTACGGTCCCGGACGATGCGGGTCTGCTGATCGTCGGGGACGTCGACCAGTTGCCCTCGGTCGGCCCCGGCGCGGTGCTGGCCGATCTGATCGGCTCCGGGGCAGTGCCGACGGTGCGGCTGACCGAGATCTTCCGCCAAGCGCTCAGCTCCCGGATCATCGTCAATGCACACCGCATCAACCAAGGCGAGATCCCGCTGGCCCCGGCCAAAGGCGAGACCAGCGATTTCTACCTGATCGAAGCCGATAACCCCGAGGACATCGCCGCCAAGCTCTACGCCACCGTGACCACGCGCATCCCACGCGGCTTCGGCTTCGATCCGGTCGAGGACATCCAGGTACTGGCGCCGATGAACCGCGGCGGACTCGGCGTGCAGGCGATCAATGTGGAGCTGCAACGCCTGCTCAACCCCAGTGCCGAGCCGCGGGTGCAGAAGTTCGGCACGACCTACGCGCCCGGCGACAAGGTCCTGCAGCGTGTCAACAACTACGACAAGGAGGTCTTCAACGGTGACATCGGGCGGATCGCGACCATCGATCCGGAGCAGAGCACGGTGACCGTGACCTTCGATGGGCGGGCCGTGGAGTATGCTCTCGGGGAGCTCGACGAACTGGCGCTGGCCTATGCCGCCAGCATCCACAAGTCCCAGGGCTCGGAGTATCCGGTGGTGGTGATCCCGCTGGCGATGCAGCACTACCAACTGTTGGAGCGCAATCTGCTGTACACGGCCGTGACGCGCGGGCGCAAGTTGGTGGTGATAATCGCAGAGACGAAGGCGCTGCGGATGGCGGTCAAGCGGCGGGAGTCGCAGCGGAGGGTAACGCGGTTGGGGGAGCGGTTGCGGGAGGGGGTTGTGGCATAAGGCTGGGCGGTTGAGTGAGCGACAGCGTGGCCGGACGCGGATCTTGGCGGTGCTCTTGGCCGGTACCGGCCAATGGACTAAACCGCTCGCGCGGTAGGGGAGCGGGGATCGGATCTTGGAGCAAAAAGGCGGCGGACCAGCGGCTTGCGGTCTAGAGGTTGGAGGTGCAGTCAACCTCAACCTCCAGACAGGAGCACCGCCATGTCCGCCACACCGAATCCCATCAGCCCGTTGCGTCAGCGCATGCTCGAAGACATGCGCATGCGCAAGCTCGGCGAGAAGACGCAGGCCGGATATCTGCGAGCCGTGCGTGACTTCAACGTCTTTCTCGAGCGCTCCCCGGCGAACGCCACGGCGGAGGACGTGCGTCGCTACCAGCTGCACCTGGCCGACCGGGGGGTTTCGGCGATCTCGATCAACGCCGCCTTGACGGGTCTGCGGTTCTTCTTCGACATCACGCTCGATCGCGTCGCGGTGATGGCGAAGGTGGCGCATGTCCACCAGCCACGCACGCTGCCGGTGATTCTCAGCGTCGAGGAGGTCACCCGGTTGCTGGAGGCGGCGCCGGGGCTGAAGTACCGCGCGGCCCTCTCGGTCGCCTATGGCGCAGGGCTGCGTGCCTCGGAGGTGGTGTCGCTGAAGGTCGGCGACATCGACAGCGAGCGCATGAGCATCCGGGTGGAGCAAGGCAAGGGGCACCGGGATCGCTATGCGATGCTCTCCCCGACCTTGTTGGAGGTATTGCGGGCATGGTGGCGCGAAGGACATGCTCGGGGCAGGATGCTGCCGGGCGGATGGCTGTTCCCGGGGCAAAACCCGGTGGATCCGATGTCGACCCGTCAGCTCAATCGGGCCTGTCATGCCGCGGCCGACGAGGCGGGGATCACCAAGCGGGTCTCTCTGCACACGCTCAGGCACAGCTTCGCGACGCATCTGCTGGAGCAGAAGGTCGACATCCGGGTGATCCAGGTCCTGCTCGGGCACCGCAAGCTCGAGAACACCGCGCTCTACAGCCAGGTGGCGACCCGCACCTTGCGCGAGGTCACCGGTCCGCTGGAGCGCTTGGGCGGGGGCAACCCGGCGCCCGCCTGACCCGCGCACGCCGCTGCTCGGCGGTCATGTGGAGCAGTGCGACGCCTGCGGGCACATCCAAATCGCCTACAACTCCTGCCGCAACCGTCACTGCCCGAAGTGTCAAGGCGCGGCGGCGCAGCAGTGGCTGGCCGCCCGCGAGGCCGATCTATTGCCCGTGGAGTACTACCATGTGGTCTTCACCCTGCCGGCGCCGATTGCCGACATCGCCTATGACAACAAGCGCGTCGTTTACGGCCTGCTCATGCAGGTCGCCGCCGAGACGTTGCTGAGTATCGCCGCGGATCCCAAGCACCTCGGTGCCCGCATCGGCTTGACCGCCGTGCTCCATACTTGGGGCTCGGCGATGACGCATCACCCGCACGTGCACTGTATCGTCACCGGGGGTGGTCTTTCGCCCGACGGCGAACGCTGGGTGGCCTGTCGCCCCGGATTCTTTCTGCCCGTGCGCGTGCTCTCGCGGTTGTTTCGTCGGCGCTTCCTCGAACAGCTCGGTGCTGCACAGCAGGCCGGAGACTTGGCGTTCTTCGGCGAGCACGCGCACCTGGCCGCGCCCGAGGCCTTCGCCGCCTGGCTGGCCCCGCTGCGCCGGCAGGAGTGGGTGGTCTATGCCAAGGCACCGTTTGCCGGACCCGAAGCGGTGCTCGCCTATCTGTCGCGCTATACCCACCGCGTGGCGATCTCCAACACGCGTCTGATCGCCGATGATGCGCAGGGCATTACCTTTACCTGGAAGGACTACCGTACCAGCGGGCGCCACCGCCACAAGCGCATGACCCTTGCGCCGGAGGAGTTCATGCGCCGCTTCCTGCTGCACGTCCTGCCCTGCGGCTTGCATCGCATTCGCCATTACGGGCTGCTGGCCAATACGGCACGCGTGCGGAACTTGGAGCGTGCCCGCGCGCTGTTGACCGCCCCGGTCAACCCGATCCTCGCCATCCCGGTCGCGATGGAACCGGCCGCGTCGTCGGATCCGAGCACCACCACGGCCCGGCCCTGTCCGTGTTGTGGCGCCCCGCTGCGTATCATCGAGACCTTCATGCGAGGCCAAGTCCCACGTGCCGTCCCTTCACCGCGCAGTGCTTCGCCATGAGCCCCGCCCACGACCCCACGACGGCGGCGCTGCATCCGCGCCCGATGCGCCGGCTCGGCACCGGTCACGGACGGGCTGTGCCTCAAGCCCCGATCAGGAACAAAGCGAAGGTGACAGCCAAGCTGCCGATGGCCAACGCTCGCGCCATGACCCGCGCCGGGGAGACTCGACCAGCCCGCCCGCGCAGACCCGATCCGCTTTCCGGACCGCTCGCTCCGAGGCCGCGCCCCTCAAATCCCCATAGCCCGGAGCCAACCTCCCGCGGTTTCCTCCCTCGAGGCTTATCAGACGCCTACCGCCGCTCGCGCTCCGAGTCTTAGTCGTTAGCCCGCTTCAATGCCGTACCAGCCTCCACCGTCATCCTGCGGCGGCAGGCATCTGATAACCCTTAACAGGAGCCGTCGCACCTCAAGTCAAGCCGAGTGACTCTTCAACGCGCTTTGCCGACGCTAGCCCTAACGCTCCGGATAGGCCGTCGACCTATTAATGCCGCCGAGCGCCGACTGCTTCGACGTCTGGAACGGACGGGGAACCGGACGCTCGGTACTCTCGGCGACGACAGCTCTGGTCGGGGCAGCGATCCATTCGCCTCGCTTTCACGACCTGCAGAGATCCGACGTCTGACCTGTAAGTATTGTCGGATCGGACCCGCATGAGCTGACAACGTCTGACCCTACCGACCCGCATTCGACTGACAACAGGCCAGATTCACATCGAATCATCCTGGCGTTGCGCTGGTTAACGCCTGGAACGTGGCGTATCGATTTCGTATGACCTTATGATATAACACTCGGTGTGATATCGGGCCGGAGCACAAGGGCACGTGAGGATCTTCAAGAATGCTTGGTTCGAGCGCTTCGCGCGCAAGCAGAAGATCCCGGACGGGATGTTACGCGAAGCCGTCCTCCGAGCGGAGCAGGGTCTAATCGATGCCGATCTCGGCAGCGGGGTCATTAAACAGCGTGTGGCGCGCCCCGGGCAAGGTCGCTCTGGAGGCTACCGGACCCTGATCTTGTACCGCCGGAGGCATCGTGCTTTTTTCGTCTATGGATTCGCCAAGAACCAGCAGGCCGACATCAGCGACGAGGAAGAAGCAGCGTTCAAGAAGGCCGCACGGCACGTCCTCGAACTGACGGACGAGCAGCTCACTGCGCTGATCCAGAACGGGCAATTCTCGGAGGTTAAACACGATGGCGAAACAGTATCGTAGCGACGCGATGGCCTCGATCCACGAAACCATGGAAGCCCTCCATGAGGTGGGCGCCATCGGCAAGCAGACCATGCGCGAGTTCGATGACGTTTGCCTGACGCCGGTCGAACCCCTCTCTCCCGAGGCCATCCGCGCCCTGCGCGAGCGCGAGCATCTTTCTCAGCCGGTCTTTGCCCGTTACCTCAATGTCAGCAAAAACTTGGTCTCGGACTGGGAGCGAGGGGTCAAGCGTCCCGGCGGACCAGCGCTTCGGCTCCTGACCGTCATCGAGAAGAAGGGGATTCAGGCCATCGCGTGAACACTCGGCCCCGAGTCGAAAGGACGCTCGCGGCAGTGATCCCTCGCTGTTCAGTTCGGAGAAACGAACGGCAGGCAGGGGCCGGATTTTGGCGATTAGGACCACAGCAGCGGGCCTAGTGTCAAGATCGGCCGCGGACTACCTGCGTCCGCTGGATAGGTCATTGCGGCCGCTCCCTGGTGCCGGCTGAGCGTCCGGAGTCGGCCGCGACGCCATAAAGAGGGCCGTCCACGTGCGACCGCATTGCGTCCGGAGCGGGCACTCGGGACCAGGCAACGAGCGGCGGGTCCGAGTCGTGACTTGTCACGCGTTGAACCGCGAGTGCCTTTCCGGTATCAGGATTAGGCACCATCGAGACTACACCCGGCATCGACAATCAAGAAAGGTCGAAGATTTGGGGAATCCGGTCAAGCCCGGATCATCGAGACCAAGCCGCGGATCAGATCGTCATGCCACCGACAACCCATGAGATCGAACCTTTCCCGCCGGAGCTTATGGCGCGTCTGCGCACCTGTCGCCATCTGCTGGTGCTCACCGGCGCCGGGGTCTCGCAGGAAAGCGGTATCCCCACCTTCCGCGATGCCTTGAGCGGCCTGTGGGATCGCTTCGACCCGGCGCAGTTGGCCACGTCGGATGCATTCGACGCGGATCCCGCGCTGGTCTGGGGCTGGTACGCCTGGCGCCGATCGCAGGTGCTGCGCTGCGAACCCAACCCGGCACACTGGGCGATCGCTGCTCTGGCGGATCGAGTACCTCGCCTGACCCTGGTCACCCAGAATGTCGACGGTCTGCATCAGCGGGCCGGCAGTCCGGATGTGCTGGAGCTGCACGGCAGTCTGCATCGTCCTTACTGCCGGGATTGCGGGTATCCACATGCCCCGTCCCCGTCCGACCCGCCGTGTGATGTTGCGCTCGAAGGCGCCCCGCTCCCGCCGCCGCGCTGCGAACAATGCAATGGACCGATCCGCCCTGGGGTCGTCTGGTTCGGCGAGGCCCTCCCCCGCGACGTTTGGAATGCCGCCGAGACCGCCGCCAACACCTGTGATCTGGTGCTGGTCGTCGGGACCTCCGCATTGGTCTATCCGGCCGCCGAGCTGCCTTTGACGGCTCTCGCCCGAGGTACTGCCGTGGTTCAGATCAATCCGGACAGGACGGATCTCGACGACCTCGCGACGTTTCGGCTCAGGGGAACCGCCGCTCGGATCCTGCCCGAGTTGGTGCAGCAGGGCTGGCCGGAGGTGGTCTGAGCGCGGACGCGCCTGCGAAAGGTCGAGCTTTTGGGGAATAGGTTGGTTATCCCGTCCGCCCGAAGCTGGCACCTTTCGGCGGGGGCAAAGCGGAGCGAGATCCTCGGGGCGCGTCGCGACCAGGGGAGGATGTTTCCGAACGGTCGAAGATTTGGGGCCAAACGCGATGTAGCCGGCCGCTGCCCAAACTTGGCACCTTCCAAACGACGTCGAGCCGGGCAAACACAGCGACCGGCAACACTCCGCCCGAAATGGTTACCTTTCGCGACTGTTGTCCGCCAGTGCTTTGGGTGAACAGATGCGAAAGGTCGAAGATTTGGGGCGATTCCCGATGCAGTCCTCTGCTCCTGTGAATCGGCAACCGTTGCGGGTTGAACTTGCGTGAAAGGTCGAAGATTTGGGGAATTCTGATCGGGGCTGGTTATTTTACTTCAAGTAACTGATTTTAAATCTAATTAATACCATCATCCCGATCTGAAAGGTCGAATTTTCGGTGCAACTCATGCTGCTTTTTGCAGGCGGTCGACATCGACACTAGTCCTGATGCCCTTCGGATCGGCCGAAGGTTGAGGATTTGGGGCAGCAGTCTTTGCTCTTGTCCTGCCCGAACTTGGCACCTTTCAGCCGGCGTAAATGAAGAGCTGGCATCATCACTTCCAGCGTGCGATCGGTCCGAAAGGTCGAGGATTTAGGGAACCGTTCGTCAACGATAGATGCTTGTAAGAAAACGTTTTTAATATTTCTCTGAAATCCTTTCCGTTCGAAAAGTCGAATTTTTGGGTAACTCGCCCTGACAGCTGCAGGCGGGCGAGGTCGGAGCTAGCCTTGGTCTCTTTCGGATCGGCTCGATGCGAAAGGTCGAGGATTTGGGGAAGTTTGAGTGAGTTTGGCTCCTTTCAGTCCCCGCTGAAAAAGGGATCTCTCGATTCAGTGAGCTCGAAGTTGGCCCGGTGAACTCTTATTACTAAAAAAAACAACAACATTTATCGATCCACTCAAACTGGTGCACTAGGTACGTCGAAAGGTCGAGGATTTGGGGGGCTGTTGTTGTTCTCTTACATTAAGATTTAACAACAATTAAAGGGCTGCGTAACTACCTGAAAGTATTATTAAATTGATGGCGAAAGGTCGATGATTTGGGGTTTATCGGTCGGGAATTTGGGGAAATGGATGTAACCGACTGTCCACAAAAAGGTTTAAAGGTCGAAGATTTGGGGACGAACGGTCGAAGATTTGGGGGTGACTTTTAAGATACTGTAATAACGGGGTTTATGCTGTTTGAGCTTAAGCCGAAAGGTCGAGCTTTTGGGGCAAAGGTCGGGGATTTGGGGACGAACGGTCGAGAATCTGGGGAAAGGTCGAGAATTTGGGGAAGCTGATCTGGGTCGGGCATCGAGGTACCGATTCGAACCCCCCTCGCCATGCGTGCGAGGATCGAGTTGGAAGAAACGGTCGAGGACGGATTTGGGGCCATACGAAAGGTCGAGGATTTGGGGCTTTTCGGTGATCCCGAACGGTCGAAAAAATCTGACACGGCTCGACCGTATAGGCTACCCTACGGTCACGCAGGGTCCACGGCGCAGGATGATGCACCAGCTTGCTCAACAGCATAGAAACGAACAACTGCTCAAGCCCACGGCCACGATTCATGTGGGCAACCGGCTATCGTTGATCGAGCGCAAGGTCTTCAACGCGATCATTTGGCACTCCCAGAACCAGCGTTCCGCCAAGCCTGCGAATTACATGTCCGTTGATTTGTTGATGTCCCTCATCGGTCTGGAGCGCAGCAAGAACACGGAAGTGATCATGGATGCGCTGGAGCGTCTGACCACCACTCCGATCGTCTGGAACACCCTCAAGAAGGATCGCACGGCTGACTGGGGGGTCTGCACTTTCCTCGCCGGCGCAGAAATGAATGGTGGGCGCTTACGTTATGTCTTGAATCCGCTTCTGGTCGAGAAAGTGGAGCATCCGACCTTGTTCGCCAAGATCCAGCTCCTGGTGCAAACTCGGTTCTCGAGTAAATACTCGCTCGCGCTCTACGAGTTCTTAATCGACGAAATGTGCCGGAACGGCAATCCCAAGACGCATGTGTTCCAAGTGTCATTGGACACGCTGCGGCATGTTCTCCAGTTCGATGGCATCTACAAGCACCTGAACAGCGACGTTCTCAAGCCATGCGTGAAGGAGATCAACAAGCACTCGGATATCTCCCTGGTCTACAGCGGAGTCAAGAAAGGTCGTGCCGTGGCAGCCTTGCTCCTGACGATCGAGCGCAAAGCCGTGCAACTTGCGCTAACCGATCTGGTAACGGTCGAAACCTCCGACGATCCGCTAAACCAGCTGGAACTGATGAATGATCCGCTGGAGCAGATGCTGGTGACTCGGGGTGTCGGCAAGCGCAAGGCGAAGGCGCTGGTTGAGACCTACGACGAGACGCGTATCCGCGAGAACATCGCGCATGTCGAGCGTGAGTATCAAGCCGGCAAGGTCAAGGTTCTCTCAGCCTATCTGATTCGGGCAATCGAGGAGGATTACCGGCCGAAGGTAAAATCCGCGGCGCTCCCGGAACGCTCGGAAATGAGCGAGCGCGAGGCTGCCGAGAAGGCTCGCGAAGAACTCCTGACCGACTGGAACCGCTATCGCGAGCGCAGGGTTCGCGAGCGTTTCGCCGTCCTGTCCTCTGCGGAACAGGAGGCGCATCGCAGCGCGTTCGTCGAACGGCTGGACCACACCAGCTCGATCCTCAAAAAGCAATTCAAGAAAGACGGTTTTGCGAGCCGTATGGTGGATGCACAGTTCTTCTCCGAGCTTCACGAGCGGCTGCTGGAAAGCCCGGAAGAGCTGGATCTAGACGCCTATCGCGCGAGCCTCATGGATATCGCCGAGGTGGTGGCCGCCAGGGCGCAGGGCTGAACGTCTCGCCACCTCGACACAGGAGCATCTCCGATGGAGTTTTTGCCACTGCGCGCCTCGTCGCGTCCGCGGATCACCTACGCGATCGGATCACCGGGCCGAGCCTAGTGGAGCACTGCGCAGCAATCGATCGGGTCTTGAGCTGGCGCGAGGATCTCGATGCCGGCGAGATCTACTGCCTGTGGGGCCAATTCGAGGTAAGGCGCGAGCTGATCCGCGACGGTGTGCGCTTCACCCTACCCGGCTGTCCAAACGCACTGGCCTGGACAGTGACGGCGGAACCCGACGGCATTCTCGTGTATTGCACCATCAACCGGACCGAATACGATCCGGTCTTCATCGAGTCGATCAAGATGTTCGTCGATGACTGGCGGATCGGTCTAGAACGGCTGGGGTTGCCCAGGCTAGGCGCTTTGAGGTCCGCGTAGAGCACCGGCCGTTGTGTTCGGGCTTGAACAGGTGCTCGGGTCCGTCGCCGACGTCCCCGGTCATCTGAGATTTCGCGCGACCTTGCCCACGAACAACTCGACGCTGAGATAGGATTCAAATACAGTTTAGCAGCTTAGTTAATAATTAAGGATCAAGTATGGAAAAACTAATCTATCTCTGCACTATAGTGCTGGGAATTTCGATAGTAGGATGTTCAGCACCTTATAGCTCTAATACGCTTCAGCATACGTATGTTACTGATACACAAACACATCATGAACTCACTGGCCTAAGGATAGAGTACAGTACGGATGATGAAGGTCAGGCTCATGCGGCAATGTCCCAAGCACTGTTGTTAACGCGGCACGCTGTGGAATGGCTCGTCGACGGTAGGCATTTGGCTAGGCACAATGTCGGAAGCGACTTTAGAACGTTTGTTCAATTGCCGCCGGGAAGGCATCGGCTTGTGATGCAGGAAACTGCCCAAGGAGTTGGGACACTTGGAATGAAATCTTCGGGAAACGATCCGATGGTATATGATTTTGAAATTGGGATGGGGCAAGTCGCAATATTTCGAGCAAAAGGGGTGTCTTGGTGTGTTGTTAATGTTGTGTTATTTGAAGAGTTTGATAATGTTCTTGATTTTAGGTGTATAGACGGATGTCGCTCTGTAGGTGATTCGTTTTACAGTTCCGGATGTGGATAAAGCAAATGCTTTGAGGCCAGTTCGAGGTGCGGCGCGAGCCGATCCGCGACGGTGTGCGCTTCACACTCTCGAGTTGTCCCAACGTGCTGGCTTGGACCGTGACGGCGGAGCCCGAGGGCGTGCTGGTGCATTGCACCATCAACCGGACCTAGCACGATCCGGACTTCATCGAGTCGATCGAGATGTTCGTGGAAGACTGGCGGGCCGGGCTGGAGCGTTCGGGCTTGTCAGGGTGATGCGTGACGTGAGGTCCGCGTTGTACATCGAGCGTTGCCTTCGGGCTTGAACACGCGGTCATTCCCCCGGCCGCCGTCTGATTCCTGCGGACGATACCTTGGAGCGCGAGCGTGAATCGGGGGCCAATCTCAAGGTCATCTGAGATTTCGCGAGACCTTTCCCACAAACAACTCAACGCCGGGATACCGGGAGAATACAAACGGGCCTTGAAGCCCCCTGTCGTGAACAAGCATGTCGGTGCAACCCGACAGCCGAGACAGGAACGACCGGAGATCGAATGCATTTCGCGCGTGTTTAACGTCGGTTGTGGCGGGCGTGATGAACTCGTGCACGAGCATGACGGCTCGCCCAGCCCGACGTCGATGTGTCTCGGCCAGCGCGCCTGCACACGCCGTGAACAACTGATATCGCAGATCCCCGGCCTTGGGCTGACCGCCACTCCGTGGCTTCAGGAGCAGCGTCGCCAACCCTTCGATCCTGGCGATGCGGTTGGACCTCGGATTCTCGATGCGCTTCTCCAAAGCGGCGGCGAGCACATCGGCGAGAGTGTCGCCGTAGGTCTCGTCGGCCTTGGCTTCAACCGCCAGCAGAAAAGGGCCGAACGAATCATCGGCGATGACGAGGAGATCACTGTTGCGAGGTTCGCCGGGAAAGGCGTCGAAGCGAAGCCTTGCTTCCGGTTCTGCGTCCCACGACAGCACGTCGTCGAAACGCGGGTGGCCGGACAGAACCGCCCGAACCTCTTGCGGCATGGTGATTCCGCCGCCCTCGAGCCACGCCCGCGCAACCTCTTTAGCACTCCGGCCATCGACCCAGTGTCGGGGTGACTTCGGCGGTGCGTGTTGCTCCCAGTCTGCGAGCGATGTAATGGGCTGACCGGCTTTCGCGATGGACATGGAGCTCGCCCTTGTTGCCTACGAAGGCCCGGACCTTAAAGGGATGATGTTTGAGGTGCCGGAGCATGTCGAAACCATACAAATCGGCAATCCGATTCTCAATTTGTATAAGTTCGATGCGCGTCGGGGTTTCGGTCTAGCCCGGGAGCGACCGTCAACTCACTGCTCACCTTCAGGCGGCATGACGGTGTATTCCAGCGAAGGTGGATCCGGCGGCATCTCCACGAAGCTGTCGCCGTGTGCGGCGATCGTGAATTGGCGCACGGCGTCGGAGCCGGATGCTTGCGGGTCGGGATCGAGGTAGGCGGTGCCGATCCAGCCCGGCTCCAGGAGGGCCGGAATCTTGGGGCCGACAAAGCCACGGTCGAGGAGCGCCTGACTCACGCCGTAAGAGCGCACCCGGATGGTCTCGCCCGGCTCCACCCGCGTGGTCGCGCGCAGCACGGAGATGACCTCCATGCGATAGACGACGTCGAAGCGCTCCGCCGGATCCGCAGCGGTCTGCACCTCCAACACCTTCACTTCGAGGACCGCTTGGGCATCCGCCTTGAGCCCCTCCACGGCATCCGGCGGCAGGACCGCGCCGGCCTTTCCGGCTAGGATGGCGAGCAGGCCGAGAACGGTGATGCCTGTATATCGAACCAGTCTGGTCGGAGTCATAACGATTTCTCCTGTTGGCGGCTAAAACCAGTCATCGAGCGCCAGATCCGGGATGCGCGAGAACTCCCGCGTGTTGTGCGTGACCAAGGTCGCGCGGTTGGCGACGGCCGTGGCGGCGATGAGGGTATCCAGCGTGCCGATCGGTGTGCCCGCCTCTTCCAGATCACGTCGGATCAAGGCGGCGGCGCGGGCTTCTGCTTTTGCGAACGGGAAGAATACGGCTGTGTTGACCAGCGCCTCGAGTTGCCGGCGGCGCTTGTCGGGATGCGTCGATTTGGCGATCCCGGTCTCCAACTCATGCAGCACGATCGCGGAGATTCCCAGATCCGTGGGTGGGACGGACAACAGGCGTCCGGCGACGTGTCCCTGGCCTTTGAAAAAGTAGATCAGCGTATTGGTATCGAGCAGATACATCAGAACGGTTCGCGTGCGACGTCTTGGCCTTGGGCACGTCGCAACGTTTCCGCGTCCGGAAAGTCCGGCCAAGCCCCGGCCAGTTGGCAGACTGCCTCGGGCCATTCGGTTGCGGTCTTCTCCCGGACCAGCTCCGCAACCCAGCGGCTGACAGCGACGCCGCTGGCCTTGGCTGCCTCTTTCATCCGCGTTTCGGTCTCGTCATCGAGATAGATCGTCACTTGGCCCATCGTGCTGTCGACTCTTCTTCAATCATATGTCCAATTATACGTGATCGACACCGTGCCTAAACCCTATCCGGCACGATGATTTGCGCCGGATTCGGAGTCACTGGAAGACACTCTCGATCAACTGCGCGACTTCCTGCGCGATCCGTTCGTTGATCTCCTCCGGTAACGCGAGCCGGTCGTACAACGTGTTCTGGTCGCAGTACAGGCGCGAGAGCAGGCGCTTGATGTCGTCGAAACCCTCGAACTGCCAGCCGATCAGGTCCGGCCGCAGGCGCTCGAACCGGCCTCGGCAAAGCAGACGCAGCACATGCGGGATGGTGTCGCCGACCTTCTCCGCGAAGTGCAGCCAGTAGGGCCATGCCTCGGTGAGCGCGGCGAAATAGGCACGGATCTCGGGGATCTCGGCGGTCTCGCGCGGATCGTTGTCCCAGCCCTCGAAGGCGAAGGTCACCGTGCCCTCCCATTTGACCGCGGCCTCGCGGGTGGACGAGAGGGTGGTCAACTTCTCCTGCATGGGCGCGATGTCGCAGGTCATCACCGAATCGCGGGTGATGGTGATGATCAGGATGTCGTCCTTGGCGGGCGAGAGGCGGGCCAGCGGGTATTTCGGTGAGCGTGTGGACACGGCGTCAGCGCTCCGGTTGTTGCACGTGTGGTGCGGTTGACATGGTCTGGGTCGGGGTGGCTTGGGCGATAGTCCAGTGCCAGACGGCACGGGTTGCCATGCAGTCATGGATGGCGCGGTGGGCATTGCCGGGCCAGACGTAGCCGACATGGGCGGCGGCCTTGGCGAGGCGCTGCCAGCGCCAGGTGTCGCGGCGGTCGTCCCAGACGCCAAAGGCGCGGGCGAAGGCGAGCATGGCGCAGACCACCTCGCCCGCACCGCTCAGCAGGTCCGATCCCAGAAATCCGCTGTCGAAGGACGCGTTGTAGATCACCACGCGCGCTCCTGCGATCGCCTCGATAAGACGTGGGCGCAGCTCGGCTAGGCGTGGTGCGTCGGTGACGGCGGCTGGGGCGATGCCGTTGATCTGTTCGGCCTCCGGCCAAGCGGTCAGCCGCGCCGGCTGCACCAGGCTGTCTAGCAGGACCGCACCCGAGTCGGCGAGCAAGCCGATCTCGATAATCTCGTCGTGTGCCCGGTTCAGGCCGGTGGTCTCGAGATCCAGATAGACGGTGCGCATGCTTAGCTCCTTGCGTTACCGCGATCGCTTCGTAGCTCATCCAACAGGCTGTTCGCAGCACAGCGGCAGCTTTGCTTCGATTGCCAGCTGCTCGCTGGGCGATGACGATGATGGGGGGTATGGACCTTAGCGGGCGAGAGGATATTTGGGGAGCGTGTAGACATGGTGTCAGCCTTCCGGTCGATGCGCGTGCGGTGCTGCGGGCGTGATCTGGTTCGGGGCGGCTTGGGCGTTGGTCCAGTGCCAGACTGCACGAGTCGCCCGACAGGCCGCGAGGGCGCGGTGAGGCCGGTCGGTCCAGACGTGGCCGACGTGTGCTGCGGCCACGCCGAGCGGGGGGCACTGCACGGTGTCCTGCGGAACCGCATACTCGTCCGCGGCCGAGGCGTAGGCCTGCATGGCGCACCGGACCTCGGCGGCATGCGCGAGTACTTCGTGCAACAAGGGAGCGTGGTCGGCGGCGTTGTAGATCACCACCCGCGCATCCCACACGGCCTCGATGATGATTGGGTGTAGTTCGTCGATGAGCGGGGCTTTGGCCACGTCCTCGGGAGCAATCCGGGCGACCCGCCAGACGTCGGGCCAGATCGTCGGAAGGCGCGGATGCACAAAGCTGTCGAGCAGGATCGCGCCCGCGTCGTCGAGGAGCGCGATCTCCAGGATCTCGTCGCGATCGGGATTCGGGCCGCTGGCCCGGAGGTTCAGATAACGGGTGCGCATGCTCAGCTTCTCCCCTGTGGTTGTCCGCGTTGCAGCGTCTCGACGAGCGCCAGCAGCTCGTCTGTCCGGGCGGCGCGCTCGGTGAGGGTGGCGACCTCCACACGCAGGTCCGCGAGTTTCCGCTCTCCCTCCGTGCGCGCCGTCCGCTCGTCCTCCAAAGCCTCTAAGGCGCGGTCGCGCTCGATCGCGAGCGCCTGCGCCCGGCCGGCCTGAGCCGTCACTTCCGCGGCTTGGCGCTGGGCTTCCTGCAGCTCGATCGTCTGCTGCTCGATGCGTGCCTTGCGTTCGCTGGCGACGGCGCGGGCCTCCTTCACCTCGGCTCGCGTGCCCTCGTGCGCGCTCCGCTCGGCGTCGAGCGTTTCGTGAACCTGCTGGATCTCTGTCTTGGCCGCCTCGAGCTCGCCGTCTAGGCGGTTGATCTCGGCGAGCATCTCGGCGCGCTCGCGCTCGATCTCCTTGCGGGCGCTCGCCATCGCCTCGCGCTCCCCATCCAACTGTTCCTGCGCGGCCTTCCAGGCGGCGACCCAGACCCCGCGCATCGCCGTCTCGACGGACGTCGGCATGGGCGGTGAGGCCGAGCGATCCAGCTCGGTCCGTGCCTCGCGCCATTGGCTCAACCATTTCGAGATGTTGTTTGGACTACCGCCGCCGAGTCGCGTGCGGATGCTCACCACGGTGGGTGACATGCCTTCCGAGACCAGCGCGTCGGCGGCTTCGTGGACCTGCTCGGAGGTGATACCGGGACGTCCCATGACGTGACTCCGTCGGTGGTGGATCGGATCCGGCGGTGGAGTGTCGCCGTGACTAACTTAATAATACTTAATTAACACAATATGTAAAGTTAAGATATTAGCAGGTCATGGGCCGGGAACGGCCACCGCTCCGCGTGCGGATGCGCGAGAATGCGGGGACCGTCGAAATTGCAGGAGGCCAACGCGATGAACCCTAATCTCGGCCCGGTCGGGCGCCGATGGCTGCACGAGGGCCGGCACGGCGAGGCCTGCGCGCGTCAGGTTCCGCCGGCGCTGAACCTCTATAAATGGCGTGACTGGTCGGTGGACATGGGACAGGTCTGTGGGCTGTCGGACGAGCACTCGGAAGAGGCGCTCTCAATGCTCATGGATTACCGGATGCAAGCCGATGGCGATTGATGTGGGTGGACCGTCCGAGCTTACGGCTGGAAACCGCGGGGATGCCGCGGGGTCATCCGTTCACGTGCGCTTCATGCGGCGCGCCATCGCGCTGGCCCGTCGGGGTTCGACAGCAGGCGACGGCGGGCCTTTCGGTGCCGTGATCGTGCGTGACGGGCGCATCATCGGGGAGGGCTGGAATCGGGTCATCGCCACCCGGGATCCAACCGCGCATGGCGAGATGGTCGCGATCCGCGATGCGTGCAGGCGGATCGGGAACATCAGCCTGGAGGGGAGCGTGCTCTACACCAGCGGCCAGCCCTGTCCGATGTGCCTCGGTGCGATCTACTGGGCGCGGATCGAGCGCGTGTTCTACGGGTTCAGCATCCAGGATGCGGCCGGCATCGGCTTCGATGACCATTTCATCCATGAGCAGCTGGCAAGGCCGCCGGAGCAGCGTGCGATCCCCGAGATTCCGCTGCTGCGGGCGGAGGCACTCGAAATCCTCGAAGCCTTCGCCGCCGATCCGGGGCGGGTGCGTTACTGAGGTTGGCGTTCTGCACGACGCGCCGGGCGATCCCTCACGATGACGACGGCGCCCGAAATTGGCACCTTTCGGCTCGATTCGAGGATCGACCATGACTGACTACCCCGATGCGCGACAGCTTGAGCTGGTGAGTCACGCCATCCTGGCGCCCTCCAGTCACAACACCCAATGCTGGCTGTTCCGGTTGGGTCCGGATTGCATCGAGATCTTGCCCGAGCGTGAGCGCCGCTGTCCGGTCGTGGATCCGGATGATCACCATCTCTTCGTCAGCTTGGGCTGTGCAGCCGAGAATCTGCTGCAGGCAGCGCCGGCATCGGGATTGCGGGGCGAGGCGAGGTTCCGGGCCGACGCGGGCGGATCGGTGGCGGTGGCGTTGAAGGCGGGACCTGTGGAGCGTTCCGCGCTGTTCGAGGCCATCGCGACCCGCCAGTCGACCCGCTGCGTCTACGATGGCCGCCCGCTGTCGAGCAAGGAGCTGGGCGCTTTGGAGGTGGCCGGGAGCGGCGCGGGCGTGCGGGTGGTGCTGCTCACCGACCGGGCGCCGATGGAGCGCCTGCTGGAGCTGGTGGTCGAGGGCAACCGCGCCCAACTGAACGATCCGGCCTTCGTCCGCGAGCTGAAGCACTGGGTCCGGTTCAATGCCCGGCAGGCGAAGGCGACGGGGGACGGGCTGTTCGCGGCTTGCGCCGGCAACCCGAGCCTCCCGGCGTGGCTCGGGGGCCTGCTGTTCGAGCGTCTGGTCTCGGCCGAGGCCGAGAATGCGAAGACGGTGCGCCAGGTGCGCAGTTCCGCGGGGCTTGCGGTGTTCGTGTCGGATGTGGATGCGCCGGCGCATTGGATCGAGGCCGGCCGTGCTTTTGAGCGCTTTGCCTTGCAGGCGACGGTGCTCGGGGTGCGCACGGCCCATCTGAACCAGCCGCTCGAGGTGCCCGCCCTGCGGTCGGAGTTGGCCGCCGCGATCGGGCTCGACCGGGGGCGGCCGGATCTCCTGGTGCGTTTTGGTCGCGGGCCATTGATGCCGCGTTCCTTCAGACGTCCCGCGAATCATGTGGTCGTGACGGCGTGACGTGGCAGGCCGTTGACCGGCGGATGCCGTTTGGGTCCATCGGCGCATGCACCGGGGGCAGCGTGTGGCCGCTGCAGGGGCGGGATCCGACGCGTGCCGAATGGACAGTGATCGGCCGAATGGTCTGGATTCCGGTCCGGACTCAACCCAGATGGGCTTGTTGAAAAGGATCGTTTGGCGCGGTATCGAAGTGCTTGCCGACAAAGTGGGCCGTGAAAAGGTGAGCTTGATCGTCAGCCTTTCGTCAGAACGCATCGACTATCTTGACCTCCGAACCCCACAGAACCGAGGAGACACCCCGATGAAGAACTCACGCATCCCGGCCATGACTCTGGCCTTCTCCGCCCTCGCCTTTTCGCTCGGCGCCGTGGCCGACGACGACTTCTACGGCATCGTCGAGAGTCGACCGTTGGACGGCGATGTCGGTGAATGGGTCATCGGCGGAAGGACCTTTACAGCGACCGTCGCGACCGAGATCGACACCGACGACGGTCCGCTCGACGTCGGCGCGTGCGCCTCCGTGGACACGGAAGGCGAGCGCGTGGAGGAGATCGAGAGCGAGCCGGCGGGCAAGTGCCCATGAACGAATCGGAACGAAAGGCGAGGACCCCGGCATGATCGACGCGAAGCGTTTGCTCGATGAGTTGGTGGGCAGCGGCGTGGCGGGTGGCCTGGCCGGCGGTCTCGCCGGGGGGACGCTGGCCGGACTGCTGAGCGGGAAGTCGGGCAAGAAGGCCCGCAAGCTCGCCGGCTCTGCAGTGAAGCTGGGCGGGGTGGCCCTGGTCGGCGGGTTGGCGTACAAGGCGTGGCAAAGCTATCAACAAGGCCAGCAGCCGGGCGCACCGACGGCGATCGAGCCGCCTCCGAGCGGGAGTGCCTTCCTGCCGGCGCCAGGCGATCCGCAAGCCGACACGGCGCTCGGTATGCTGCTGGCACGCGCCATGATCGCGGCGGCCAAGGCCGATGGTCAGATCGATGTCCAGGAGACCCAGTCCATCCTCGGCCGGATCAATGGCCTCGCCCTGCCGGCCGAGGACAAGGCGTTCCTGTTCGAGGAGTACGGTCGCCCGCTGGACATTGCCGGGCTGGCAGCGACGGTGCGCACGCCCGAGCAGGCAGCCGAGGTCTATACCGCATCAATTCTGATGGTCGACCCGCCCTCGCCCCCGGAGCGCATCTATCTGGATGCTCTCGCCTCAGCGCTTGGGCTCGACGGCGCGCTGGCGGGACAGATCGAGGCTACGGTGGCCGCCAGTCGCGCGGGGTAAGCGACGGATGCGACAGGTCAGGACCTGTCGCATCCCGAATGGACAATGACCCGAGGGACCGGGCGGTGTTCGGTCCGTGTGAGACAGGGAGAACACGATGGGCTTGATGAACGGACTGCTCGGCAACGCCTCGAAGGTCGATGCCGAGAAGGCGAACAGCGATTACGCGAAGATCCTCGGCAACGGCGAGCAGATCGAGCACGCCTACCGGTTGGTACGCGATGCCGTCCTCTTCACCAACCGCCGGCTGATCCTGATCGACAAGCAGGGGATGACCGGCAAGAAGGTCGAATATCTCTCGATCCCCTACAAGAGCGTGGTGCGCTTCGCAGTGGAGTCGGCGGGGCATTTCGATCTGGAGGCCGAGCTCAAGCTCTGGACCTCGGGGATGTCCACACCGATCCAGAAGACCTTCAGCAAGGCGGTCGACATCTACGAGGTGCAGGCGTTGTTGGCGGAGTATGTGGGGCGCTGAGCGTCGGGTGTCGGGTGCACGACGGGTCGCCCGCGGATCCCGCGTGAGCGGCATTTCACATCCGTGGCCTGCCGGTGAGATCGATACCCCGACGTCCCGCAGCGCTCGTTGGCTCCGGGAAGGCAAACGATCGGGAGTTATCGGCTCGACCTTGAGCGGAGAACGATATGCTCGGTGAGGTGATCCGGACCGAGCGTCTAATCCTGCGGCCGGTCCGTCCGATTGACCGCCCGGGGCTCGGGTGCGCTATGCTCCCTGGGTATGAACCCTGCGACCTACACACCTGACCAGCTTCTGGGCCCGCTAAATGCGGTCGAGCGCGAGCATGCGCCCGAGCATCTCTATGTCGCGGGCGATCTCGGGATCCTGCAGACGGGTGCGCGCGTGGCCATCGTCGGGGCGCGGCAGGCCTCGCCGGCGGGGCTGGCGCGTGCGCGCAAGCTCGCCGGTCGGCTCGTGCGCGAGGGTGCCGTGGTGGTCAGTGGTCTGGCGCTTGGGATCGACACCGCTGCGCATACCGCGGCGATCGAGGCGGGCGGGCGGACCATCGCCGTGATCGGTACCCCGCTGGAACGTGCCTACCCGCGACAGAACGAGCTGCTCCAAGCGCGCATTGCGGCGGATCACCTGCTGGTTTCTCAGTTCCCGCCGGGGACCAAGACCCAGCGGTTCCATTTCCCTCACCGTAACCGCACGATGGCGCTGATCTCGGACGCGACCGTGATCATCGAAGCCGGCGAAACGAGCGGGTCGCTCTCCCAAGGCTGGGAAGCGCTACGCCTGGGGCGGCTGCTCTACATCACCCATGCGGTGGCCAGCGACCCGACCTTGAAGTGGCCGGCATCGATGCTGGACTATGGCGCGCGGATCCTGAGCAACGATACGCTGGACGATTTCCTCGAAGCCCTGCCGCCGCGCGTTCCCGACCCACTCGATGTCGCAGTTCCCTTCTGAGGTCGCGTTCGGCGCACTACTTCAATACGCGGTTCGCGGTCAGAGTCCCCTGTCCCGGCGCTCTCGGGATGTGCGTACGGCGATCAAGACCAATGGCGTCCTCGGTAGCGTGGCGGTGATCGCGCATGCCGCAGTGCGCGCCAAGGAGAACCTCGAAGCCGACGGTTGTCTCTCCCGGCTTCTGGGGCCGGATGTGACCCTGGTGCCGATGCCCCGAAGTTCACTGATCAAGGAAGGCTCGTTATGGCCCGCACGGGTGATCTGCGAGGCGCTGCGAGCCTGCGGAATCGGTGATGAGATCTTGCCGTGCTTGAGCCGGGCCGAGGCAATCGGCAAAGCGGCATTTGCGGCTTCGGATCGACGACCCGACCCTCCCGATCATTACCGCACGATCCGAGTCGAGTCGGTCAGGCCGCTTGATTCCCCGACTGCCCTGGTGCTCGTTGACGACATCGTGACCCGCGGGTCGTCCTTTGTCGGTGTCCTGCCCCACCTGACCGCGACTTTTCCGGGCACCCCGATCCATTGCTTCGCGCTTTTGCGCACCATCAGCCAGGGTGACATTGAGTCGATCTTGGACCCGGTCGCGGGTCGAATCACCTATCGTGCAGGTCACCTGCATCGCGACCCCTAAAGCCCGTCCGTCTCGGCTTGGTCCGACCACCCCCGCATGCGCTATCATGACTGGACGTTTATACAGCTCCGGTCATCCGTCATGCCTCGATCCGATGTTGTCGTCCGTGCCGTAAGCTCAGCGCGGTTTGATCCGGTGCGTTCGGCATGCCGATGATCATGCACGCCTGCACCCTCGCTCCGCTCCCCTGCCCGCTTCCGCTCTTCGGCGCGCGTATCCCGGCCGGTTTCCCCTCCCCGGCCGACGACGATCTGGAAGGCACCATCGATCTGAACGAGCAGTTGATCCGGCATCCGGCGGCGACCTTCTTCCTGCGGGTGCAGGGGGATTCCATGACCGGTGCGGGGATCCGCGACGGCGATCTGCTGGTGGTGGATCGCGCGCGCGAGGCCAAGTCCGGGTCGATCGTGGTGGCCGCTGTCGACGGTGAGCTGACCTTGAAGCGCCTGAAGATCGAGGGTGAACGGGTCTGGCTGGTGCCCGAGCATCCGGACTATGCGCCGCTGGAGATTCAGGGCGAGATGGGGCTGGTGGTCTGGGGCGTGGTCGCCCACGTGGTGCATTCGTTCTGAGCCGCGCGCGGGTGCGACAGTCACTGTCGCGGGGCAGTGCTAGTCTGGTGTCTTTGCCGAGGAATCACCCATGACATCCTTCGAGTCTCGTTTCGAAGCCGCGCTCTGCCTCGCCGCGCAGGCTCACCGGGGGCAGTCGCGCAAGGGCACGGCCAACGCCTCGGGGCTGGCGCTGCCCTACATCACCCATCCGGTGGCGGTCGCGACGCTGGTGCAGCGTCACGGCGGGGACGCCGAGCAGATCATCGCCGCGCTGCTGCACGATGTGCTGGAGGACGGCGGCGCGCACTGGGCGGAGCCGATCGCGGCGGGGTTCGGTCCCGAGGTGCTGGCGCTGGTGCGCTTCTGCACCGACGGGGTGCCGGATGCGTCGGGGCACAAGGCCCCCTGGCGGGTGCGCAAGGAGGCCTATCTGGCGCATCTGGCGCGGGCCATGGGGCCGGGGCTGCTGGTGTCGGCCTGCGACAAGCTCGCCAACCTGCAGGCGATCCACCTGGATCGGCTGGAGTGTGGCGCGGTGGTCTGGTCGCGCTTCAGCGCCGGGCGCGCGGGCACGCTCTGGTACTACGGGGCCTTGGTCGAGACCTTTGCAGGGCGTCTGCCGGCGGCGCTCGAACAGGCGCTGCGGCGCGAGTGGGCGGCGGTGGAGACCCTCGCCGACGAGGAGGGCCCGTGAGGCTCTCGGCATGTTCGCCCTGGTCGACTGCAACAACTTCTACGCCTCCTGCGAGCGGCTCTTCCGGCCGAGCCTGGAGGGCCGTCCGGTGGTGGTGCTCTCCAACAACGACGGCTGTGTCGTGGCGCGCAGCAACGAGGCGAAGGCGCTCGGCATCCCGATGGGGGCGCCCTACTTCAGGTACGCCGAGGTCTTGCGCCGGGCCGACGCCGCGGTCTTCTCCTCGAACTACGCCCTCTACGGGGATCTGTCGCGGCGGGTGATGCAGGTGCTGGCGGGGTTCTCCCCGCGTATCGAGGTCTACTCGATCGACGAGTGTTTTCTGGATCTGGCCGGGGTCCGGGATCCCACCGCCCTCGGCTTGGAGATCACCCGCACCGTGCGGCGCTGGACCGGCATCCCGGTGGCGGTCGGGATCGCCCCGACCAAGACGCTCGCCAAGCTCGCCAATCGGCTGGCCAAGAAGGGCTATGGGCCGGCCGGTCCGGTGCTCGATTGGTCTGAGCTGCCGGATCGGGACGCCGTGCTGGGGGCGGTTCCGGTGGAAGACCTCTGGGGCATCGCGGCACGCATGGGGGCACGTCTACGCGCGCTCGGCATCGCGGATGCTCTGGCGTTGCGCGAGGCGCATCCGCAGCGATTGCGCGCCTCCTTCGGGGTGGTGGTCGAGCGCATCGCCCGGGAGCTGCGCGGGCAAGCCTGTCTGGCGCTGGAGGAGGTGGCGCCGCCGCGGCGTCAGGTCATGGTCTCGCGCAGCTTCGGTGCCGCGGTGATCACGCCGGCCGAGCTGCGGGCGGCGGTCACGGCCTTCGCGAGCCGGGCCGGCGAGAAGCTGCGCGCACATGGGCTCGCCGCTCCGGCGCTGACGGTGTTCGTGCAGACCAACCCCTTCGATACCGGCCGGGCGTTCTACGCGAACGCCGTGACCCTGGGTTTCCCGGTGCCGACGCAGGACAGCACGGCGCTGGTGCGGGCCGCGACGCGCGGGGTCGATCGGTTGTTTCGCGCGGGCGACGCCTACCGCAAGGCCGGGGTGCTGTTGCCGGATGTGGTCCCGGCGGAGCAGGCGCCGGCGGACCTGTTCGCCGAGGTCGGAGAGGACGACCGTGCGCGGCGGCGCATGGCGGTGCTGGATGCGGTCAATCGCAAGTACGGGCGCGAGACCTTGCGATTCGCGGGTCAGCTGTCGGGGTCCGGCTGGCGGCGTCGCTCGGAGCGCGGCTCCGGGGTCTCGACGACACGCTGGGCGGGGTTGGCGTCGGTTCGCGCGGGGTGATCCCGACGCGGCGTGCGAGGACGAATACACCGGAAGTCGAGGGATGATCATGCGCGTCATTTACCTGGCAGGACCGCTCTTCACCGAAGCCGAACGCGACTGGCACCGCAAGACCAAAGGTCTCCTGCTCGAGCAGGCGTCACGCCGGGGCGAGCCCATCGAAATCCTTTGGCCCTATGAGTTGATTACGGCCGAGGAGATCACCGCCTTGGGGGTCGGGTCACGCGCGGAGATCTTCCGGCGCTGCAAGGCCGGGCTCGACCGTGCCCATGTTCTGATCGCCCTACTCGACGGCACCCAGGTCGACGACGGGACCGCGTGGGAGATCGGGTATTTCTTCGCGACCAAGGCGGCGGAGGCGACGATCGTCGGGATCCGCACTGATTTTCGGCGCGCGGGTGAATCCGAGCATGCGATCGTCAATGCGATGGTCGAGATGGCGTGCGACGTCATCGTGAACACGCAAGCGGGGCTTGTTGAAAGGGTTTTTCCGGCGCTCGGGGAGATCGTGCGGCTCGGTCGCGTCTCTCGATCTCCTACGCGAGCATAACCGGTCCTCGCGATGGCGTCGGCGGAGCAGGCGACCCGCAAGCCGAGCGTAAGCCCGGGGACCTCGGGGATGCCGACGGAGCCGTGAATCAGATCAGGCCGTCCTGTCCATGCGCGGCCGTCTCCGCGTGCAGGCCGGCGATGACCTTGCGGACGAGTCCGAGAAAGGCCGCGCGTTCCTCGGGCGTGAGCCGTTCCAATGCCCGGGCATTCACCGCCTCCGCCGCTGCCGTTGCCGGCCCTTCGAGTGCGCGTGCCGTCTCCGTCAGCCAGATGCGCTGCGCCCGTCCGTCGGCGGGATCCTTGGCGCGCCGGATCAGCCCGTCGCGCTCCATGCGAGCCAGGGTATTGGTCATGGTCGGCTGTTCGACGTCCAGGCGCGCGATCAGCTCGCGTTGGGTCAGCCCGTCGCTCTCCCACAGCACCAGCAGCGCCGGAAAGGTCCCCGTGCTCAGCCCCAGCGGCTTGATCCGCACTTGAAGATCGCGAGCGAACAGCCTTGCCAGATGGTTGACGAGATAACCGGCGGAGTCGTCTTTGCTGAAGCGCATCCCGCTTGTTACCACTTGCATAGCAAGCTATGCAATGATAGATAGCATGCTATCTTTGTAGCGAGCGATCAGAGGCTGACGATGCTGAACCGCATTCACCCCTTGGCCGGGACCCTCGCGCTGTTGACCATTCCGGCGTTCTGGATGGCCACGGTCCTGTCCGAGACGTTTGGCGAGACGGCGACCGTCATCGCGGTCAAGACCGCCATCCCTTGGGGCTTTCTGATCCTGATTCCGGCCCTCGCGGCGACCGGCGGGTCCGGCGTAGTGCTGGCCCGCGAGCGCTCCGGCGCGTTGGTCGAGCGCAAGCGTCGACGAATGGCCTTCATCGCCGCGAACGGACTGCTGGTTCTGGTCCCGAGCGCGCTCTTCTTGTCCTTCAAGGCCCAAGCGGGCGAGCTCGACGGCGTCTTTTTTGGCGTGCAGGCGCTGGAGCTGCTTGCCGGGGCCGTGAATCTCGTGCTGCTTGGCTTGAATCTGCGCGACGGGCGACGTCTGGGCTCGATCCCACGGAATCGGCCGTAGACCAAAAGTGCATGACTCCCGTGGCCGGCTGCATGCCCCGGTCCTTGAAGTGGCGATGCATCCGACCGCGGATTGCCAGATCCCGTGCGTATTCGGCGCGCAACACGCGCGATCCGAGACTAAACTCGCCGAATAGTCCATCACCTCCAGGAGATCGACATGGACGATGTGTTGCAACCGATTCGTAGACATGTGCGTCCCACCTGGCACCCCGACTTGGAGCCGCTCGACCCGCGCGAGGAACTCACCGTCGAGCTGCCGCTGCTCGGCCTGGTGAGTGCGGGTCAGCCGGTGGTCGCGGTCGAGGAGCGCGAGACGCTGACGGTCCCGGCCCGTCTCGTGAAGCGTCATGCCGCGGATCGCAGCTTTGCCCTGTACGTGCGCGGCGACTCCATGACCGACGACGGCATCGACACCGGCGATCTGGTGGTCGTGGAGCAACGCCCGACCGCCGAGAACGGCGAGACGGTGGTGGCCCGGATCGACGGCTATCAGGTCACCCTCAAGCGCTTCTACCGGGAGCCCGAGGGGATCCGGCTGCAACCGGCGAACGACGCCATGGACCCCTTGGTGTTCGAGGAGGGCGAGGTGGAGATCCTCGGGGTGGTGTCGGGGGTGGTGCGGGCGGGGTGAGTGTGGTCGTTGCGGCGTTCCTCCTCAGGGCGTGCGCGCGGCCTCGTCGACGATCGCCGCGATCAGCTCCGGCCCAGCGTTGCGCACGTTGCCGACCGCCCGCGTGACCGGGTGAAGCGCGAGCCGCACGTCCGGACAGGGGCCGAGCAGGTCTCCGAGCGCGCCCGGATCGCTCGCCGGATCCAGCCAGCGGGCCACGGCCTCGGGGTCGAGAATCAACGGCATGCGGTCATGCAGCGGCTGAACCCGTCCGTTGGCTGCGGTGGTGACGATGGTGAAGCTGTCGATGCTCTCCCCGTCCTCGGGTCGGGTCCAGCGCTCCCAAAGCCCGGCGAACGCCAGGAGGCTGCCGTCCGAGGCGTGGATGTAATAGGGCTGCTTGCCGTCCGGGCGCTTGGCCCATTCGTAGAAGCCGTCGGCCGGGACGATACAGCGACGCTTGCGGTAGGCCGTGCGGAATGACGGCTTCTCGGCCAGGGTCTCGGCACGAGCGTTGATCAGGCGGTTGGCGATCGTTTCGTCTTTCGCCCAGCTCGGGAGCAGACCCCAGCGCAGCGCCTGCACGACCCGCTCCCCGCTCGGGCGTTGGCGGATGACCGGCAACCATTGCATCGGGGCGGCGTTGTAGCGCGGGCCGACGTCGGCGATGTCGAGGGTCGCGCCGAAGAGTTCTGCGATGGCTTCGGGCGGGGTGAATTGGGCGTAGCGTCCGCACACGGATGTCTCTCCCTCCGGGTCGGTCTTTGGTTGCCTGCATGCCGACGGGACGACGCATCGATCCTCGCGGAGGCCGCATGCCGGGTCACTCGTGATCCGCGATCGACGGCTGTCCTTTCAGCATCTCGTAACGACCACAGGCGTCGGCCTTGCGTCGCCGTTGCTCGGCGGTGTTTTCCCCGAGCACCGCGACGCGCGCGAGCGAGCAGGCCGCAAAGGCGGCGGAAAGCGGATCCATCGGCTTCTCCGTGTTGGACGGCCGAGGTGCAGTCGATGCACCTCGCGTACGGTCAGTTTACCAACCTCAACGGTTCGTCGAGGTTGGAGTCGTCGGCATCTCGCGACTGCCCCTCCTGCCGAGTTTGTCCCCAAGCTCGCATGACGGCCGGGAATGGCTTACACTTTTCGCGCTGTTGAAACCGCAAGCCCCCACCAGGAAACCCACCGGTCATGGATCCGACGCTCGTCCTCGCGCCACTCGTGAACGCCCTCTGGTGGCTGATCCCGCTGGCGCTCCTCGGCGCCCTGCTCAAGTCGCCGCGGGTGAAAGGCATCGTGGGCGAGCATCTCGTGCGGTAGGCACTCGGGCTTCGCCTGGATCGCGCGACCTATCGAGCCGTCCACGATCTCACCCTGCCGACCCCCGACGGCACCACTCAGATCGATCATGTCGTCGTCTCGCGCTACGGGATCTTCGTGATCGAGACCAAGAATATGAAGGGCTGGATCTTCGGCGGCGAGCGTCAGGCGCAGTGGACGCAGAAGATTTACCGACACACGAGCCGGTTTCAGAATCCCTTGCTCCAGAACTACAAGCATGTGAAAGCCCTGCAGGCCCTGCTCGACGTGCCGCCGGAGACCATCCACTCGGTCATAAGCTTCGTCGGGGACAGTACCTTCAAGACACCGATGCCGGAGAACGTGACCCAAGGCGCCCGCTTCATCGGCCACATCAAGTCTTTCCGCGATCCGGTGTTCTCCGAGGCGGCGGTCGAGGCCATCCTGCGCCGCATCGCAGGCGGCCGGTTGAAGCCGGGCTTGGCCACCCATCGGGCACATGTGCGCAGCCTCGAGACGCGAGCCGATCCGCTGGCGGAGCGTCGCTGTCCGAAGTGCGGCAGCGCGCTTGTCCTGCGCACCGTGAAGAAGGGGCCGAGGGCCGGGGATCAGTTCTGGGGATGTTCGACCTATCCGAGGTGCCGAGTGATGCAGCCGCTCGGGTGAAAGGGGCTGCGGTCTGGTTGGTCTGCCTGCAATCGGCTCGCTCTGCTAGAGTGCCCGGCCGCCGTGTTGTAACGAAGATCCGCCCCCGATGCCCCGCCGCCCGTCTCCGAAACGCCCTTCACCGCGCCAATCTCCACGGCTCTCGGGTCTCACCCGTCTCGTTCCGGTCCTTCATGGCAGTCTGACCGGATTGCGCAACCTCGGTATCGGGCTGGCCCTCATCGGCTCGGTCTCGCTCCTGCCGGAGTCGCTGGTACAGACGTGGCCTGGTCATGCGCAGCGCGCGATCGCGATCACGCGGGATATCCGAACGCTGCTGTTGGATGTCGTGCGTGATACGACCGCCGGCGTTGGCTCCTGGCTGTCCGATCTGGACGGGGTCGACATCGAGGGGCTTGGGCGCGTCGTGGCCGAACATATGCCGGGGTGGTTGCCTCGGGATCTCTGGCCGTTCGAGCTGCCCGGTGCATCGAACACCGATCAGACGGGAATTGCGCTGAACTTCAGTGCGGTGAGAACGGCGCTCTACGACACCGTCTACAGCGGCCATCGGGTCACCTTCTACTGCGGCTGCCGATACGATCGCGATCGTCGAACCGATCTCGATGGATGCGGGCTCGGCGCCTTGGACGGCAGCATCCGTGCGCAACGGGTCGAGGCCGAGCATGTCTTCCCAGCATCACAGTTCGGCAACTTCCGACGGTGTTGGCGGGAGCCTGCCGCTTTTGCCAAGTGCCGGAGCGACGGCGGGAACACCCTGTCGGGACGCGCATGCTGCGAGCGCGTCGACCCGACGTTCGTCACGGCCCACAACGATCTGCACAACCTCGTCCCGGCGGTCGGCGCGATCAACGCGGCACGCTCGAACTTCAATTGGGGCGAGCTGCGCTCCGGGCAGCGTCTGGGCGACTGCGCGATCCGCTTCGATCCGATCCTACGCAGGGTTCAACCCCCCGACGCGGTGCGGGGCGAGATTGCCCGGACGATGTTCTACATGCGCGATACCTATGGCTTTCGCCTGAGTCGGCAGGACGAGAAGCTCTATGCGGTCTGGAACAACGCCGATCCGCCCGATGCCTGGGAGATCGAGCGAAACCGGCGGATCCGGCAGTTGCAGGGCAAGGGAAACCGCTATGTCGAGAACTATCGGAGGTTGTGACGGGCTTGTTGAATCGGATGGTTTGAGCACTCTGACACCGACGATTGCGGGCGTGCTCTCAACCCATCCCCGAGGCATGCCCGGTGGGCGTCTCGCTCAGCGCATTGCGGTACGGCTCGGCAAACAACGCCGGCTGTCCGCCGGTGTGCCAGAACAGGACGCGTGCATCGCTCGGGAAGAAGCCCCGGCGGATGAGATCCAGCAGACCGCCGGCGGCACGCCCGGCGTTCCTTGACGATGTAAGCGATCTCGATCATGGTCGGGGCCAGAGGCCGGACGCAGATGGGAGCATCAACCGATCGATTGCTTCTTTCGGAGTGCCGCCGGCTGAGCGCACCACCGTTGCCCGGCCGCCTGCTGGATCGGCGCGCGGCGGAGCTCATCGAGGAGTTCGTTCGATTATGACTGCTTCCCTCGCCCTCATCACCGGCGGTGCACAAGGCATCGGACGCGCCCTGGCGCAGTCGTTCCTGGCCGAAGGGTGGCGGGTGGTGGTGCTCGACCGCGATGCCGAGGCCCTTGACGAGCTGACCGCCGATCTGGGGAGTCCCTCCCTGCTCGGGCTGGCGTCCGACGTGGGTGAGGAGACGGCGGTCGCCGCTGCCTTCGCCGCGCTCGAGGCTTGGCAGGACCAAGCGGGTGAGCCCGCCGGGCTGAACCTGCTGGTGAACAACGCCGGTCTCGCGGACCCCGTGAGCGGCCCGCTCGAAGCGTTGTCGCTCGCGGGGTGGCGGCGCTGGCTGGACGGTCACCTGACCGGGGCCTTCCTCAGCACCCGCGCGGCCATTCCGGGGCTGCGCGCGCGCCGGGGCGCCATCGTCAACATCGCCTCGACCCGTGCCCTGCAATCGGAGCCCCAGTGTGAAGCGTATGCCGCGGCCAAGGGCGGGCTACTGGCCTTCACCCATGCCGCGGCGGTCAGTCTCGGGCCGCTGATCCGCGTCAATGCGGTCAGCCCCGGCTGGATCGAGACGGGTCCCCTCCAGAAATCGGCTCACCGGCGCGCCTCGGACCACCGCCCGATCGACCAGGCCCAGCATGCGGCCGGGCGCGTCGGCGAGCCTGCCGATATCGTGGCGGCGGTCCGCTTCCTCGCCGGCCCGAGTGCCGGGTTCATCACCGGCCAGAACCTAGTCGTCGATGGCGGTATGACCCGGACCATGATCTATGCGGAGTGAGCCAGGGGCGGTGCGTTGGGGGTGTCGGTCAGTTTATTCCACGGGAATTCTTCAGAGTAATCCGCGCTGACCCTACTGGATTCGTCCACCGCTCTTGCGGCTGCTTGCGGTCCAGCTAGTCTTGGGTCGGTTCAGGCGACCCTAACGGCAGCAACCGGCCCTGACCGGTCACCCAGCGTCCTAAAGGCGGTGACTCTTCGATCCTGTTTGCGGAAAGTCCCTGACGCGCTGTCAAGCGACAAGTTCGACCCAAAGCGGCCAGTGCCGTTTCCGTGCGCAGCAGATGTTAAGCACGTTGCTTTCCGTTTCTGAACAAGATTATAAGTTGATCTTATTCCATGGACACCCTGGTAAAGGACGATTCCCGCAGCTGAGGTGGAAGATGACTACACGAAAGGCACCCACGAATTCGCGAAAGAGTTCAAAACAGATGCAGTTATCGTGAGAGAACCTGAGTTGGGGACGATCGCTACTCTGGCGTAACGCATGCCGGTGCTGGCTCAGATCTACGACCGTCTTCAGGAAGATCACAAGATCCGAATAACGCCATGGCATAGCAATCCGCCGCCGACCTCACCCAAGAGGGGGTAACAGCAAATATCCACAACGCTGGAAACACTATACCCGCCAAGATCGCAATAATCTGCGCTCCCACTGGTACGGCAGTGATGACTAATCCGTGGCGATGCGACAGTATCCAAACTGCAATCGTTGCGGATGCAATCGCCGCTATAAGGCCCCAAGTCCTCAGACCGTAAAGGTTCCGACGGAACCCATAGGCAGTGAGCTCTTGGCGAACCCGTTGGTTGTTTCGTGTATTGTCTACTAGCCAGCGCACCGCCGATTGATATAGTTGGTCCGCAGCCTCTGGATCTTCCGCCTCTTCTGTTGTGGAGGGGAACCGAAGGCCAGGGATTTTCTTTGCTAGGAATGCCTTGTATCGACGCTTAGTCGGCGCCTCTAATGTTGGATCTCTATGCCCCAGCCATTGTGGTGTTGGCATCCCCTTGGGGAAAAGCCGTTTCTGACTGCGCTTGCCTGCTTCCCGCGCAATATTTGCCAGAAGATAAAATAGTCCGCAGCCAACGAGCAATGTGGTCAAAGACCCCTTGACGGACATCAGCTCCGGAAACAACACGACCGCCGTCACCAAGGGCGTTACCAGGATAAGTAGCGCAGGGTAAAGCTGAGCCTTGCGGCCATACTCATCGAATATGCTGTTCTTGGACATGACTAATGTCTCTCCGTAACGATCGCACGAAACGCACTGGGGCTTCGGATGAGCATCACCGAAGGAGCAATACGAGCCCATCCCAGAATGGCAGCGGTTTGACGGTCGATCATGGATGGGCCGGAAGGAGTAAGGTGACTGTGCCAAGTGCCGAGGCAATACAAGCTGCCACCTGCACTCTCAGTGTAGTTCTGGATGGCCTGCGTCACGCCCGCGGTACCTAGGACGAATTGTCCGGGACTCTGAACACTGTCTGCTGGCGCTGGGATCGTTCCGGTCACGAAGAAACAACGAGCTGCTTCAGAAATTCTTCCCATGAGTATTCCACCGGTTTCAACATTCGGATGATCGGTGGCCTGGTCACTGATCGCTTGTGCCACAGTGGCAGCAATGCGAATACTCCATGGGCTCCCTTCGGCTTCAACCACCTTACAGGGATCGATGACATGTTCTTGCCAACTGACCTGGATCCCTTCCCGTAGCCCAATCCAAAGTCGACCTCCAGCACGAGGGAGACCGGTCTGCCTCAGGTCAGCGATTACCTGCACCATTGTCGAGGCAAATTGAGATACTTGCGCATCGGTCATGGTCATAGTGACCGAGTTGCAGCCTTGGCCAATGTCAACGCCCTCGTGGGCTGGGCGGTCAGGGAACACGGCGATCTTGAGGGTCTCATTCAACCGAGCTAGCTCGTAGAGGTCGCCCTCGATGTCTCCGATGTTTGGATTACCATCGGCAGATTCCACGGCCAGCGTACCCGCGGCACCGCGACCGTATAACCCTGCCTCCAGCACTGGAAGGTCAAAGTTACCAGGCGCGGCAAGAATCGCTTCGCGTGCAGCGAGAGACGCGGTTGTATTCACAAGGCCCCAAGCGCCCTTCGGTAACGCGGAACGGAGTGAGCGGGTATCAGCGAAGAGTTCGATTGCATCCTCAATGAGCGCCTTTGGTTTCTGGGCCAAGCATGCCAAGGCGCCTTGCATGGCCATGGCCTTCGGATTCATAACGGGAACATCAACATCCCCGGGAATGAGCGCGTGTCGTGCGGCGTTGTGAGGAGACAAATAGTCCTTGTCGATGACTGTGCTCGGCCCGTCGCCCATCCGTGCCATTGCGATGCCGATATGTGATCCAAGACTGCCGGCTCCTAGCAGGATCCAAGGTGCCGGGCTAAACGACTCCGATACGCCCGACAAACGCCTTAAGAGTTGCGGCGAGAGAGATTGGACATGGCTCGCGGCGGAGAGGGGTAGCGAATCGGAATCGGAAATAAAGTCTTGCACAGTGCCCTGAGCAACGTAGGGTATCAGCTCGATCGGGCTAGCGGTTCTGATAATGTTGATCGGCCGCACCGCTAAAAGAATCACCGGAAGTACGATTTGGTATTTCAGTCTTGCATTTACCCGCATGCGGGATCGGAGAAGATCCAGACCGTCCTTCAGGGCTTTGGCACTACCGTAATCCGACGCTCTTGCTGGGAGGTCGGCGAGCACAGAAGCGGTCTCCGGATGGTACTTGTCGGCCTTGACCAGTCCACCGTCGGGACGTTTCCCTGGAAGCACGATCAGGGCTAGCGTCTGACCCCTGATATATCCCGCATTAACCATGCGGTGGGCGAAGTATTTTGAGAATTCCGCCACGCCCGCTGAGGTCGGCTGTGAGTGCAAGGTCGCATAAATGCTGTTGCCGCCTTTCGACGGCACGAGGACGTACTCGCAACGAACGAAGCAAAATCGTTCTCGACCATCGACCCAACTTCGAAAGCAATCTGCATTGGCCGCAATCGCGTGTGGAACCTCATCGCGCCGGATGGGTTCCCATCCTTGTGCGGGGTCGATCAGTGTTCCGCTTGCGGCGTTGTCTAACCACACGGAAATCTGGTTGACGATGCCGACAAATCCGGCGACATGCATGTACTCGGACAACGATCCGTCGACAAGACACGGGACTGGCGGCTCCGTTGGTGAACCGGGGTTGATGTGTGGATGCGCACGGTTGAAGTCTGCTCGAAGGGAAATTCGGGGCGCCCGCACGGGAAAATCACGCCCGAAAGATAGTCGGACGGGCTCTAACGACAGCACGCCTGTAGGAGAGCATCCTTTCTCCAACCATCGAGAGGCCATGCTGACTCGAAAGTCGGCATTCACAAGGACTTCGGAGCCCGCAATATGCACGGTGACGCGCTCTACAGCCTCGTGCGCGCGCAGTGTTTCTACGGCGCGCGCGACAACCCCTGGAATTTGCTCATCCATGTGGCAAAGCCTGTCCTCCAACTGCGCCGCCTCCCGTGACTGCGACCCTCGATGACAACTGCGTTTCGAATCGCGGACCATCGCTGGAGATTATGTACTTTGAAGGCTTGGGTCCTGTGACTCGCTTGAACAGTCCACTGGCCTCTTTTGCGATGGCCTCGTACTCGCGCTTTGCGCGAATGCAGGGCGGATCGTTGTTGTCGTCCAAGATCTCCTTTGAACTTGACACGAGGTACGCGCCACCGCGTGCCTGCGAAAGCGCATTTCGAGCGTCGGGGGACACTTCCGCGTCGTCGCCGAGATCACTCCAGCTGTCGTAGGAGAGGGAGTGCCAAGAACAATGGTGAGGGGTGAGCAACAGATCGTAGTCAAGCCAATCGGGGCGATTCTTGTGCCGGGTCCAGAGCCGCTCCCAAATCGCTACTTCAGCATCGCCGCCTGTTAGGTAGCGGCAGGCATCTGCATTTCCTTCTGCCGAGAGTTTGAATCGAAGGACAACGCTGGAGTTATTCTTGGTGAGCAACTCCTCCTCGGCTTCGTCGTCAGATTTGGACATTGGTGCCAGCAGTCGAGCCGAGAAGCTGCTGTCCCTAACGCCGTCAACGCTGCGGAACTCTTGGTCTAGCGTGATGAGAATAGGTGTCAAGTCGTCGGTCTTCCCGTTCTCGTCAGCGCCGAGGATCAAGATTCTGTTCCCGCTGTTGACGGGCTTGTCGTCGCGGAAATACTGAACCCTTCGTTTGGCCTCGCTGTTCCAAGCTTTCGCATCGGCGCAAAGGGTGTGGCGCCGTGAAGCCCGGCGAAACACCATCGGGGAGGACCACATCTCACGGATGATGATCTTGTCGTCCCCGGCATGCTCTTCCGGTGGACCGAGGTGGAAGTGTCGCTCCAAGCCTCGGCAGTGGTCCTGGTCCGGATGGCTAAGGAGGAAGGCGTCTACGTAGTAGTTGCCGGTCTTCGGGTCCTTGTTCAGCCGTTCACGCAGCATTCTCGCGGCGTCTGGCGTTTCATCTTCGGGATCATCTGCTGCTTCCCTGATGTTGATGTCGATGAGAATCTTCCTGCCGCTGTCCAGCTCGAGCAGCGTCATGTCTCCGTTGTCGACAGGGAAATAGGTTACCGAAACCATCTGGTTTTGCCTCTAAGCGAAGAAATAAAGCGGGAGAACACAATTTGTCCATTTCATCGACGATCAAGGGGCACCGTATTGTGTTTTTTCGGCGCAGATGAACGCCAACGACCTGGGCAGCCCCATTGTCCGGACAGGCTCGTGATGCGTGCATCCGGGTGCGGCCTGGTGGAATCGGCAGCGTGTCCGTAAACGCTTCAATCAATTTGTCCGCTCTCTCGGGTAAGCCATCAGCGCCAACCTTGTCGTTAGCCCTTTGGGGGATGCGGATCGTTTCCGTGGCTGTCGCTGCTACCGATCCGTGTCTTTGTTGTGGATGCGCAACTCCGTCCCTTGGGTGCGACTCGTGGTTCGGCCTGCGTTGATTGCTTACTGCTTGGTCTCGTGGTGGCTGCTTGCGCGGTTGCTGCCGCCGCGCTTCACGGCCCAGCCCCCGTTAGGGCTCGGCACGACGTGGTGTGTTTTCGGACCGCGTGGCATCTGAACGAGCTCCTGTTTCAGGTAGTGGTACAAAAAGTTCGCCACTCCGAACATCCGAAAGATTAGCATTTGTTTTTCGGAAGTCAAGTGGCTATTGTTCAGACTACCGAACAATATTTCATGTTTGTCGTCAGAGGTCCGGGGGAATGGTCACCACACTGGGGGACAAGATTCGAAGCCTTCGCAAGGAGAAGAGATTGACCTTGGATCAGCTGGCAGAACTGACCGGCTCGAGCAAAAGCTACATCTGGGAGCTCGAGAACAAGACGCCACCAAGACCCTCAGCGGAGAAACTGTCCAGGATCGCCGAAAAGTTGGGCGTAACCATCGAATACCTGCTGGACAAGGAGGCGACGGTCAGCGAGGAGAACGCGGAAGACGCCGCTTTTTATCGGAAGTATCGCCGTATGGACCCTGCTACAAAGGCGAAGCTCCGCAGCTTGGTCGATATCTGGGAAGACGATGAGTGACGAGGCCCTCAGCCCTGAACGGTGGGCGTTCAAGCTGACCCACATCCTGAACGCGGTCCACGGCGATGGCCGAGACCGTTTCCCAGTAGATGTGAAGGCTGTAGCCAAGGAGATTTCCAATCAGCTTTTTCCGGACGATCCTGTAACCCGTGTCAAAGGGGCCTCGTTACCCGGATTTGAGGGATCGCTCCACAAGGCTCCGCCGGGTAAGAAAGGGTGGGGCATCTTTTATAACTCGGACATCACTTCTCCCGGCCGGATCAACTTCACGCTGGCGCACGAGTTTGGGCACTACCTGCTCCATCGCCTTGCGCATCCAGATGGAATCGATTGCAACGCGCGGGACATCGTACGCTGGGAATCGGAGTACCGGCAGATCGAGCATCAGGCGAATGTTTTTGCTGCCAACTTGTTGATGCCGCTCGACGATTTTAGACGGAGTATCGGCGACCAGGACAAGCCGGGGTTTGAAGAACTTGGCGAGTGTGCCAGAAGATACGAGGTTTCTCTGATCGCGGCCGCCCTGCGTTGGATTCAATACACGCGGCGGAGAGCAATGCTCGTTCTCTCACGGGATGAGTTCGTGTTGTGGGCACGGTCTAGCAAGCGCGCGTTTCGAACGCGCTTGTACATCAAGACAGCGGATCGTCCTCCTGTTCCTGTACCACCATCGGCGCTGGCTGCTCGCCAGCATGAGCTGGATGCGTGCAGAGGGTCCACGAGACATGCGCCAGGTGTCTGGTTTCCCGAAGACTGCGAGGAACTCGTTCTGTTTTCGGATCAGTACGACTTCACCATTTCATTGCTGCACTTCAGTGATACAGTGGACAGTCTTGAGCAGGACGAAGAAGCGGAAGAAGATGTTTCTGCTCGATATGACAAGTTACTCAATCGTTAGATGTGAGCGCCAGCAGGGTGGGGAAGCACCCAGAAGTTCACTCATGCAACGACTGGGGAGTCGCCGAGTGGAGATGAATCTCGGGAAAGTCCCCTGGACGAGCTGGTGATGCTGCACCACTTTGCATAACCGGCGAAATCGAATCCGCAGCTCGATGCTGTGTTTGCACGGTTTGCGGTGCAATGGAGGATCTCATGGTGTCGACTGATCTGCTTTCTGAACAGAAGTACGCGGAGCAGAATCGTGCGCGGATCATCCGTCGGTTGCCGCCAAAGTTGGTAGCGAAAGAGGAAGGTCTGCTGCCGATATTCCAGAAGAGCAAGCGTAAGCCATTGAGAAAGCTGGAACTACTCTTCGAGTTCATGGACGAACTCCACGGAGCCATCCGTCCATATCTGCCGTGCAAGAAAGGCTGTTCGTTATGTTGCCACAACCAGGCGATTGATGTCACGGAGTTGGAGATCGCGTTCATTGAACAGGAAACGCCACATCGCCGACAGGCTACGCTAGGCCCAACACCGGGCCCAAGACAGCCGTGTCCATTCCTCATGGAAAATGTTTGCTCGATCTACGAAGCAAGGCCGTTCCTGTGCCGGCGTCACACGGTTCTGACGCAGACATCTCACTGGTGTCATCCGGACAGGGCGAACGCCGAGGAATTTCCTCTCTTGGGCTTTACTGAGGTCGACAGAGCTATGGGACTGATCCTCTCGGAGAGCGGAAACGCGTCGCCGACTGATATCCGGGTGATCTTTGCTGCTTCGGGCGCGACCGGCAATTGACGGGGCGGTGCATTTCCGCGGGCGTTAAGCATCGACGCGCCCGGCGCAGGGCGACCTCTTCGATCTACGCGACGCCGGCATTGTAGGACCCGAGACCAGTGCTTCATGCTCGACCGCGGTTTGAGCTGACCCCCTTAGATCTTGTTCAGGGCCCAGGCATCGAGCAGGCTCATGCACCAGGCCAACGGCGCGCTCGCGCACTTCGGGTGAAACTCGATCCTGTCGTCGGTCCTCCATCCCCTCGTAAGTTGGATCCTCTGGAAAACCGGGGGCGGTTCAAAGGGCATGCAAGATGGTGTCCCGGTGCGTCCCGCATCTCACGGCGCCGGTGTTCTTGAGTCGTGCCGCAGACGCAGGCGTCACCGTGCTCGCTTGGGACCGAAATGTACCAATTTGGCGAGATGGCGGATTTCGATACGTCGGTAGGGCCTATTCCTATGTTGTGCCCGAACAGAAACCAACTTTCCTATTCTCAAACAGTCGGTTATAATATGTCCCCATGATCGAAGATCTCGCCGATTTTCGATCGAGAGGGACAGGTAAGGCCACAAGCTATTGATTTTACGATGACTCGGCAGCGATCTCGGCCTACTTTCGCCGGGGCGCGCCATGAGCCTTCATCAACTTCGTGATTCGAACCGCTATGCGCAACGTCATCGATCCGCAATTGAAACTCGGCGAGGAGGATATCGCCGCCATCGCGCTGGATCTGCGCTCGCGCGACGACATCCCGCAATTGCTGCGCGGACTGCAGCACATCTACACCCTCCCGCAACTGCGCGAACCCGTGTTCGCGATCCTCGCCGAGGTGCGCCCGCCGGGCGGCGGCGAGGACGGCAAGGCGCGCCCCGAGACCGGCCGACCCGGTCTGTCGCAGTGGGCGATCCTGGTGCTCGGGGTGCTGCGCTTGGGGCTCAATACCGACTACGATCGGATTCTCGAGCTGGCCAACCAGCACACCACCCTGCGCAAGATGCTCGGTCATGCCGACTGGGCCGACGACACGACCTACAGCCTGCAGACGCTCAAGGACAACCTGAGCCTGTTCACGCCCGAGCTGCTCGACCGCATCAACCAAGCGGTCGTGGATGCCGGCCATACGCTGGTCGAAACCCGTCCGGACGAGCCCCTCGCGGTGCGGTGTGACTCCTTCGTGGTCGAGACCCACGTGCATTACCCCACCGACATCAACCTGCTCTGCGACGCCGTGCGCAAGGCCATCGAAACCAGCGCCGGGCTGTGCGAGGACGCCGGCCTGAGCGATTGGCGGCAAAGCGCCTACAACGTGCGCTGCCTGAAGAAAGCCTATCGGCGGGCGCAAGCCCTCAAGCGCTCCACCGCGCAGGATCCGGACAAACGGGCCGCACGACGTGTCGAGATCGAAGCGGCCCATGCCGCCTATCTGGAGTTGGCCGGCGGCTTTCTGATGCGGGCGCGCGAGACGCGCATCCGCCTGCACCTGATCGCGGCGCTGCCGGACGTCCAGCTCGCGCCGCTGGATGCCTTCATCGCCCACGGCGAGCGGCAGATCGACCAGATCCGCCGCCGCGTGCTGTGCGGACAGACCATCCCGCATGCCGAGAAGGTCTTCTCGATCTTCCAGCCCCACACCGAGTGGATCAGCAAAGGCAAGGCCGGCGTGCCGGTGGAGCTGGGTCTGCGCGTGGCGATCGTCGAAGACCAGCACGGCTTCATCCTGCACCATCGGGTCATGGAGCGCATCACCGACGATCAGGTCGCCGTTCCCTTGGTGGAGGAGACCGTGGAGCGCTTCCCGACGGTCGCCAGCGCGAGCATGGACAAGGGCTTTCACAGCCCCGCCAACCAACGCGGGTTGGCCGAGGTGATCGACTTTCCGGTGCTGCCGAAGAAGGGCAAGTGCTCGGCGGTGGAGCGCGAACGCGAAGGCGATCCGCGCTTCATCCACCTGCGCCGGAAACACTCCGCCGTGGAGTCCGCCATCAACGCGCTGGAGGTCCACGGGCTCGACCGCTGTCGCGATCACGGGATCGACGGCTTCAAGCGCTATGTCGCCTTGGCAGTGGTGGCGCGCAACATCCAGCGCATCGGCGCGCTGCTGTTGGCGCGGGAGGCCGAGGACGCGCGACGCGAGCGGGAACGACAGCGCCGACGACGCGCGGCTTGACCCTGTCGATCGGGCCGGACGCCTCCTCCGACGGGAGTGGTGCGCCTGCCGCATGGTGGCGATGCGAGTCGTTCTCATTTAAGCGGCTTGATTGCGCGAATGGGCATCGAATGAGGCTCGATTGAATACACTCGCCCCCGGCCGCCATTCAGGACGGGGTGCGGGGACGGGAAAAAACGGGGTTTTCGGTCGAGCACTATGTTGGCGGTGCTGGATTTCTTAGGGGGCGGTGACCGGAACGAGACATTCAAGGGACGCTGATGAGTGTTTCCTCGGTGACGGCTATTGTTAAGGGTTATCAGATGCCTGCCGCCGCAGGATGACGGTGGAGGCTGGTACGGCATTGAAGCGGGCTAACGACTAAGACTCGGAGCGCGAGCGGCGGTAGGCGTCTGATAAGCCTCGAGGGAGGAAACCGCGGGAGGTTGGCTCCGGGCTATGGGGATTTGAGGGGCGCGGCCTCGGAGCGAGCGGTCCGGAAAGCGGATCGGGTCTGCGCGGGCGGGCTGGTCGAGTCTCCCCGGCGCGGGTCATGGCGCGAGCGTTGGCCATCGGCAGCTTGGCTGTCACCTTCGCTTTGTTCCTGATCGGGGCTTGAGGCACAGCCCGTCCGTGACCGGTGCCGAGCCGGCGCATCGGGCGCGGATGCAGCGCCGCCGTCGTGGGGTCGTGGGCGGGGCTCATGGCGAAGCACTGCGCGGTGAAGGGACGGCACGTGGGACTTGGCCTCGCATGAAGGTCTCGATGATACGCAGCGGGGCGCCACAACACGGACAGGGCCGGGCCGTGGTGGTGCTCGGATCCGACGACGCGGCCGGTTCCATCGCGACCGGGATGGCGAGGATCGGGTTGACCGGGGCGGTCAACAGCGCGCGGGCACGCTCCAAGTTCCGCACGCGTGCCGTATTGGCCAGCAGCCCGTAATGGCGAATGCGATGCAAGCCGCAGGGCAGGACGTGCAGCAGGAAGCGGCGCATGAACTCCTCCGGCGCAAGGGTCATGCGCTTGTGGCGGTGGCGCCCGCTGGTACGGTAGTCCTTCCAGGTAAAGGTAATGCCCTGCGCATCATCGGCGATCAGACGCGTGTTGGAGATCGCCACGCGGTGGGTATAGCGCGACAGATAGGCGAGCACCGCTTCGGGTCCGGCAAACGGTGCCTTGGCATAGACCACCCACTCCTGCCGGCGCAGCGGGGCCAGCCAGGCGGCGAAGGCCTCGGGCGCGGCCAGGTGCGCGTGCTCGCCGAAGAACGCCAAGTCTCCGGCCTGCTGTGCAGCACCGAGCTGTTCGAGGAAGCGCCGACGAAACAACCGCGAGAGCACGCGCACGGGCAGAAAGAATCCGGGGCGACAGGCCACCCAGCGTTCGCCGTCGGGCGAAAGACCACCCCCGGTGACGATACAGTGCACGTGCGGGTGATGCGTCATCGCCGAGCCCCAAGTATGGAGCACGGCGGTCAAGCCGATGCGGGCACCGAGGTGCTTGGGATCCGCGGCGATACTCAGCAACGTCTCGGCGGCGACCTGCATGAGCAGGCCGTAAACGACGCGCTTGTTGTCATAGGCGATGTCGGCAATCGGCGCCGGCAGGGTGAAGACCACATGGTAGTACTCCACGGGCAATAGATCGGCCTCGCGGGCGGCCAGCCACTGCTGCGCCGCCGCGCCTTGACACTTCGGGCAGTGACGGTTGCGGCAGGAGTTGTAGGCGATTTGGATGTGCCCGCAGGCGTCGCACTGCTCCACATGACCGCCGAGCAGCGGCGTGCGCGGGTCAGGCGGGCGCCGGGTTGCCCCCGCCCAAGCGCTCCAGCGGACCGGTGACCTCGCGCAAGGTGCGGGTCGCCACCTGGCTGTAGAGCGCGGTGTTCTCGAGCTTGCGGTGCCCGAGCAGGACCTGGATCACCCGGATGTCGACCTTCTGCTCCAGCAGATGCGTCGCGAAGCTGTGCCTGAGCGTGTGCAGAGAGACCCGCTTGGTGATCCCCGCCTCGTCGGCCGCGGCATGACAGGCCCGATTGAGCTGACGGGTCGACATCGGATCCACCGGGTTTTGCCCCGGGAACAGCCATCCGCCCGGCAGCATCCTGCCCCGAGCATGTCCTTCGCGCCACCATGCCCGCAATACCTCCAACAAGGTCGGGGAGAGCATCGCATAGCGATCCCGGTGCCCCTTGCCTTGCTCCACCCGGATGCTCATGCGCTCGCTGTCGATGTCGCCGACCTTCAGCGACACCACCTCCGAGGCACGCAGCCCTGCGCCATAGGCGACCGAGAGGGCCGCGCGGTACTTCAGCCCCGGCGCCGCCTCCAGCAACCGGGTGACCTCCTCGACGCTGAGAATCACCGGCAGCGTGCGTGGCTGGTGGACATGCGCCACCTTCGCCATCACCGCGACGCGATCGAGCGTGATGTCGAAGAAGAACCGCAGACCCGTCAAGGCGGCGTTGATCGAGATCGCCGAAACCCCCCGGTCGGCCAGGTGCAGCTGGTAGCGACGCACGTCCTCCGCCGTGGCGTTCGCCGGGGAGCGCTCGAGAAAGACGTTGAAGTCACGCACGGCTCGCAGATATCCGGCCTGCGTCTTCTCGCCGAGCTTGCGCATGCGCATGTCTTCGAGCATGCGCTGACGCAACGGGCTGATGGGATTCGGTGTGGCGGACATGGCGGTGCTCCTGTCTGGAGGTTGAGGTTGACTGCACCTCCAACCTCTAGACCGCAAGCCGCTGGTCCGCCGCCTTTTTGCTCCAAGATCCGATCCCCGCTCCCCTACCGCGCGAGCGGTTTAGTCCTCTGGGGCAAAGTGATCGGTCGGCTAGCTCGGCTCGGTGGCCGGTCCGGGTCGAGAACGGGCCCTTCCGCCGCCTCTCGGCCAGAGGTGCTGCAGTACGGATAGATCGGCAGAAGTCAGATGAGCGAATCTTAGAAATCCGTGACGAGATGATGTTGGAAACAACACGGGTCATCTCAGCCGCTCTCGGGCGGCGGACTGGTCTACCCTCCAAGGTACCCATGTCCGCTGTCCGGGGTACCTCGTGTCTCTTTCGCTCCTGCGTTTGCTCCCTGCCCTCCTCGTCCTGACCCTCCCGTTCTTCCCTCCAGCCCATGCCTACACCCTCAACGGCAAAGTCGTTCGAATTCTCGACGGCGATACCGTCGAGGTGCTCGATGCCAACCAGCGCACCCACCGAGTGCGCCTCGCCGGTATCGATGCCCCCGAGAGCAAGCAACCCTTCGGGGCCAAGGCCAAGCGGGTGCTCTCTGAGCTAGTCGGCGGCGAGACCCTGACCGTCGTTTGGCACAAGCGCGATCGCTACGATCGACTGGTCGGTAAGCTCATGCTCGACGGGGCCGACGTGAACCTGGCCCTGGTGCGAGCCGGCTACGCTTGGTGGTATCGCTCTTACGCGGGCGAGCAATCCCCGAGCGACCGCCGTCTCTACGAGGCGGCCGAGAAGGCGGCGCGAAGGGATGGGGTCGGACTCTGGGCCGACCCGAGGCCGATCGCGCCCTGGGATTGGCGCGGCGGCGGGAACGCGGTGCCCCCAAAGCCGAGCTCGGGCGCTTGTCCGTGCGATTCCGGGCGGCTCTGCACGGGGCCGAAGGGCGGGATTTACTGCGTGCGGGAGAGCGGGTCGAAGAAGTATTTCCCGCGGGATTGATCGGGGTGGCACGGTTGATTGCCGATCCAGCCGTCATCATGCCCTAGGTCGCCGGGCGCTCCGCTCCGGTGACCGTCTCGATCAACCACATTCCTCGAGGACATCCGAGCATGCAGATCGCACTCTTCGGCGCGACCGGTGGAACCGGCCGACAGGTTCTGGAGCAGGCTCTCGCGGCGGGGCACACCCTGACGGCACTGGTGCGCGACCCCGCCAAGATCGAGGCGCGCAGCGGGGTGAGCCTCATCCAGGGTGATGTGCTCGATGAGGAGGCGACCAGCCGTTGTGTTCAGGGATCGGATGCCGTGATCTGCGTACTGGGCTCCGGGGTCGGAGCCGAACCGGTCGAGGCGCAGGGTACGCAACGTATCATCGAGGCCATGCAGACCCACGGTGTGCGTCGGCTCGTTGCCGTGACCTCGCTCGGGGTCGGCGACAGTCGCGAGCAGGTCAGTGCGCAGTTTCAGCAGGCCATGGACACGGTGTTGAAACCCATCATCGCGGCCAAGACGGAACAGGAACGCCTCATTCGGGCGAGCGGCCTGGACTGGACCATTGTGCGTCCCGGCGGGCTCGGTGACGGACCGTGCACCGGCGACTATCTCAGCGGCACTGACCCTTCCCTGATGGCCGGTCTCGTCAGCCGGGCGGACGTGGCCGACTTCGTCCTGCGCCAGCTGTCGGACACGATCTACCTGCACCAATGCCCGGCGGTGACTTGAGCCGGCTGGATCGGTTCGGTTCGGGACGGTGACGTGACGCGGGACGGCCAGATGGATGGATCGATTCGCCGCATTTCGTGCGGTGATCGAGGCGGCTATTCACCGCAAGGACGGCGATCCCGACACGATGGCGGGATGATTTCATGTGTGCGGTACCGACCGTCGCACTCGCGACGGGCACGCATCGCCGCGTCGGGAGGCGGTCGGTGGCAAGATGCCGAGACCACCCCTGAACCGAGGCCCGCGCGCTGCTCATGACCACCCGACCCGTCGACATCCACACCTATAGCGGCATCGCGTTCGACCTGCGCGATCCGCAACCCGAGATGGTGTGCCTGGAGGACATTGTCCATTCCCTGTCGCTGATGAACCGCTTCAACGGCGCTGCGCTGTTCCCCTACAGCGTCGCCCAGCATTCGCTCCACGTCGCCGAGCTGCTGCCCCCGGACCTTCGTCTGGACGGGCTGCTGCACGATGCCGCCGAGGCGTACATCGGCGATATGGTGAGCCCGCTGAAACAGGTGCTGCCGGAGTACAAAGCCGTGGAGGTGCGCATCACCGCCGTGGTGGCGGAGGTCTTCGGCCTCATTCATCCCGAGCCGCCCGAGGTCAAGCGCGCGGACCTCGCGGTGCTCGCCGCCGAGCGTGAGCAGGTGTTGCGCCCCTCCTACGGTCCCTGGTTCAAGGACTTTCCGGCGCCGGCACCGATCACCATCGCCAGCCGATCCTGGCTGGAGGTGAAGCAGACCTTCACCGAGGCCCTCCAAGGCGAGTTGAGGAGGTGTGCGGGTCGGTGATCGCGGCCGAGGGTCCGCGTTGCGGTCCGGGCGAGGTTGATCCGACATGCCGTGACGCACCGGTGTGAGAGGCTTGGGTCAGGGCGCGTGGGTCACGACCGGCTCTCGGGAGCAGATCACACCACGCGAGATGATCCGAATCGTACTCTTATGGAAGGCACGTATGTTCACGCTGAAGCGTAAATACAAGGATTCATCGATCGAAGGACTTCGGACCTTCATCTTCACTCGCTTCTACCCGAGGGTCGTTGTGGGTGGCTATGTGGGCATGCATCACCTTCGTAATCTGATCAGTCCTCTCGGGATCAACACGATCCTGCTGGTCTACGTTCTCTTGCTCACCCTGCTGGTCGCGCAGGAGTTGCTGCATGGCGACCCACTGTGGCGGTCCGTGCTCCTCACATTGCTTGTCGCCCATGTCATCTACGACATGCTGGCGAATGTCGAGTTGATCTACATCGCGATGGCGCGGGAAACGCCCTCCTTCGAGCTCGAGCTCGTCATGCTCTCCGACTGCATGACATTCGATGATCGACTCCGGCGGCTGCGTGTCCGGGGGGATCCCAAGGCCCTCGCGCATGCGGAGCAACAGGCCGAGGTACTGAGGGAATGCGGTGAGCAGAGTTTGGCATGGCCGGCCGGGCTGAAGATTCGCGACAAGCGCAGCGGTCAGTGTTGGAAGCTCTACGAACACGAGCAGAACGATTACGAAGCCCACTTGGACCTCGGGAATCAAAAACGCATGGTGATGGACACCGACGATTTTCTCTTTATTTCCGTCATCCAAGAGTTGATCGATCGGCGTTTGTCGCCGAAAAGGCGGGATCAGGTTTGGAATCGACTCTATCGTTTGGGTCTTTACATTAAACCTTGTTCGGACGATGCACCGATCCTGTTGCCCGGAGAAACGGGTGTGATCGTCTAGATCCATCGGCCGTTCCGTCGTGACGAAACGTCGGAGCGGCACCATGGACCAAGGGCGCGTGTGGACCGAAAGCGCGATCCGACAGGCCGTGTCGCATCACGATGCCATCCTGGGACACGCGTGATCCCGACCTCTGCCATTGGGGCGCGGTCGTCCATGCGCCACGCGAAACCGTCGATTTTCGCCGTCACCCCGGCAACATGGTGGCGATGATGGAGGTGAACCGATGAACCTGTCCGTGCGATCGATCCTGTGGGTGACGCTGCTGGGCGTCGGTGTCGGGTCCGCCATGCCGGCCCGGGCCGATACCGAGATCTGGCGCCCGATCCCCGGCACCAACACCCCCGACTACGGCGGGCCGCTCTTGATCGAGCGGGACGGGGTCATCTATCCGGCGATCCCCGGCACCCGCACCCCGGATTATGGTTCCGCTGACCGTCGGATCATCCGCGACGGCAAGGTCTACGATGCTATCCCCGGGACCAACACACCGGATTACGGGTCGGGGCGGTGGTTGCTCCGGGATCGGTGAAGCGGCACCGGAGGCGTCATCCGACGGCCGTGCTTCAAGACTCCAGCGGCGCCCCGTCGATCGCCGAGAGCTCCCGATTCACCTCGAATAACTTGGCGTTGACGTGCGGCACACCGAAGCCGACAAGCCGCTCGGTGTGCATCGTCAGATAGGCATTGGCGCTGATTCGATCGGCGAAGAGGTAGATGCCGCCGGCCTCGCCCGTCTGCGGGTTCTCGGTCCAGATCTTCCAGAGCAAGCCGGGCTCTTGCGCGATGGATTCGGCGAGCCCCAGCATGGTGGCGCTCATCTCGGCACCCCAAGGGCCTTGGAAGGGGAAGTCGATCTGTAGGAGGATGGACATCTGGACCTCTCGTTGGTGCGGTGGAGGGTAAGGCCCTGGAGTCTACTGCAACGGCGGTCTGCCAGCGGAGGCTTCGGCCGACGACACATCGACTTGGTTCGCACGGGAGAGCATGACAATGGGCCGGAAATTCGATGAACTCTCCGAACGGCACATCCGCTTCATCGCCGAGCAGAAGATCTTCTTCGTCGCCACGGCGACCAAGGACAGTCGCATCAACCTCTCTCCGAAGGGTATGGACGCCCTGCGGGTCGTCGACGTCGGTCGTGTCTTGTGGCTGAACCTGACCGGCAGCGGCAACGAGACCTCGGCACACGTGCAGCGCGATCCGCGGATGACGCTGATGTTCTGCGCCTTCGAGGATCCGCCGATGATTCTGCGGGTCTACGGCGCGGCGCGTGTAGTCCATCCAGGTGATCCCGACTGGGCCGATCTCCTGTCGTTGTTCAAGCCGTTACCGGGAGCGCGTCAGATCTTCGACCTCGCCGTGCACTTAGTGCAGACCTCCTGCGGAATGGGCGTGCCCTACTTCGCCTATCGCGGTGATCGCGAGCAGCTCGTCGACTGGGCGGTTAAGAAAGGCGACGAGGGCGTGCGCGACTACTGGGAGCAGAAGAACCAAGTCAGTATCGACGGCATCCCGACCCGGATCGTCGAGAAAAAGCGATAGCCTGGCTTCACAGCCCCCCGACCCGCACGTAGATCAGGCATCCGGTATCCGAGAACGGGGTATGCCGGCTCAGATGCGGACTGCGGATCCAGGTGCCCTCGGGATAGCGCCCGTACTCGTCGGCGAACTCGCCCTCAAGGACCAGGATCTCCTCGCCGCCCCAATGCGTGTGGGACTGAAACCGCGTCCCCGGCGCCCAGCGCACCAGGGCGACGCTCTCAGGGTAGCCGGACTGCGCGTAGAGGGGGCGTACGGCGAGACCTTCCACCAGGCCGGGGCGCCAGCCTTCCCCGGCGTGCGTGTCCTCGACCAACCGCGGGCGATCCGCGCCAGGATACTGACGCAGTCGCACGAAGAGCGTGCATCCCGGAGCGGACCGCGGGGAATGCCGGCTACCGTGGGGGTTCATCAGGAAGGTGCCGGCCGGATAGTCGCCGTGTTCGTCGGAGAAGACCCCGTCGAGAACCAGGATCTCCTCGCCCTCGGGATGAGTATGCTCGGGGAAGGCCCCGCCGGGGGCATAGCGCACCATACTGGTCACCGGGCCGGATTCACCGCCTTGACGGAACAGCGGCTTGCGCCAAACGGTGCCGCTCGGGCTGGGTTCCCATGACATCGCGGCAGTGTCGACGACCTCGCGTCGGGCAAGGTCGGCATGGACGTCGGCAAGGGTCGTAGGGGGCGGCGATATCGATGTAGACGGGACTTCGATCATGGCGGGTTGGTGGTCGGGTCGAGGAGAATGCATCGGACCGGAGCGCGCGACGCACACGCTCGGCCGTTCTGCCGATCTACCGGAAGTTGCGGCATCCGCCGTCGACATCAACGCAGCGACGAGGCGACGCCATGAACCGCAAGGCACTGCTGGAAGAAATCCGCCGACGCAACCGCGCCCACCTCCCTGCCCTGCTCGCCGCGTTGGAGCGCGTCAGGGCCGGCATCCGCCTGACCCAAGCGGATCACGAGGCCGTGATCGACAGCCTGGAGGATGGCAACGCGAGCCTGGCCTTCGAGGAGTCCGATCGGGCCGAGCGTGCGCTGGCGGCGCGGGTTCTGGATCTGTGCAGGCAGATCCACGTCACCGAGGCGCAGCTCAAGTGAGCCTCTCGCCGCCGACGGCGGCGCGAGGCAGAGACGCGGACCTACATCATGCCCATGCCGCCGAACATGGCCGTGAAGATCGCCATGACGATCGCAAACAAGATGGAGAGGATGATGATGGCCGGTATGGACGCGATGGCCGCCTTCACCATGAAGACAACCATGGACCAAAAGGGCATCTGGATGTCGACGACGGTGACGCGGTTGCTGTAGTCGTTCACGGTGCTGTCTCCTGTTGTTAGAGGGGATTCCTTAGCAGGCGAGGTGGATTCTAAGTGATGAGTCCTCGCCAAGTCGCTCGACGCATGCCGCCGTCAACGCTCATGTCGGTCGGGTGCGAGCCACTCTCGGGATCGAGACTTTCGGTGCGGATGGATCACCTGCCCACCTGGATTCATCCAGCCCGGTTCACGCTCCATTCCTCGCCCGCTTCTCGATCCGGCGCAAGGCCGCTTCGCACGACATCCAGCAGATCCACTTCAGCGTGCACATCACCCCACCTATTGATCACCCGTCCTCGTAGCGGGCAAAGCACCGCAAATTCTGGCAAACCCGACTCTCGGCGGGTAGCGCCATCAGGCCCACGCCACCAGCAGTCCGAAGCCAGCATAGGCGGGCGCGAAGATGGCATAGCCGAGGGTTTGATAGGGCAATGGCGGGTCCATCCGAGCCGAGTGGAAATCTCAGCCGAGGGGCCGCGACGGCTCACTCCGACGCCGGCTGACGTCTTGCGAGGCGTCCGGGCCGAGTGTGGTTCATGGCTCCCAGAATCCCCTTGCACCCTCAGGAAAGCGAGCGAGCAATCGATCGAAGGCTTCTTCATCCACGTGCCGCCTCAACGACTGCGCGACATCCCGGATCGCGGTTTCCGGGGAGAAATTATGTTCCGCGCGCAGCAACTTGACTTCACGTGTCATGGACTCGCGATCCTCGAATGGCTTTCTTTCCTCGTCGAGATTCCAATCGGTCACGAACAGTGCCCTGAGGCAAATTGGCAGGACATTGGCGAATGCAATCGCATCGTTCGTCGATAACCTTCGCCGGAAGACCTGAAAGACCCCCTGTGTCATGGTATAGGCGACGTGGGTGCTCCAAAGCCCGGCCGTATCCCGTGCGTCCACCAGATAATCATAAAACTGCGCTGAAGCGCGCTCATATTCCGCAGGCACCGGCATGTCGACGTCCTACACTTCAGAGTTCTTGGAAGAGTTCCCCGAGATCCGGGAGCCTGTTCGAGTCGAGTTCCTGATCCGACTGGGTGGTCCAAGCTTTAAGGCGACGTTGCGGCCAGAACCCTTCTTCTATAGGCGATCAGGGTCATGAGAAAAATACAGGCTACTGCGATGGCGGCAGGAAACAAGACCGTCGCGACGGAAATGCGCTCCAGTGCCATGACCACGATGATGTTGCGCGCCGCAAAGAGACCGAAGAACGTCAATGATTCTGAGTGAGGTGCCGCATAGGCTTTTCTGATCGTTGGTCCGAAGCCCAAGAGGTCGACGGCGGTGAGCACAACCACTGCCCACATGGGATCGGAGGTCGCATACCACAGTGGAAGAGAGGAGAAAGCCGCAACGAGGAAAAACCAGTCCGCTCCCGTGATGGTGAGATCCGCTCGCTTGACGTAGGCAAGTACGGCAATCAGGAGCGTGATTGCACCGGAAACCCCGATGGGCCAGGCTCCTACTCCCCCGCCGGCTTGGAGCTGAGCGAGGAAGACCACGAAAGTTGTACTTCCCCAGATGATCCAAGAGAAGACGTGGGGCTTCACTTGTCCTTGGATGATGCCGCGCAGATACGGGTAGAACGCCACGAGCGTAAGCGTGATTGCTGCAGCGCTGAGGAATTCGTTGTAGGGCATGGCGAGACAGTCGCAGGCATTATGGTAGGTGAAGTTGAAATCGAGCGGCGGTCCCAGAGAGTCGTTTGCTCAAGCAAGTTGCCAACTTGCGGCAGTTAAAGCATGTCCGGGCCGGGTCTCGGCATCGGTCAGGCGTCGTGCACAGGCGAGCCCGGTAATACCGAAGCCGATGACTGCGATTCGCTCTGCCTTGACCATCATGTCATCCCATGGTCCGCGCGATCCGCGGAGTCGTTCGTTGGATCTTGCGGTGGGCCTGCCCATTGATTTTCACGTGCCGGATCCTTGTTCTTCACGCCTCGAGCGGCGCCCGGTCGATCGCGGAAAGCTCCCTGTTCACCTCGAAGAGCTTGGCGTTGACGTGCGGGATCCCGAAGCCGACGAGTCGCTCGGCGTGCATCGCCAGATAGGTTTCGGCGCTGGGCCGGTCGGTGAAGAGGTAGATGCCGCCGGCTTCGCCCGTCTCGGGGTTCTCGGTCCAGATCTTCCAGAGCAAGCCGGGCTCTTGCGCGATGGATTGGGCGAGGCCCCGCATGGTGGCGCTCATCTCGGCGCCCCAAGGGCCTTGGAAGGGGAAGTCGATCTGTAGGAGGATGGGCATTGGGAACCTCTCGTTGGCGCGGTTGCGGGTTTCGTTCAGGAGTTTAATGCGCAGACGCTCTGCCGACCGAGTCGACGTCTTCGCCGACATAACGCAATTCCGACGAGGTGACGCCATGGATCGCAATGCATTGCTGGAAGAAATCCGCCGACGCAACCGCGTCCACCTCCCTGCCCTGCTCGCCGCTTTGGAGCGCGTCAGGGCCGGTATCCGTCTGACCCGTTTTGATCCCGAGACCGTGATCGAAAGCCTGGAGGATGGCAACGCGAGCTTGGCTTTCGAGGAGACCGATCGGGCTGAGCGTGCGCTGGCGGGGCAGGTCCTGGACTTGTGCAGACAGATCCACGTCGCCGAGGTGCAGCTGAGGTGAGCCTCCTGCCGCCGGCGAGCGAGAAGTCCGGGTCTCTCCATGCCTTCGTCGATCGGGCCTCGCAAAAGGCGGAACCGCCCGCCTCACTGCATCAGGGCATCCACGACAGAGGACGGAAACCCATACCCGATCAAATCCTCATGTGTGATGCCCGTGCCGTGATCGACCAGCACCCAGGTGTTGCCCTCTTTTTTCAGATACGCGGTGGCGTTTTCGCACGCCTGCAAGGTGCACATCATAAAGACCGTCGCATAGCGGCCCATAACCTGCTCGACGCTCGCTCGACACCAATCGGGCGTGCAGTCCTCGGCGACCGCCCGCAGGATTGCGCGCTCCACCGATGGATCGACCGCGGTTTGACCTTCCCGCACGCGTGCAGTGTCCCGAATGACGTAGGTGTCCAAGATCCAGCCGATTTGCCCCTGATAGGTGGTTTTGCACCAGCGATGCGTTGCCGAGGGACGAACACACTCGCCCAACTCCAACAGGGTCCCGTGCGGGATCTTCCCGAGACGCACACCTTGCTTCGTGCTCGGTTCGCTGCGAAGGGCCAAAAAGCCGTCGCCCGGCGTGTTCACGGCAGCCGTATCCGCGAAGGCCGACACTGTGAGGCATCCCCCGACAAGCAGCAATAGCATCCTGCGTTTCATCCTGTTCCTCCGATGTGCGCAGTTGGGGGCAGTCGTACCCCCGATCTCGAAGTGTACACGCTAAGCCGTTATGCCGGAATGCGGCTCGATGAAACCGAGTGTGGGTCCGGCTCATACTCAATCTCCGGCAACACCAACTCCCAGCGTGCGCAGCGCACGTTCTGTTGCTCCTCGGCCTTGGCGTCACGGACCAGGATTGCCGCGACGCGGACCGCGACGATCCGTCCGACCGGGGGCCGGAACTTCGAGGACATGCGCGTCACGGCAAACCCTTGCGTGTCGGCGATCTCCCATCCGGCTTTGCCGTCGGCGCGCTCGCGCAGTACGAGCTCGCTGCCGACGTCGAGCGCAGCCAGTGCGCGATGCAGCTGGGCACCCGCCGGGAAGTAGCCCGGCCAGGACAGCACGATCTTCTCCGGGGCGGCGATCAGCGTTCGGTTCCCCAGGCCCGGCTCGGGCTCGGGTCGGGCCGCTCGCGAGCGCAGTGTCAGCCCGTCGGTAGCGGCGATGAAGGGGTGCTTACCACCATGCTCCTCGCACAGGGTCAGCGTCTTGCGTGCTCGGGTCATCGCCACGTAGAAGAGGCGGCGCTCGTCGTCGCTGCCGGATTGCCAGCCCCCGCTGTCGAGGATCAGGACATGATCGAACTCCAGCCCCTTGGCCCGGTGTGCCGTCATCAGCACCAGCGGGCCATTGGCGCCGCCCTGTGCGAGCGCCTTGATGCCTGTCCCGATCTCGTAGATAGACTCCACCAGATCGCCGATCACCTGCTCGCCGGCGGAGACCGCGCCCTCGGTGTCTGAAATAAAGCGGGCCAGTGCAGCTTGAAACGGGTGTTCGATCAGGCCGTCGACCGGGATGCCGTAGCGGCGACGAAACCAGCGCGACAGCACACCGGTGCGCAGCAGTAGACGCGTGTGCGGGTTGCGGCGACGCTGTCCGCGCAGCAGATCGAGCAGCGCACGGCCTTCGCGCGTCACATGCAGATTGGGTTGATGCTGATCCCGCAGCACGCGGACGGGGATGCGCCGGCGGCGACACAGCGCGGCCAACGGCTCCAAATCGCCCCAGCGCCGTGCGATGACGGCGAAGCGGCCCCACTGCCCTGCCCCGCCGGCATGCGCGAGAGCGTGCAGGCGTTGGATCTCGGCGAGGGCCAACTGAGCTTCCAAGCGCGCGTCGCGGGGCACTTCGAGGACATGCACCCGGCCTTCGGCGACCGGATCGCATGCGGCATTGTCGCCGCCCTCGGGCTGCTCGCGGCGGGCATGGTCGATGCGGATCTCCTGTCCTGCCTTCATGCGGTCGCGTGAACGCGCGATGATCCGGTTGGCACAGTGGACGATGTGAGCAGTTGATCGGTAGTTCTCGATCAGCTGGTAGCGTCGCGCTTGATAGTCCTCCTCGAACCGGCGGATGTAGCGCACGCTTGCGCCGTCGAAGGCGTAGATGTTCTGGTCGTCGTCGCCCACCACGAGCAGCGACAGGCGGTCTTCCTCGGCCTGCAGGGTGCGGCCGGCAAGGGCGCTGATCAGCTCGTAGTGGTCGCCGTTGATATCCTGGTACTCGTCCACGAGCAGGAAGCGCAGTCCGGCGAGCATGCGATCGCGCGCAACGGACGCGCCGATTCCGTTACCCTCATCGCTCCGGTTCAGGTCGGCGGTGGCCTGGCGAATCACGGCCCCGAAATCCAGTGTATCGCCCCGTTCGATCGCCACGGCATAGCTGGTGCCGGTGAGGCGCATCGCCAGCCCGTGCAGGGTCTGCACGGTAACGCCGGCGGCATCCGGACCGGCCAGTGCCCATAGGCGGTGCCGGATCTCGGCGGCAGCCGAGCGGTTGTAGGCCAGGACCATGATGGTCTGCGGCAGCACCATGCATTCGCGCAACAACCAGGCGACCCGATGCACGATCACCCGGGTCTTGCCCGAGCCGGGCCCTGCCAGGACCAGGTGATTGCCTTCGAGGGGTGCCGCGACAATGGCCTGTTGGTCGGGATTGCGCAGGTCGATGAGGATGCGTCGATGTGCCTCCTCGGTGGTGGCGTTCTCGAGCAATTCTTGGCGGCCGGCGAAGTAGCGCCGGATGAGCTCGTCGCGATCGAGTCTGAAATAGTCGACGATGAATCGCATCGCCGCCTGAACCTTGCCGAGTGCGAGCTTGGCGTACTCGGCCATGACGTGGACCTGAACGATTTTGTCCTTGTAGTGCAGGGCCAGCTCGGCATAGTCGGACTTCTTGAACTGGCGTCGTCGCGCTTCGGGGTTCAGTTCGATGCGCATCGCTGCACGAAACACTGCCTTGCCTCGCGCCAGATGCAGCACCTCATTGGCATCGAGGTAAAGCAGTGCCGCGGAGAGGGCTGTGTTCCAGCGTTGGATCTCCAGATCCTGGAGTGTCAGGTCGGCGCGCAACGTGCGTTCCAGCTCCCCGAGCTTGAGGACGACGAGCAGGTTGTTGCCCTGTCGTGCCGCGAGGAATATGGCCACCAGGGCGTGCGCCACGCGCAGACGCCGCTCACCGATGTGCGCGATGTCGCGCCAAGAACGCAGGACTTTGATGGCGCGGTTATCCATTCCGGCAGGGCGCAGCGCAAAAAAGCCCCGATGTTCGACGCCTTCACCGAACGGTTCGGCATAGGACTTGAGCAGACGCGACAGGCGATGCGGATCGATCTCCACGCCGGTATCGCGCCGTAGGGTGTCGCAGAGTCGGCGCACATTCAGGAGCTGCCAGCTTTCCGTATCGGCGTCCGGCGCCGCTTCGCGCAGGTGCCCGAGGAGCGCCGCCTCGATCCGTGTCAGCTCCGCCAGCCGCTCGGCGGTATCGGGGTCGCGGTACAGGGTGACACCGATCTCGGTCTCGTTGGACAGCAGCTGCCATTGGTCCAGCTCGCGCAGCATGGCTTGCAGCGTGCGCGAGTCTTTGCCGGTGGCGCGCATCAGATCGTCGGTCGAGCGGCTTTCGTCGTCGTCCGCGGCAAGCAGTTCCGCGAGAACGGCCAGATAGGGATCGATGTCGGCCGTGGGTCCGAGCTTCTTACGCAGCGCGACGCGTGCCTCGTCCAAGCTCCCGACCAACAGGCTGCCCGGAAAGACGCGGGTATGATTCTCGTGGCGCTCCAGCAGACGTGCCTCCTCCAGCCAGGCCACTGCGATGCGGACCTTGGTCTCGGCATCCTTGGCGTCCGGGTCGATGCGGTGCTGCTCGGGGATCTCCAGGAGGATCTCTCCGCTGGTGACCACCACCTCCCCCTCGCTGCGATCCTTGCGCTCGATGACGCGCAGGGCCTTTAAGATGGAGTGGATGTCGTGCTGAGTCAGGCGCGAGTTTCGCAGCAGGCGGAACTGCACATCGAGATCCGCTTCGTCATAGAGCAGAACACACCGCGCCGGCGCCTGATCACGCCCGGCCCGGCCGGCTTCCTGTAAGTAGTTCTCCAGTGATCCGGGCGTATCCAGATGGATCACCAGACGCACGTCGGGCTTGTCCACACCCATCCCGAAGGCATTGGTCGCGGCGATGACCCGCAGCGTGCCGCCGATGAAGGCTTCCTGGACCGCGCGCTTGTCGCCCGGCGGCATGCCGCCGTGGAAATAGCCGCACTCCAGGCCGGCCTGTTTGAGGAATGCGGCGACTTCCTCGACCGTCTTCTGGCGGGCACAGAACACGATCGCCCCACCCTCCTCGCGCAAGGTCTCGCGCAACAGCGACAGAACCTCGCCGTACTTCACCTGTGCCGGGACGGCTCGCACCTCGTAGATCAGGTTTCCGCGGCTGACACCGCCTTCGATCAGCTCGATCGCCAGGCCGAGCCGCTGCTCGAAGTGCGTCCGAATATCCTGGACCACATCGGGTTTGGCTGTGGCCGTGAAACAGAACACCGGCTCGGGAAGCGCTTTGCGGCGCCGCTGGATAAAGCGCGAGACGTAGAGATAGTCCGGTCGGAAGTCATGCCCCCACTTGGACAGACAGTGCGCCTCGTCGAAGACCCAGGCGCCGATCTCGCGGTGCTGCAGGGCGTTGCCGAAGGCGGTGCCGCGAAACTGCTCGGGGGCGACGAAGATCAGCCCCAGGTCGCCGAGGCGCAGTTTCTCCAGCATCGCCTGACGCTCGAGCGGAGTGAGCAGGCTGTTGAGATAGCCCGCGCAGGTCACGCCTCGCGCCTCCAGGTTGTCCACCTGATCCTTCATCAGCGATTGCAGCGGCGAGATCACCACCGTGAGGCTGCCGGTGCGGTAGTAGCGCGCCAGTGCCGGCAACTGGAAGCACAGCGATTTGCCCCCGCCGGTGGGCAGAATGGCCAGGGTTGAGCGTCCGGCAAAGCCGTTCTCCACGATCGCCCGCTGCAACGAGCGTCCGTCGGGTGTTGCGGGCGATGGCCTGAACTCGGTGATGCCAGGGAAATAGTGCGGGAGCATCCGCTCCAGATCGTGCTGTTCGCGGCACCAGGCGCAGGCCGGATCGGTACAGGGTACGTCGCGCAGCGCGGCGATGGCTTCCCCGGTCTTGGGAAAGCTCAGCTTCACCCAGGGCGGCAGCACCGAGTTACCGCCCGCCACCCGCAGCCAAGCCAGGGTATAGGCCAACGGCTTATGCCACTGCGGATCGGGCAACCACTGCTCGATGATCCGCCGAAGCCCCGTGATGCAGACCTTGCCGGCGGTGGCCCGCGACCAGGCCGCAGCTGCCTCTTCGAGCGAGGGACGCAGGGCACGGCGCAGGGTGGCAAAGAAACTCGCCACACCGATGCCGTTCTGCGGAGCCAGGAGGAAATGCAGGCACAACATCTCATCCGGGTGCTCGACCGTGCGTGTTCGAAAGATCTCCCATTGGTCGAGGAACAACCGGTAGGCCATCTCGGCATCGCGTACCGGATCGTTCCGCGTGGTTGTACAGAGACGGTAGTCTTTGACCAGACGGTGATACGGGTTCTGCGGGAAGGCGATCGGCGAGAACTCAAGCGTGTCGATCAGCGGCAGCCGATGCAGGGCCAGGCCGGGGTGCAACACGGCGAGCGTCGGTCCATCGAAGGCAACGATGTTGTGGCCCAACGCGAAGCCCGCGCCCTCGGTGAGCGCGTCGACACGCGACACCAAATCGGGCGCCCGAGCCGAGATCCGCGCACGGGCGTCCAGATCAGGGCGGTAGAGCCCGATCTCGCGCAGACAGAGCGCATCCTGCTTGGCCGTCTCGATGTCGAGGCACAGACAGGCGACGGGTGGACGATCAGGGGCTGCGGACATCCTCGTCGCGTGGTGGGTCGATCAGGGGAACCGACGTCATGACTGAGGGTAATATACCCGACTCATGGTTGCAGCGACCCGTTCAAGCACACGCGGCTTGGTTTTACGCGACCCCATCGAACGGTTTTGGTTGAACCTCGGCGGAGGTCTTCGTTGGTTCAGCGTAGCAGCCGATCCTCGCCGAAGTGCTCGACCACTTCGGGGTGGCGAATGATGACCGTATCCCGTCGGACGCAACGCGACGCGACGCGACGCGACGTGGCAGGGCGGCACATTCTCTCCTTCTTGGCTTCCTGACAGCACGACTCCGGCGCGGGCGACCGAGGCGATCGGTATCCTGTACCGGGAGATCCAAGGGGCGGCCGGCAACGTCACGATCGAAATGGGTCATTTCAGTCGTTCGGGGGCGGACAATCGTCTGACCGGGCGCGTGCTTGATGTCTACGGGATGGAGCCGCGCGACGTCGCGTTCCTGTCGGACCGCATCGAGCTGACGACGACCATGCCGAAGCCGGAAGATCAACGCTGTTGCCCGACGGGGACGGCGCGCTGGTCGATCGACCGCGCATCCCTGGCGGGCACTCGTCTGCGGTAGGGGCGATATGGCCGAGCCGTTCACCGAAAAGCAGGGCCAATACCTGGCCTTCATCTACAACTACTCCGTGATGTTCGATCAACCCCCGGCTGAGGCCGATCTGCAGCGCTTCTTCGGGACGTCACCCTCTACCATCCATCAGATGCTCGTCACGCTCTCGGAGAAGGGGTTGATCAGCCGCACGCCGGGGAAGGCGCGCTCCATCCTGCTCATGGTCGACCCCGAGGAGATTCCGCGCCTTGTGCGGCCGTATGCTGCGAGGGCTTGAGAAAGTGGCGGGTCGTGACCCGAACATCAAACTCTTGGTTTCGTTTAGAATTGCGACTTCTGCCGAGAGGTGGGGTAAATGTACGGCATCGACCTACGTATGCCGATAGCCAGCCTGGAGTTGGCCAAAACCTACCCCTCGGCCTTGGAGTCGCGGCGACAGGCATCAGCAGGGTGATACGAGGTTCGGTGACAGTCACCAACCTTCCAATCACCTCGCGACAGCTTCAACTATAATGATACGCCAAGCTGCCGATGAACCATCCCTACCACCTCATCGCGTCCGCCGAGAGCTGGATCGAGGGCGAAGCGCTTCGCCAACTGGAACAGACCGCACAGCTTCCGGGGATGCGTCAGGCCGTCGGGCTACCCGATCTGCATCCCGGTAATGGCTATCCTATCGGCGCAGCCTTTCTCAGTGACCTGATCTACCCTGCGCTGGTCGGCAACGACATCGGCTGCGGCATGACGCTCTGGCAGACGGATCTGTTGGTGCGTAAGTTCAAGCCGGAACGGGCCGCCGAGCGTTTGCAGGGACTCGAAGATCCATGGGAAGGCGCGCTGGCCGACTGGCGTGCTGACTTCGCCCTTGAGCCGACCGCCTTTGATACCGCCCTCGGCACCATCGGCGGTGGCAATCACTTCGCGGAGATGCAATGCATCGAATCGGTGTTGGACCCGCCAGCATTACTGACGCTGGGGATCGATCCTGATCAGGCGCTGCTCCTGGTCCACAGTGGCTCGCGCGGACTCGGCGAGGCCATCCTGCATGCGTTGATCGCCGCCAAGGGGCATGCTGGTTTGGATCCGGAAACCCCGGAATCCCTGGACTATCTGCGCCAACACGAGCAGGCCCTGCGTTGGGCCGAAGCCAATCGCGCCCTCATCGCACGGCGGATTCTGGATGCCCTGAACGCGGACGGCGCGCGCCGGCTCGATGTCTGGCACAACCTGGTCCAGCCGATGGATTGGCAAGGCGAGCGGTTGTGGCTGCATCGCAAGGGTGCCGCTCCGTCCGATCGTGGAGCGTTGGTGATTCCCGGTTCACGGGGCACTCTGTCCTATCTGGTCAAGCCTTGCGTCGATTGTAAACAGAGCCTGTACTCGCTGGCCCACGGCGCCGGGCGCAAATGGAAACGCGGCGAGGCGCGCGGCCGGCTGAGCGGCCGACAACGCCCCGAGGATCTGATCAAGACCGCACTCGGCGGACGTGTGATCTGCGAGGACAAGGAACTCCTCTATGACGAGGCCCCGGAGAACTACAAGGGGATCGAGAGAGTTGTCGGGGATCTGGTCGCGGCCGGTCTCTGCACGATCATTGCTGCCCTGCGCCCGCTGCTGACCTACAAGGTGCGCCGCCCGGCCCATCGGCAACCGGGCATGCGCAAGCAGGAGCATCGCCGATCATGAGCGCCGCGACCCTATGGCTGCAAATCTCCGCCGGGCGCTGTCCGGCCGAATGTGAATGGGTAGTGGGGCGTTTGGCGCCGCTCCTGAGCCGCGACTTGGAGGACCGGGGGCTCTCCGTGGAGGAGATCGCCCGCACGCCCGGCGAACATGGCGGTACGGCGCGCTCCATCCTATTGCGGATCAATGGCCCGGACGCCGTGACGTCCGTCCGCACCTGGCTTGGCACTATTCAGTGGATCGGCACCAGTCCCTATCGACCACACCACAAACGGCAGAATTGGTTTGTCAGCGTCGCAGCCTTTGAAGAGCCCGATCCCGACGCTTGCAACGAGCGGGATCTGCGCATCGAAACCTTGCGCGCCTCCGGTCCCGGAGGCCAGCACGTCAACCGCACCGAGAGTGCAGTGCGCATCACCCATGTGCCAACCGGGATCAATGTGCTGGCTCGGGAAGAGCGCTCGCAGCACCTCAACCGCCGACTCGCGCTCGCTCGGCTTATGGCCCTGCTCGCCGAACGCTCCGATGATAAGACGCGCGCCGCCGAGAACCAGCGCTGGCGGCAGCACACCCAGCTTGAGCGCGGCAACGCAGTGCGGATCTATCGCGGTCAAGCATGGTGTCGCATTCACTGATCCAGCCGCGCTGCTCATCACCGGTCACCCGCGTGATGGAGAACCCACGATATGCTGATGAGCATGTGCGTCTTCAGGGTACGAAGTGAGGAGGCTCGACTGATGCCAATCCGAACCTTTATTCGGCCGGCGCCCATGACTTGAGGTTGTCCAGACATCCAGATATCCAGTGAGCCGCCGGCGTTGCTTATCCCCTCGCGACAACAGCATTGAGCCACCGCTCCCCTTCCCTGTGGTCGTTGGAGTGTCGCAGACACTCGGTGACGAAACCTGCTGCCAGGGTTGCAGCGACATGCCTCGCGGTACCGCGGGGACTCGATCAGCGCCGCCGGGGTGAGGGTCTCCTCGGTCGTGATCTCGCCGAGCTCGTCCTCGAAGCGTCGCCCGCGCCGGCGAACCTCCTGGCAGACCGCCTCGGGCAGCGGCCTCGCCGCGTTCCACAAGCGCTCGACTCGGCCTCGATCCAGGCCACGTCCTCGGGCGTATCGTCCTCCTGGAGGATCTCGTAGTGCTTCTGCCAACCGTGTCGGGTCTCGTTCATCGAGCCGATGAAGCCGACCTTGCGCCCGTCGGCCCGTTCGATCATGCCGGCTTTGCCGTGCAGAAAGCCGCAGAGGCTGTCGGGTGCAACCCGGATCACTTGGCCGCGCCGGGCCAGAAAGGCATCGAGACGCCGATAACGCTCGCGGTTGAGCAGCGATTCGGCCTCGATCGAGCGCTCGTTCCAGCGTCCCGGCATGCGCGCCTCGCGCAGTTGCGCGACCTTCAGATCCTCGGATCGACGTTGCAGACGATGCGCACGTTCGCCACCGACTCCAGCCATTGATGGACGATCCCGAACAGCGAGCTGGTGAAGTGGCCGGCAATGCGCCGGAAACTGCGCGCGCCTTGGAGTTGCTTGGCCAGAAAGCTCCGGTCGAGACGATGCGTGCGCGAGGAGCAGCGGTTGATCACGACACTCAGGCGGCTTCGGAGATCACCCGCTCGATCTGCAACGGGTAAAACCCGCTTTTCTGTGCATCCAGGATGGTCATCTCGCCGATACCGGCCGCCGAGTAGCCGATGTTCACGTTCCAGCTCAGGGTCTCGTCACGCACGATGGGATCCTTCGAGAACTCGATGAACAGGGTGTCGTCCTCTTCGTAGTAGACGATCTTCATGAACCTTCCTCCCGGCGTGTCCAGTTGACCGTGACGGTCTTGATGATGATGGCCTGATCCGTCGCCACGGCCGCACAGACGAGATTATCGGATCGTGACATGATGGAAGATACATCCGTGGGATCTCGTTTACACGTCGGTCAAGGCGATGCCGCGTCGGAGAACGGATTCAGCAGCAACACCCCACTGCGCTCGACATCCCGCACATTTCGCGTCACCAAGGTCAATCCGAACTCCTGCGCGGTGGCAGCCAACAGGCCATCGATTACCGGCAGTGCATCCGGGACATTGTTACGACCCCAACGCTCCGCCACTTCGGTTGAAACGGACAGGATGCGATCGGCAAAGCCTTCTTTGACCGAGGCAAGCCGTTGCTCCAATCGCCCGGCTTGAACGGGATCACCCGGAGAGTCGCGTGTCCCTCGTGATACTTCGCGGGGGCATCCTGCTGCCGCGAGGACTCGGTCCTTGGCGACGGCCTTTTGTGCCCGGGTTCGCCCTGCGGTCGCAGCCGTGCCCGACTCCCCGTTGGTGCGCCTGACACGACAGCGCCCTCAAATGGCTTGACGGCGTATGGGATGCGCTCAGCATATTGCCTCCGCGGCTCCGGGACCCCCGCCCCTTCGCTACTGCGGCAACACGCTCGTGCCCACGCCTACCCGGGACTACGCGCCTTCGCTTCGCTCTCCATGGCGCGTAGCGGGCGACGCAGGCGATCGATGCCTTGGCGCACTTCACCGAGCACCAACACCGAGAGATAGAGCTCGCGTGGATCCGCCGCGTCATACCAGGCGCGCACGCCGGGATCGGCACGGGCGCCTTTCTGCACTTCCGACAGGATATTGGTATCGATCAGGAAGCCCATTCCGGATCACCCCGACCGAAGTCCCGAGCGCGGTGCAGATCTTCGGCCGTGAGACCCTCCGTCAAGCCCGCCAACAGGCCCTTCAGATCACCGCCGTCATCGGCGGGGCGAGGTGGATCATCCATCAGCAACAGCACGCGCAGGTGGGTACCGTCCGGTATGGTCTCCGGCAGACGGATCGAATGATGTTCGACGGTTGCTTCAAGCTCGATTGCGTGCATTTGCGTCCTCCGGGCGGGTAGTGAGCGGCGTCTACTGCAACCGCTGATTGCGCATCGGCTTGGCGATGGCCTCCGCGGCGCGGCGGATCCCGAGTCCGCGGGCCTTGGCGGCAATGAAGGCGGTCATGTCGATCAGCAGCGGGCGGCGGTGCAGATCATCCGGGATCGCGTCGCGCAGATTGGCCATGACGATCTCGGGGTCCTTGTCGGCCAGGAACTCCCGGATGGCGATGAACAGGGCCGCGAGTGGGGTGGCGCCCAGCTCGGTGCGGTCGGTGAGATCGCGCGGCTCGAACTCGGTGACGGCTTTGAGCCGCCCCGCGTTGGGGTTGGTGCTCGCCATCATCGCCGCATCGTCGTCGACCCGAAACGCCTTGGCGAAACTCTGATCGTTGTCGAGCTTGGACGCCCCGGAGGTCTCCATGTCGAGCATGCGCAGATAGAAACGCTGGATGCCGCTGATCGCCTGCCAGGTCTTGCGCTCGAGTCTTTCGGGAACGGGCAAACCGTCGGCGGTCTCGGCCGCCTGCTCGACAATACTCGTCGACCACCGTGGTCTCGCCCTTGCTGCGCGGACGCAGGGCAAAGGCGGTCACATCCTCGCCGCCGAGACTGGTGTAGCCGGTCAAGACCTTCAGCGCCGCCGCGTAGCCGGCCATCTGCAGGTCCGAGTCGTTGAAGGCCGGCGCGCACGGATAGAGCGATCCGTCAGGCGGGGCTGCCGCGCACCGTGGCGGTCTGGGGAGCGCGTCGGCGACGCGCGGTCGCTGATCTACAGCTTGAGGCGATATTCGCATAGCGCGCATGGGATGCGCAAGCCTCGAATGCGACGCCGACGGCAGCGCTTGCCTCGTTATTGAATAGAGGCTCGGCGCATTGCCGGCGATGAATGAAAATACGAATGCGTGGACGGTCCGTGCGCCGGCACGCCGGCGGGCGGATGCGTATAGGGGATGCGCGCATCTATCATTTCGGCGCTCGCAACGTTCATTCGGCCGGGCGGCGCGGCGCCCGTGCCGGAGGTCGGCGCGGGCGCCGCCGGGCAGGCCCCGGGGGGCCGTCGCGCCGTTGCGAGCGCACGCGCAAACGCGGTCTATATGGACCGCGAGGGTAACAGTCCCTAATCTATCTATATGGACCGCACCCCTCCGTTTCGCGCGCTATATGGACCGCGATGACCATCGGTCCATATAGCGTCGAGCGTGCCTCCGACCGGCTCGCGTTGTGCAACTCTCGAGACCGTTTTCCGCGAGCCCCGGCCGCGTTGTGCAACTCTCGAGACCGTTTTCCGCGAGCCCCGGCCGCGTTGTGCAACTCTCGAGACCGTTTTCCGCGAGCCCCGGTCGCGTTGTGCAACTCTCGAGACCGTTTTTCTCGGGTCGGCCAGGGCTTGGCGTATTGGTGCGGCCCGCATGGCGTATTCAAGGGCCGCCAGACGACGTATGAGAGTGGCTATTGAAACCGGAATGAAGCGAGGGGGTGTTTGCGCGGGAGCAGGGGGCGCTTGCTCCGGCGAATTTCAATAGCAACCGGGCGGCTCATCGCGCGTCGGGGTCGCGCAGATCACGGTGAGGGTCCCGGCCCGGAACCCGCCCTCGACCGCTTCGCGTTGGGCGCGGGTCAGTCCGGCATGGTGATGGTCCGCTGCCAGGCCATAGGTCGTGCGCAAGGCCAGCGCCAGCTCCTCTGCGCGCTTGCGTGACTGCAGCCTGTCCTGCGTCCGCGACGGTCTCCAGGCACGCCTGAGCGGCCATCTGTGTCTTCTCGCTGGCCTTGCGAAAGCGCGCCGTCTCCCAAGTCAGCGGGCAGGGACGCTCGTGGGTTTGGTGGAAGATCCCGCCGAGCCAACTGGCCAGCTCCGGGCCGTTGCCCAGCGTTGCGGAGATCAGCACGAGCTGAACCATCGGGTTGATCGCCCGCAGGCGTGTCAGCGCGCCCTCCAGCAACGCCCCCCGGCGCGACTCACCGAGCAGGTGCGCCTCATCCACGACCAGGGCCCCGATCGTCGCCAAGAGCATGAAGTGCGCCGACGGGCGGCGCAGCATCGAGTCCATCTTCTCGTAGGTCGCGATGAGCAGCTCGCTGGCGCCCGCCGGCAGCGGGGCCGCGCCATCGTCCTCGGCCAACTCCCCGGTCAGGCGCGCGATCTTCACCCCGGCAAAGAGCGGATCGCTGCGCAACTGGGTCGAGACCTCGGTGGCGATCGCGCGCAGCGGAACGACCATCACGGCGCGCAGTACCTGATCGAGCGCCTTGCGCAGGGCGAAGCGCGCCAGCCAGGTCTTGCCCGAGCCGGTGGGGCTGCTCCAAACCAACGCCGGTCCACCCCACATCAATCCGCGATCGAGGATGTCGGCTTGTTCGGGGCGCAGTGTGATCATGGGTTCTTCCCTTTCTAGGAGTGCGGTTCGAGGTGCCGGCGTGGGCCCTGCTGCGGTGCCGGCGTTCAAAGCGATTCTCTCGCCGATCCTCATGCCGTCAACCGCGCGCCGCCCGGCGCGCCGGCGCCCTCCCTTTCTTGGTGGCGGACGCACGAGGCAGCGGTGCGCGTGCCGATGACGCCAGCGGTGCGGCCGGGACGGTCGCGCCGGTGATGCTCGCGATGTTGCTCAGCGTTGCGCGCAGACGCTCCAGCGGTGCGGCGTCGGGAAGGGTCGCCCCGCCCCAGGTGATCCCCGAGGCGGCGGCGCGCATGGGCGAGGAGCTGTCGAAACTGTTGGCGCCATGCTCGCGCAGGGTCTGGATCAGGCTGGGCTGGCCCATCCCGAACAGATGCAGCGGCTTTTCCGTCACGGCACGGATCCCATCCAGGATGTCGATGACGAGCCGAGGGTCGCGCTTGACCCGCGGCACCAGTCCGCCGACCGCCATGCCGTCAACCGCCATCCGATCCATCTCCCTGGCGCACTGTCGGTAATCCTCCACGGTGTCGCCTTGCACGCTGGCGTACAGGGCGAACGACGCACGCCGCGGTTGTGCGCTGGCCCAGGCGGCATTGGTGATTGTGGCCTCCAGGCGTTGGCGCACCTGTGCGCGGTCCAGTCCAGGCGGGATGGGAGCGTCCAGGGTGGCGCCCCGATCGAAGGTGGACTGAGAAGTCCAGCACCGCGGCGGCGTTTAGCCGATCCTCCTCGCCCCCTGTTTGCGTGGCGGGGAGGACCAGATCCCAAGTCGCGGCGTTGCGCTCGATCCGCCCTTGGCGCGCCAGCAAGGCAAAGCCGCCCGAGTCCACGAAGACCGGGAGGTTCGGCAAGGCGCGGCGATCCATCAGGCTGGCGTAGTGCATGCTCATCATCACGCCAGCCACACCCAGGCGGGTGAGGAACGGCAGCAGCATCCGATCGATCGTGCGGCCATCCAGGGTGAGGACGGGCCAGAAGTCGTGGTGCTGCATGCCTGGCGTGCAGGTGGAGAGCTCGTTCATGGATCGGCGCCTTTGGGTGGGTGACTGGAAGGAGCGCTGCGGTGTGTCGCGATCTCGTCCAGTCTCTCGCCAAGTCAGACGAAGTCAACGCGCGCGGGGGTCGCCCAATAAAAGGTTAAAAAAGAGGTTAAAGAAAAAAGGTTAAAGAGGTTAGCAAGTCCGGAAATCGCCTAAAAACCGATAAAAATCAGGTCGTTGCGAAAAGGTCGCGTGGGTCAAAGAACGTGGTAGCGTGGGTCAAAGAACGTTACTGGCGTGGGTCAAAGAACGTTGAGCGTGGGTCAAAGAACGTTCGCTGAGGTGCTCGTCCGTAAAAGCGTGGGTCAAAGAACGTTGGAGCGTGGGTCAAAAATCGCCACCGGTGAGCCGATGACCTTTTCTCGAAGGTAACCGATTGAAAAACGAGTGAACAATGCTTCCGCGCTGCAAAAATCCGAACGCCGGCACGCAAAAATCCGAACGCCAAAACGCAAAAAAAGGAACGGCGGCGTGGGTCAAAGAACGTCGCCGGCGTGGATCAAGGGTTTCTTTCTTCCCTGTTTTCATTGGCGCGAACAACCTTCACCACCCCGCCGGGCGTAATCTGGAAACCCGCCAGAAAGCCTACACGCTCCAGTTCGTTCAGGGCGTTCTTGAACATCCGCTTGACCTCGCGGGCTCGGGCCTTGCGCTTCGCGGTGAACTCGGCCTCGCTCAGTTCCCCGTTGTTTGGGACATCCAGCGTTAAGCCAGCACCGATGGCCAGGGTCTCGATCTTGTGGGCGAACGGCTCGCGGTGCGACGAAAGAAAGCCAAGCAGCCAGGTCGCGAGCCCTTCCGGGAGCGCGCGTCGCGCGTCGCGATTCACCCTGCTATAGAGTTTGTCGAACAGAAACAACAGTTCGCTCTCTGGCCGAAAAACGGTTACCGACCACGGCTTGCCATCGCCCTTATCACTGAACGCATAGTCGACAATCAAACCGGTGCTCACGCCGCGCCCCAGTCGGGCGCTGTAGACCTCCAATGACGCCGAATGCAGCCTCCGGAGCGTCGTCAGCAGGCGTGCGTAACTCTTACCGCTGTCGGTCCATTGGAGCGACCTGGTCAGGTTGGTGGGCGTGAAGGTTACTATCGGAGAGCGCGATTCCTTGGCCATGTGGACTAACTCTATCCACACGCTCTCGTCGTCCTGACGCAACTCCTCCCCGGTGTATCGCACCTCCCCGCCCCCGATCACCGGCACGACCAGCGGGGCGGTGGCGCGAAACATCGCGCGCGGCTCTTTTCTGTTTTTTGCCGCGAAGACCGCGCAACGCACCAACTCGTTGGGGATGCCGCGCTCGCTCTCTGGCCACAGCGTCAACTGGCCGGCGGCGTATTGCTCGGCCAGCTCGCCGATCTTCTTCGCACGCGCCTTATCCTGCGCCTTATCCGCCAGGGCCTGCGCGCAACTACCAACGTGTCACTTGTCATGCGATCCCTCTAAAATGCCATCTCGTTCTTACGCAAGCTCCTGCCTTCAGGCAGGGGTCGCTGACCTACGCCAGATACGCCTCGATCATCGAGGTTCCCTCGGTTTTTCGTCTTCCAAGGGCAGGGGTTCATGCGACCTGTTTTTCTTCCTCCCGAGTGTCGATCCAGTCCTTCGGAAACTGCATCGGTGAAGTGTAACCGAGGGTGGAATGCAGACGCTTGCGGTTGTAGAACACCTCGATGTACTCGAAGGCGGTGGCCTTCATGGCGTCGCGGGTGGCGAAGCGCTCCCCGAAGACGCGCTCGTTCTTGAAGCTGTTGAACCAACTCTCGGTCGGGGCGTTGTCCCGGCAGTTCCCCTTGCGGCTCATCGAGCAGACCATGCCGTACTGCGCCAGCGTCGCCTGGAAGGCATGGCTTGCGTACTGGCTCCCCCGATCGGAATGGTGGATCAGCCCCGGGGCCGGCTTGCGTCGAAACCAACCCATGGTCAGCGCGTCGGTGACCAGCTCGGCCGTCATGCGCGGCTTCAGCGACCAGCCCACGACCTCGCGGTTGAACAGGTCCGGGACGATGGCCAAGTAGAGCCAGCCTTCATCCGTCCACAGGTAGGTGATGTCGGCGCTCCAGACCTGATTCGGGCCGCTCGGGGAGAAGTCGCGGGCGAGCAGGTTCTCGACCACCGGCAGGCCGTGCTTGGAGTCGGTCGTGGCCTTGTAGCGACGCTTGTGGCGCCCCCGGATGCCGTGCTCGCGCATCAGGCGCTCCACCCGTGTCTTGCTCGCCGAGAAGCCCCGTGCACGTAGCTCATGCACCATCCGCGGGCTGCCGTAGGCCCCCTTGAGCTCGGCATGGATGGATCGGATCAGGGCCAGCACCTGTGCAAGCACCTGTGCATCCGTCAGCCCTTGGCGATCCGGTATGCCGCCACCCTGCCAGGCCCGGTAGCCGCCGACACTGACATCCAAGACAGCGCAGAGCTCGTTCAGGGCTAAGCCGTCGCGGTGTGCAGCGATCCAGGCGTACTTCACAGCGCATCCCGCGCGAAGTACGCCGTCGCTTTTTTAAGATGTCGACCTCGCGCTTGAGCCGCGCGTTCTCCGCGCGCAGACGCGACAGATCCATCGCCTCCGGCGTGACCTTCGCTGCGCCCGCACCGTTGAGCGTGCCGACATCGAACGCCTTCACCCAGTTGCGCAGGGTCTGCTCGACCAGCCCCATCTCCTTGGCTACCGCGCTCACGCTCTTGCCGTCCTTGATCCGCTTCACCGCCTGTTCCTTGAACTCGGCGGTGTACTCTTGCTTCGGAATCTTCTGCATCATCGTCTCCAGTGTGACAGACAGTCTACGTCACCCTTGGAAGACTAAATTTCGGGGGAACCTCAATCGGTGCGCCATCCAGAAACGGCGAAGTAAGAGGACGACCCCTTGTGTTGTAGTAGCGGCGCCGAAGATTGGGCCGCTCTGTTCACCAGCGCTGAGACGGCCACCTTGGGCTTGTGCTACCCCGACATGCGGATCACGCAGCGCCTCAAGGACACGCTCGGAGAAGCTTCTTGATCTTTCAAGTAATACCAAAATATGGTATTTATTGGTGATGCGACTAAAGGTTTTCACATGTCCAAAAATACCAGTATTTCCTTGGGCGACCACTTCGAGGGATTCATCTCCCAGCAGGTCAAAAACGGTCGCTATGGCTCGGCAAGCGAGGTGATCCGCGCGAGCCTGCGTCTGCTCGAAGAACGGGAACAGAAACTCGAAGCACTTCGCCAAGCTCTGATCGAAGGCGAAGAAAGCGGCGAAGATTCACCGCTCGACATAGAAGAGATCAAACGCGAGGCGCGGAAAGACGCGGGGCTGGATGCATGAGATCGTCAAACGCCCGCGTGCCAGAGAAGACCTGAAAGGCATCTGGCGCTACAGCTTCACCGAATGGGGCGAAGCACAGGCGGACAGGTACCTTGCCGAGATCGACGCGGGGATCGCCCGGCTCAAGGAACATCCGGAGCTGGGAAAGTCTCGGGATGATCTGAGAGCGGGATACCGCTCGCTGCGGATTAACCAACACGTGGTCTTCTACCTCGTGACGCCGTCGGTCGTCCGGATCGTGCGGGTACTGCATGTGCGGATGGACCCGGACTCGCATTTATAGGTGTAGCGACCTGCAAACATCGGGCGCCCAGCCTGCAAACATTGCAGATTTCAGCCCAGATTAACTGCCATATCCGGGGGCTCGTGCCCACATTAGTTGCCGATAAGCTCACGCCCTTTGCCAACAGCCTGCAAACATCCGAACCAGCCCGGATTATCTGCAAACAGCCGACCGAGAAGATGGGATTCGATACCGAGCCGACCTTCTACGAGAAAACCATCCTGTCCGATCTTCAGGGTGCGTGGCAGTGCCTCCGTGAAGAAGTGGCCGAGCACCCGGGCTTCGAGGGCTGGGAGAGCGCGCTGTTCCACATCGACGAGGCCATGAGCTGGGAATCCGTCCGCAACCTCGCACAGATGCAGCGAAGCCTGATACTCGTTCGTAACCTCCTTCATCAGGGCGATGTCCCCGACGCCGTTGCCGAATGCTTGGGCGCCGTGAGCGAACTCATGGATGAGACGCTTGAAGCCCTCGGGAAGGGTGAAATCGGTTGAACGGGTCTCCAGCCCACGATCAACGTTTGCCCGACCGAGATCCGCGCCTTTCTCCATGGCCATCTGGCTCCCGGTCGGACCCGGGAGCTGCATGCGCAGCTGCTGGCCGCGGCGAGGCCGGCGAACACGGTCCGCGTCCGTCTCAAAAACGGTCGTTTTTGGAATGGCTTTCGCCCCGTCGGCTGACGCGACGCTTTGTAGATCGAGGCCCTGGTCGGTCTCGGTCTGACCAGACTGAAGGTCGTTGCAGCTGTCGTCTTCAGTCCAGGCCGTTTATCCTAGGCCCCGATATTGGCGGCTGATGGTGGCGCCGTATCTCCATGTCCTTGGCTTCGCTGCCCTGGGCGATCCGGGCTTTCGGAGTCCAGGACGGCGAACTGATACCTATGTGGGTGATTCCGACGCTGGTTCCCATGCTGCTGCCGGACCTGATCATAGTCAGCGGCGCGTTACGGTCAGTCGGGAGCGCATCTGGGTAGGATGCGAAATCAAGTGATGAGCCAGCGGCGGGGCCATCATATTGTCAGTACGAGCTGCTCCAGGCCCTCCCCGAGGAGACCCACCTCAGCCTCTACCGCGGCATCAACCGCATGGACGAGCACGAGACCCTCGGTCGCGGTCGCTACCGGGTGCTTCTCAACAATCTCAACAGCTATTTATTCACACTACCGTCCAGTCGATCCGGTGTGCAAACCTTAATGCTCACCTATAAGGGTAGATCGTATCGCTCTTCACTCTCACGATTTACCCTTACAGGTTATTCGCACTCTACAGTTGATTTGTCTTTACACCTTCAAGAACACATCGGAAACGAGCCGTCTTACCGATTCCACCGGGACCTTTTTTTATTTCGGCACTCCCATTGCAACATGCTCGAGTGACAAGCTCTTTACCATCAGCGGTCGTTTGTTTTAAAGCATCCTCGGGGGTGCAGGATAAATTATCGCCATGATTACCATGCGTATCGGCTTTGCAGCTATATTGCTTAATATACCAACCAAAATCAACGTCTTCGCAAACATTACCTGATGTCTTTCGCTTCTCAAGGTCTGTTTTTTTACCCGACTGTTGGTCAACTACTTTGCTAAATGATACATCTTCGGCGTTCGCGCTTATAGGGGATATTAAAAAAGCCGTCATTATTAATGGAAGCAATGCTAACTTTAAACCAGAGTTTCTACTGGAACAAGCAATTATATTCATTGGATGTAACCCTCTAGCATGGTAGTTTCACATTTAGGGATGCTGGCTGCCGGCATGCATATCCTTGCGATGTCTGCTAGACATCAAGATGGCTACGTAAAAGTAGGCTACGGAAAGCGTCATGTCTACTTAAAAAAGCATAAAATACCGCTAATATTAGTAAAACCTTATTCGATTTCAGTTATTTGACGAATTCGCTATAAGCCATGGGTATTACGGCGGACTCGGTCTCGGGTGGAACGGAACAGAAACCTAGGTAAGGGCTGAACCCCTAAATTGTCAGCTACTTCCGGACTGTCGTCTCGCTGTGGTTAGACATTAACCGCGGCCTTCATCCGCCGCTTTGGCTCCTCGCTCAATCTACAGCAGATTGAAGTTTTGTGGCGGACGCGGCATTAGTAGTACATAAAGGAGGTTATGTACTACTGAGGAGGGCGGGGACATGGGCGAGCTGACGAGGGCGACATCCGGGGTTTTGGAACGTGCGGGCGGTGCCTCGGGGATGCCGGCGCTGATCGTGCGCGCCGGCGGTCAGGCCGAAAAACGCTTCCTGGAGTTCTTCGCCGCGCAGATCAGAAACCGCAACACGCGCGAGGCGTATCTGCGGGCGGTGCGCGACTTCCTCGACTGGGCCGAGTCCGTCGGCGTCGGCGAGCTCCTCGACATCGAGCCGGTGCACGTCGCCGCCTGGGTCGAGCTCAAGATGCGTGACTACGAGGCGCAAAGCGTCAAGCAGCAGCTCGCCGCACTGCGGCATTTCTGCGACTGGCTGGTGATGGGCCAGGTCCTGAGCATCAACCCGGCGTCCTTCGTCCGGGGACCGAAATTCTCCTGCGCCGTCGGCAAGACGCCGATCCTCTCGCCCGCGGAGACCCGGCAGCTGATCCGCGCGATCCCGACCGACACGCTCGTCGGCCTGCGCGATCGCGCGCTCATCGGTCTCATGGTCTATACCTTCGCCCGCGTCTCCGCCGCCGTCGGCATGAACGTGAAGGATGTCTTTCCTCGACAGGACGCCCTCTGGGTCCGGCTGCACGAGAAAGGCGGCAAGCGTCACGAGATGCCGTGCCAGCACAACCTCAAGGACTGGCTGCGGGAGTACATCGAGGCGGCAAGCATCGGCGAGGACGCGGGCGGCCCCCTCTTCCGTACCGTGGACCGCAAGACGAAGACGCTCGGCTCCACCCGCCTCGACCGGCAACGCGCCTGGGCGATGGTCAAGCGCCGGACGCGCGAGGCCGGGATCGACGCGGCCGGCATCTGCAATCACACCTTCCGGGGCACCGGCATCACGGCCTATCTCGAGAACCCCGAGGCGAAGCTCGAGCACGCGCAGCGCATGGCCGCCCACTCGGATCCCAAGACTACGCGGCTCTATGACCGGCGCAGCGATGCCGTCTCCCTCGATGAGGTCGAGCGCATCGGCATCTGACTCGAGGACCTCGCGCAGTCGACGTTATGGTGTCATACTTAGTGTGATGTAAAAGCGTGGATCGGGGCCACATGCGGATCTTCAAGAATGCTTGGTTCGAGCGCTTCGCGCGCAAGCAGAAGATGGGGTAGAACAAGCAGTCGTGTCACCAGCCGCCATTTCCGCGTAGATTCAGCATCTGAGTCCATCTGAGGTGTTGATCATCCGCCTTGGCCTGGAGCGGTCAGTCGCGCTACTGACGCGGGTAGCGGAAAGTCCGGTCTGCTTCTGAAGTGACAAGTCACCGCGACCCGGATCTGCCTCTTGGCACCTCGTCTTCGGCGACCGCTTCGGACGCTATGCCGTCACTGACCGCCGAAGCAACGATTCGGAAGAGCTTCCAGAAAGCGGACGTTTCGCGGCGATCTCCCGCAGGCGGTTTCGCACAGTGGCGCTCTGCAATTCCGACTGCGGCAGCAGGCCGTTCCCGACCCACAACGGACATCGGCCCTCCGAACAACAACGGCGCCAATGCTGAGTGTGGCCACCGAAAATGATGCTCCTGGTCGGAATGCTGTTCACGAAAGATGATGGCTGCAAAGCTGAGCTGTTGAATATATGAGGTAATCGCGCTCCGTGATGGACTTTCGAAAGTCCATTGCTGAGCGCGACTAAAAACTTCGTGCCGAAAAATGCGATTCTCTACAAAACAAGTGCTTGTGGGCTAAAACAGGGCTGTCCTCAGCGAAGGTGAACGGGTTTACCTCGCTTTGTGTGGCGAAATTCTTGGGTCGGTTCCGAAAGTACGCGCCGTGCAAGCGCATTGGCATCGAATGACTGGAGAGAGGGCATGGGCGTAGGCCGACGACGGCCGACGGCGAAGCCTTACCTGGACGCCTTGGAGGCAAACCAAGCGATCGACGCCGGGGCAGGTTTAACAAGCCTAGCCGGGCTGCCTCACGGCGAGTGCGGGGTTTAAGCGGAGCCCCATCGAGGTGATACCTGCCACCTGGAATCGGGGCGCCCCTCAATCATCGTGAACATCGAGCCATCAGATTGCTTGGCCATGCTCACCAATGCAACCCGGAGCAGACATTGCGAGAGCGCGCAGGCCCAACAGATTAGTCTCCTTATCGCGCTCCGCGTTGGCGCGGATGATCTGAGGGACGGATCTCCAAGCTCTCGTTGGGAAGCTCGGTGCCAAGCGTGCTTGTTGTAGCGCGAGAAGCCAACCACCGACTTTCCGAAGTAAAAAGCGAAGTCCACGCCTGTTTGTAGATCGGCAGATGCCCGGAGCGCGCCACGGAACCTCACCAGCCAAAGGAGATCGCGCTTCGCGCGAGCAGGGGGAAGACTCCCCCCTGCACCCACATCTAAAGGGCCGAATCAGCCAAAGCACCCAATCACCGAAGTCGAGCCCGCGCCAGCACCATCAGCAGCAGGCCCAGCAGGCCCAAGCCCCAAGCCCCGACCGCCGGAATCGGCTCCGGCTGGCCCGGCGGGGGCTCGACTTGTCCGGGGCGAACCGCCCAGATGTACCCCTGGTCGCCCTTGAGGATGTCCTTCTGGTAGCCGAAGCTGGCAAAAAAAGACCACGCCAAGGCTGGCCCATTCGCGTACTCTGTACTAGACCAGTACACGGAAGGGCGAAAGTTTTCAAACTGACCTGTGTTCATGAGACAGGTTTGAGGACAGCTAAAGTCCAGCATGCTGGGGTTTTCCAAACCGTCGGGGGCGGCCGCGTAGAACAGGTGCCCCATCTCGCTGCCGGTGCAGCGATAGCCATAGCTTGTATAGCTGCTGTGGAAGCTACAAGTTGGGTCGGGCTGCGTCACTGTCCATTGCCGCCAGTTGGTAATGCCCTTGTAGACCTGAGCGTTCAGGTGCGCCACCCAGGCCTCGGCCTCGAACCAGTCCAGACGGCCGTCGTCCCGGTCACAAATATCGGTCTTTGCGCGACCCGAGCCGTTGACAACCGCCGAGGGGTCGAACGCCTGCCAGATCGGGTCGTTCGCATCGCACAGCGTCTTGACGGCGTTGCCGTCCTGATCCCAGCTGATGTCTTGCACGCTGTCGTAAACCGTGCCATTCGCCTGCATCGTCAACGCGGCCTTGACCGGCCCAGCCCCCAGCAGCAGCACCGCTGCCACGAACCCAATTATCCTCGCTTGGTTGATGTATCCCATCTCCAACCCCCTGTTGTGTTCGCGATCCGTGTAGGGTAACCGTGCCGAGTGGGGCGCGCTAGTCGGCTGTCCGACGTGCCGGACCAGCCTTCGGGTACAATCGGGTTCGTGGTGAGCGAAGTGCATTGATCGGCCGGGGAGCTCATAGGGTGGTTACCCGAGCCGCGCGGGCGGTATCGACGCCCGATCGAAGGCCAGCCGTCGCAGGCGGGCGCCCTCCGGGCACCCGTGTCGGCATGGGAATGCTGATGGCCCCGGGCGGATGCCGACACGCGGCCGTGAGCACGCACACCACAGCGTGCCAACTCTTACCGCCGTAGCCTCGCGCTGACTGGGAGCGCGGGGTCACGCGTCCCGGCGGGCCAGCGCTTCGGCTCCTGACCGTCATCGAGAAGAGGGGATTCAGGCAATCGCGTGAACGCTTGGCCCCGAGTCGAAAGGAAGCTCGCTGCAGTGATCTCTCGCTGTTCAGTTCGAAGAAACGAACGGCAGGCAAGGGCAGGATTTTGGCGGTTAGGGCTACAGCAGGGGACCTAGTGTCAAGATCGGCCGCGAACTACCTGCGTCCGTTGGATAGGTCATTGCGGCCGCTCCTCGGTGACAGCTGAGCGTCCGGAATTGGCCGGGTCCGCCTGCTCGCCACCCAGAAGGCTCCGTTCTCCCCAGGTGGATGGTAGCGCCGACCACCACCGCAGGTCGATGTCCGCTTCCTGCGGTACTTCCTTGCCCTCCTCGCGTAGGTCGGTGACCGCAACGCGCGTTCACCGGGCGCTCAGGTCAGATGGGCCAGTAACCGGACATGGGACGAGGCTGACAATCGGACAATCAGCAGCGGGTGACTGCTCAGCCGCAATTGCCGGCGTTACCCTTCCGAAAAACACTTGTTTTCCGACAGTCCCCGGTTTGCCCTCGGGCAGACCGAAAAAATCGCCTTCGCGGACCGCAAAAATAGACGGAAAACCCTGTCGCATTATGCGAGCATACGGAAACCAGTTTTTGATGGTTATCCGTCCATGTTGGTTGGCTACATGCGCGTGTCGTCGGACTCCGATCGGCAGAGCACCGACCTGCAGCGGGATGCGCTCCTATCAGCGGGCGTCGATGCCCGGCATCTCTTCGAGGATCATGCCTCTGGTGCCAAGGATGACCGTCCCGGCCTGACCAAGGCGCTCGACTTTGTGCAGGCTGGCGATGTGCTGATTGTCTGGAAGCTGGATCGCCTTGGACGATCACTCTCCCACCTACTGACCATCATCGACTCCCTGAAAGACAGGCAGGTCGCGTTCCGCTCGCTGACGGAAGGCATGGATACAACCAAGCCTTCCGGTGAGCTGCTGTTCCACGTGTTTGGTGCGCTCGCGCAGTACGAGCGGGCATTGGTCCAGGAACGGGTCATGGCCGGGTTGGCGGCAGCTCGACGACGTGGTCGAGTCGGTGGACGGCCCAAGGCGATCACCGGCGAGAAGCTGGACGCGATCATCGCGGCCTTGGACGGCGGCATGTCCAAGGCCGCCGTGTGCCGCAACTTCGGCGTCAAGCGCACGACCTTGATCGAGACGCTGGCACGAATCGACTGGTCGTCACCGTCGTCCTCACGAGACGAGCCGGCATGACGGAGTCCGAGCGGATTGACCATCGCTGGCTGTTGACACCGGCCGAGCGGGCACTGGTGCTGACCAAGTACCGGGCGAGCCGGCTGGGGTTTGCCGTCCTGCTGACCTTCTTCCGCGAGCGGGGTCGCTTCCCACGAGACCCCAGCGAGATCGAAGCACAGGGCATCGCTGCCCTCGGCCGCCAACTCGACATCCCGGCCCCGACCGCGGACGAGGCTTTCCTCACGGGTCGCACGGCCGAGCGTCTCCGCGCCGAGATCCGCACGCGCTTCGGCTTTCGCGAGGCCACGGTCGCCGATGCCGAGCAGCTGTTGATCTGGCTGCGGGATCATGTCGCCGCCGAGGTGGGTGGTGAGCTCGAGCCGATGCTCGAGCGGCTGGAAGTCCGCTGCCGCGAGCTCGCCATTGAGCCGCCAACACCCGAACGAATGGAGCGGATCGCGCGCAGTGCCCTGCGTGCCCACGAGGACCGCTTCCACACCAGCGTCCATGAGCGGCTCCCGCCCGCCACGCGCAAGCGTCTTGATGCCTTGCTGCGCCCCGAACAGACCGACACCGAAGCGGATGTCGTTGGTGATCAAGAGGCGGCGACGGACCGCACGCCGACGCTGCTGGTGAAACTGCGCGATGATCCCGGTCGCCCGAGTCTTGCCAGCCTCCAGGACGCGCTGGCGAAGCTGGAGCTGCTTCGTGGCATCGATCTCCCCGCCGGTCTGTTCGACGGGGTATCGTCGCGTGATCTGGAGCGGTCTCGTCAGCGTGTTTCGGTCGAAGTGCCGCGTGACCTGCGCCGTCACCCCGAACCGGCGCGGCTCACCTGGCTGGCGGCCTTTGTCCACCTGCGTCTTCGCAGCCTGACGGACGACCTCGTGGATCTGCTGATCGAGACCATCCACAAGATCGGTGCGCGCGCCGAGCGCAAGGTCGAGCGCGAGCTGCTGGAAGACCTCAAGCGCGTCTCCGGCAAACAGAACCTGCTGTTCGAGCTGGCCGATGCGGCGCTGGCCCAGCCAGACGGCGTGGTGCGCGAGGTCGTTTTCCCCGTCGTCGGCGAGCAGACCTTGCAGGACCTGGTCAAGGAATGGAAGGCCACGGGTCCGACGTATCGCGTCACGCTCCGCACCGTCATCCGCAATTCGTACCGTGGGCACTATCGGCGCATGGTTCCCGCCTTGCTGGCCGCGCTGGAGTTTCGCTCCAACAATGACCGTCACCAACCGGTGATGGAGGCGCTCGACCTGGTCAAGCGCTTCGCAATGACCAAGGTGCATACCTTCCCGGCCGAGGAAACGGTCCCGCTCGATGGCGTCGTGCGAGGTCTGTGGCGCGAGGCGGTCTTGGAGCAGGACGCTACCGGTCAAGATCGCGTCAACCGCATCACCTATGAGATCGCCGTGCTGGAGGCCCTGCGCGAGCGCCTGCGCTGCAAGGAGATCTGGGTGGTCGGGGCCAACCGCTACCGCGATCCCGATGAGGATCTACCGACCGACTTCGAAGCCAACCGGGAGGTCTACTATCAGGCCCTGAAGCTGCCCATGGACGCCGAGCGCTTCATCGCCGACATCCGGACCGAGATGGACGAGGCCCTGACGACCTTCGATGCCGGTCTGAAGAAGAACCACTGCGTTCGGCTGAGCGACAAGGGGGGTGGCTGGATCACGCTGACACCGCTGGATGCGCAGCCCGAGCCGCCCAACCTGACCGCACTCAAGGCCGAGCTCAACGCGACCTGGCCGATGACCAGTCTGCTCGACATGGTGAAAGAGGCCGATCTTCGGCTGAATTTCACCGAGGCCCTACGCAGTCCGACCTCCTACGAGACGATGGAGCGCTCGGTCTTGCAGCCACGCCTGCTGTTGTGTCTGCACGGCCTGGGCACCAATGCCGGCTTGCAGCGTATGGCCGGGCTGGATTCCGGAACGACGCCGCGCGACTTGGCCTATGTGCGGCGGCGCTACCTCAGCGTCGATACGCTGCGCCGAGCCATCGCCATCGTGGCGGATGGGACCCTGCACGCCCGCGATCCGGCTATCTGGGGAAGCGGCACGACCGCTTGCGCCTCCGATTCCAAGCATTTCGGTGCCTGGGATCAGAATCTGATGACGCAATGGCATCTGCGCTACGGTGGACGGGGCGTCATGATCTACTGGCACGTCGAGCGCAAGTCGCTATGTGTGCACTCACAGCTCAAATCACCGTCCTCCTCGGAGGTCGCATCGATGATCGAGGGTGTCCTCCATCACTGCACCGAGATGGAGATCGACCGCCAGTACGTCGATTCGCACGGTCAAAGCACGGTCGCGTTTGCCTTCTGCCGCCTGCTCGGTTTCGATCTGCTGCCAAGACTGAAGGCCATCCACTCGCAGAAGCTGTACCGGCCCAAAACGGGCCAGGCAGACGCCTACGCCAAGCTACAACAGATTCTAACCCGACCGATCGACTGGGAGCTGATCCGCCAGCAGTACAACCAGATCATCAAGTACACGACCGCTCTGCGCCTGGGAACCGCGGACACCGAGTCGATCCTGCGCCGCTTCACCAGGAACAACGTCCTGCACCCGACCTACAAGGCGCTGGCCGAGCTTGGCAAGGCGATCAAGACCATCTTCCTGTGCCGTTACCTGCACTCGCAGGATCTGCGCCGCGAGATCCACGAGGGCCTCAACGTGGTCGAGCAGTGGAACGGGGCCACGGACTTCGTCTTCTTCGCCCGGCGTGGCGAGATGGCCAGCAACCGTCGAGAGGACCATGAGATCAGCATGCTCGCGCTCCATCTGATCCAGAACGGCATGGTCTATATCAACACGCTGATGATCCAGCGAGTGCTCGCGCAGCCGCATTGGCAGGGAAGACTAACGCCGCGCGACTATGCGGCACTGACACCTCTGATCTGGGAGCACGTCAACCCGTACGGTCGCTTCGAACTGGACATGAACACCCGCCTGGCGTTGCTTTGAGCGAAATGGCGGCTGGTGACACGACTGCTTGTTCTACCCCAAGATCCGGGACGCGGCGCTGCGCGAAGCCGTCCAGCGAGCAGAGCAAGGCTTGGTCGATGCCGACCTCGGCGGCGGGATCATCAAGCAACGCGTGGCACGCCCCGGGCAAGGTCGCTCGGGCGGCTATCGGACGCTGATCCTGTACCGCCGGGAGCATCGCGCCTTCTTCGTCTATGGATTCGCCAAGAGCCGGCAGCCCAACATCAACGCCGAGGAAGAGGCGGCATTCAAGAAGGCGGCGGCGCACGTTCTGGAGCTGACGGACGAGCAGCTCGCGGCACTGATCCGCAACGGGCAATTTTTGGAGGTCGATCACGATGGCTAAGCAGTACCGCAGCGACGCGCTGGCCTCGATCCACGAAACCATGGCGGCCCTCCACGAGGTAGGCGCCATCGACAAACTGACCATGCGCGAGTTCGACGACACCTGTCTGACGTCGGTCGAGCCCCTCTCTCCCGAGGCCATCCGCGCGTTGCGCGAACGCGAGCATCTCTCTCAGCCGGTCTTTGCCCGCTACCTCAACGTGAGCAAGAACTTGATCTCGGACTGGGAACGCGGCGTCAAGCGCCCCGGTGGTCCAGCGCTTCGGCTCCTCACTGTCATCGAAAAGAAGGGTATTCAGGCCATCGCCTGAACAACCAGCCGGCAGAACCGTGCACCTGGAAGCCGAAGTGTTGTTTCCAATCGCATCTCGTCATGAATTCCAAGATTCGCTCACCCGACTCCTGGCTTGTTTCTGCGTGACGACACCGACTGAGAGGCGGTGGAAAAGGTCCCGACTCGGTTGTAGCGACGGCCCGTAGTCGGACAGAAGACACCCCCGAACTGAGCCGCTCCGGCGGCAAGTAGACGCACTGCTGACGCTAGCGGTTAGGCTCCGGGTTCGCAAGTAGCAGCCCCTTTCGGGTCGGGCAAACGCGTGTCGGAGATACAGTCCAAAATTACCAGCCTCGCGCGGCTTATCGCACGAGGTCTGTTGGATTACGGGGTTTGGTCTCATACGTTGCGGTCAAAGTGTGTTTCCAGCAAGAATGTCGAGAGGGTTGCAGCGGCACCAACAGCAAGGCGCGCGTGCCGAGGCGAAAGGCCCTTCACTGCCCCCGCTTTCCCATGACCGGTGCCATAGAGATTACGAAGTTCACCAAGACCTTGAGTGATGCTACCAAGGTTGCTAAGGAGTCTTCGGATGGACTCGGCACCTTTCGCCGAGTTAGCGATCGACTCCGGAACCAGACCCAGTGCTTTTCTGACGTCTTTAACTAACTGTCCAATATCGCAGTCATCTCTAAAAATGATTTGGCGCTGTTCCAAAATGGTCTTGCAAACCGATTCCACAAGCTCTTTAGCAGTTCCAATAGCAAGAGCTGGATCGTCTTCAACCGCATTCTGCATTCGCTGTATTTGCCGATGGAGTTCGGGTAGATCGAGCGGCTCCACGGTGCCTGCTATGTGCTCCAAACCGTGGCGTTTTCCAACTTTAGTGAGTTTCCCGCCAGAGTAGCTGAAACCATCCTTCTCGATCCACTTCTTTAAAGCTTTGAAATTATTCGCTTCCCAATCCGCGCCGTCTTCCATGTGATCCTCCAAGTTAGTGAGGACATTCTCATACATGGCGAGGAACTTACGAACATCGTTCCATCGTGTCCAATCAATTGCGTGGTAGTACTGTTCAACAAGGGAGCGTCGTTGGCCTGACGTATTTGGTATGTAATCGCCGTCGCATGGGACATCGACAGAATCAAACTCGTTGGTGATTTCAGATAGCGTAGTGCCAACGAAGTACTCGCGTAGTTCAATGCGCGTCTTCTTGCTGATTAGCTCGCCGGCCACTGTATAGCCTCCTATGATTCCCAAAGTTAGGAGTCAGAGGCTTGCGCGGCTTTATGCACCAGCCCCCCTGAACCGCAGGTTTGGCGGGCACCTTGTTCGGCATACGGCACCTGCGTTTCTTTGATAAATTTAAGCTCGGCCTCAAGCTCTACAAGCCGGGCGATCGTGACGGCTTCAAGTACCGACGCATGAATAAGAGGCTGAATAGTTCCGCCATCGTAGCATGAGGCCACGAAAGCCGCGTGACTTTGCTGATAGGCGCGCCAATCATCGTTGGACTGGTCGAATTGCGCACACCCTTCAGGCGAAAAGAAGCCCTTGATCTGTGCGATTACGGAATCAAGCTTGCTTTCGGCCATTCGATAGGCATCTGCGGCAGCAATGTTCATTTCTGCCTGAGTCAGGCCGGTGTTCTGTTCGACCTCTCGAACGCGCTGCGCTTCTTTTTCGTAGGTGATGCTGAGTTTCTTGGCAACCTTAGCACGACCCATGAGGGTGTCTTCAAGGTTCTTTAGGTCGGCCACTGTGTAGTTCGTGTTGTCTAGCTCCTTGCGCAGTGAAAGTAGCTTTTCAGCCTTCTCAATGTTCTCGAATACCGGGGCTTGTTCCGCCCTGCGACGCCAAAAGAACCATACAGTGGCTCCAACGCCGCCCAATACGAGCAGGACGATGTCTGTAAGCATATCTGTCAACTGCACGTTCCATACCCTCCAACGTGACGAGTGACCCGACCCAAGTCGGGGGAACATAGCTCCCCTGGGTAAAGTTCAAATCTTTTTTCGAATTGGCTGCTTCCTACACTTCTTCGGGACATTGCCTTACGCCAGGTCCGCTTACGAGTTCGGGATTCGTCAGCAACATATCGATGGGCAGCGAAAGGTCAATTTTCTCACGTCCAAAAACAAAGCGCTCGGCCCAGATAACCTGCTGCGAGTTTGCAAAAACAACGTTCTCTGGTTGTAGTTGCACTGGAATACCTCTATTAATCGCGTTGCTGTATGCCTCGGCTACTCCATCCATGCGGAGAAAGTTTTCCGCGAGTGCAGGGCATATGATGTGAATGCTGTATCTCGGCGATAGCGGCATGTACAACTCGATTCCGGTGTTGTTCAGTCCAAGATTTCCGCGCGGGCAGCGATCAATCATGTTGTAACGAGATACTGGGTTGTCACCGATGATGAAGGTACTTTCCTTGGGCGCCTTTTCGAGCGTCCAGACTTTGGTCTGAAGGAGATTTGCAAACTCTGGGGCATCGCGGAGTAATAGCAGAGAGCTGAGTTTGGAATCCTCCGGCCCATATTCTCCGACTGTGCGCAGATCGTCTCCTGCACGGACGTTTGGCCCCCACTTCCGGATAACCATCTCCCGTATGTTTTCCATGTCTTTGCGAACCATAGGTGTCCGCAGCATCTGGCAGGCGACGAAGTATGATAGCCACTCGAAGTCCTCAGATAACAGTTGCAGTGAAGACTCCTTGAGTATGCGGCCAATGATCTCAGCGCCAATTGAATCGATGCGCATCATGAGGTCTTCGAGTTCCACTCGAGAGCCGTCTTGGTCGTGGTGCTCGTAGAAGAGGTTCTCATGCCCCACTTCGCGTACAGATGAGTAGCGGATGTTCTGTGTGGATTTATCAAGCGTCCACAGTTTAGGAGTCTTGCGTGATCCCGTCGCAAAGTTGCGCAGAAGGAACTGCGGGACGTAGTGTTGTTTTTTCGTTCTCGGCATTCCCTTTGTACTTCTTTCGAGAGTCGGCCACATTGTCGTATGCGGCGGGCTTTGGTTGCGTACGCCACGTTTCGGACTCAATCGTTCATCGAGAGATGATGTCCGCGACAGTCCGCAATGCGTCCAGAGCAATCGCCCGGGATGAAGCGCAGAGCAGCAGGTTTGAGTCGTGAGAGCTGGTAATGGCAGAGGGTCGCTCAAGTTGCCGCTTCCCGCATCGACTTCGATCTCACGACTCAGCCACTCCACCCCTGCCGCATCAGGTTGTCGAAATCCCTTCGTGCCAGCACGGCGGCGCAATCCCGCCAAGCGTCATCCGCCGGCTTGATGCTGTCGTTGTAGCGCAGGTCGAACCCCGTGGCCTGGCGGCGCTCCTCGATGTAGCGATCCATATTCTCGCCCAAGGTCTCCAGATCCTTGATCCAGTCGTCCTTGATGGTGTCGGGCAGACCGCCGAAGAGGTCGTAGCGGTTGCGCATGCGCTCGGACAGACGGGCATAGACCGTCTCGTCGACCGTGCCCTGATGCACGAGATTGAGCATGTCCACGGTGGAGCGCGCCTGCCCGAAGCGCTTGATGCGCCCGATGCGCTGCTCCAAGCGGGTCGGATTCCAGGGGAGATCCACGTTGATCAGCGTGCCGAGGGTTTGCAGGTTCAGTCCCTCGCAGGCGGCGTCGGTGGCAACCATGATGCGGATGTCGTGATCGGCGACCATCCGTTTGAGCTCCTCGCGGACGATGCCGACCGCCTGGCCCTCGCGATAGAGTCGGCTGCGATCGGCCCCGGCATACAGCCCGATGGTCTCGGCCGGATGCTCGGCAGCCAGGGCGTCGGCGACCCAGCGGGCGGTATCGTAATACTGGCTGAAGATGATGCAGCCGAGATCCAGCCAGCCCTCCTCGTTGAGGTAGTAGCGGACGGCGCACAGCTTCGGATCATTGCCCATGCAGGCCAAGGCGGCGAGCAGCGATTCGAGCGCGGCACGCTCCGCGTCGGTCTGCACGGCCAGCTCCTCCTCGCCATCCTCGGTCTGCTCGATGACCGTGCGCCCCGCCAGGAGCTTGGTTGCGGTGTTGATCCCGGCCACGACGCTGGAGCAAACGCGTTGTTGCATCAGGTTCTTCATGAAGCCGCCGCCCTTGCCGCGTTTGGCCAGCACAGCGCCGAATTCCAGGGCCTCGGCGTAGGCCCGATCGAAATCCGGCGTGGTGCGCAAGGCGATGTCCTGGAACAGGGCGTTGAAGCGATGCGGATCCTTCACCAACCCCTGCTCCGGATGGACATTGACGGCGATCTTGTCCAGCAAGCCGCGCTCTTCGAGGGTCGTGCGTTTGCGCAGGACGACATGACGGACCAACGGATTCTCGCGCTGGAAGAAGCTCGCCCCGTCGATCACCCGATCCAGCTCGGTTTCCAGGTCGTCGCGCAACTCCGGGGGAAGATCGGTCAGCGCGCCGGCCAGGTGCTCGTTCGCGCGCAGTCCGAGGTCTTCGCGCAGGTTGTGGAACAGGCGCCGGGCGTTGGGCTCGTTGGTTGAATCGCGGGTCGGCAGCGGCGAGCGCAGCAACTGCCAGCCGTAGTCGATGTCCTCGACCCGCTGCGCGCCGCCGAGCAGCGGCAACACCCGTTCCGGGTAGTGCCAATCGGACAGCGCATGTCCGAGCACGAAGCCCTGACTGCCCCGGTGCAGCACGCGCACCAGGTCCCACAGATCCTCGGCCTTGGTCTGGATCGGGGTCGCGGTGCCGAGCAACAGATGATCGGTGCGATCGGCGATGGCGTGCATGAAGGCAAGCAGCGCGTTGGGCTCGCCGGCGTCCGCGCCGTAGCCCTGGCGCGAGCGCGCCTTATGGGCCTCGTCGAGGATCACCAACGTGTAGCCGATCCCGACCAGGATCGCCTTCTCGCGCGAGGGCTGCACCATCAGCCCGGTGGAGACGATGCCGATGCGCAGCGGACAGCGGGCGATGTGCTCCGGGCCGTTCGGGGAGATCGCCCGCGCCTCGGTGTCGAGCCAGACCTTGCGCATGGAGTGCCACCGGGCGCAGGGGATGCCGAGCTTGTCGATCATCTCGGTCTGCCACTGCTCGCAGAGCGTAGCGGGGGCGAAGATCACGATCGGCTTGCGACGTCGACGCGTCTTCTCGGCAAGCAGACACAACGTCAGGGCGGCGGTACCGAGCGACAGTGTCTTGCCCAGACCCACCTCGTCGGCCAACAACAGCCGGACCTGGCCGTGGTCGTTGGAGTGCCGCAGGCATTCGGTCACGAAACCCTGCTGCCAGGGTTGCAGCGACATGCCCTCGCGGTACAGCGGGGACTCGATCAGCGCCGCCGGGGCGAGGGTCTCCTCGGTCGTGATCTCGCCGAGTTCGACCTCGAAGCGTCGCCCGCGCCGGCGAACCTCCCGGCACACCGCCTCGGGCAGTGGTTTCGCCGCGTTCCACAGGTGCTCGAACTCGGCCTCGATCCAGGCCACGCCCTCGGGCGAATCGTCCTCCCAGAGGATCTCGTAGTGCTGCTGCCAACCGTGTCGGGTCTCGTTCATCGAGCCGATGAAGCCGACCTTGCGTCCGTCGGCCCGCTCGATCACGCCGGCCTTGCCGTGCAGAAAGCCGCAGAGGCTGTCGGGTGCAACCCGGATCACCTGGCCGCGCCGGGCCAGAAAGGCATCGAGACGCCGATAACGCTCGCGGTTGAGCAGCGATTCGGCCTCGATCGAGCGCTCGTTCCAGCGTCCCAGCATGCGCGCCTCGCGCAGTTGCGCGACCTTCAGATCCTCGGGCGAGAGATCGACGTTGCAGACGATGCGCACGTCCGCCACCGACTCCAGCCATTCGTGGGCGATCTCGAACAGGGAACTGGTGAAGTAGCCGGCGATGCGCCGGTAACTGCGGGCACCTTGGAGCTGGTCGGCAAGAAAGCCTTGGTCCAGCGGCGTGGTGCGGGAAGAGAAGCGGCGGATGGTCAAGGCGATGCGGCGTCGGAGAACGGATTCAGCAGCAACACCCCGCTGCGCTCGACATCCCGTACATTTCGCGTCACCAAGGTCAATCCGAACTCCTGCGCGGTGGCAGCCAACAGGCCATCGATCACCGGCAGGGCGTCCGGGACATTGTTGCGACCCCAACGCTCCGCCACTTCGGTTGAAACGGACAGGATGCGATCGGCAAAGCCTTCTTTGACCGAGGCAAGCCGTTGTTCCAATCGCGCGGCTTGAACGGGATCACGGCGACGCAGGCGATCGATGCCTTGGCGCACTTCGCCGAGCACCAACACCGAGAGATAGAGCTCGCGTGGATCCGCCGCCTCGTACCAGGCGCGCACGCCCGGATCGGCACGGTCGCCCTTCTGCACTTCCGACAGGATATTGGTATCGATCAGGAAGCCCATTCCGGATCACCTCGACCGAAGTCCCGAGCGCGGTGCAGATCCTCGGCGGTGAGACCCTCCGTCAAGCCCGCCAACAGGCCCTTCAGATCGCCGCCGTCATTGGCGGAGCGAGGTGGATCATCCATCAGCAACAGCACGCGCAGATGGGTACCGTCCGGTATGGTCTCCGGCAGACGGATCGTATGGTGTTCGACGGTTGCTTCAAGCTCGATTGCGTGCATTCGCGTCCTCCGGGCGGGTAGTGAGCGGCGTCTACTGCAACCGCTGATTGCGCATCCGACTGGCGATCGCCTCCGCGGCGCGGCGGATCTCGGGTCCGCGGGCCTTGGCGGCGATGAAGGCGGTCATGTCGATCAGCAGCGGGCGGCGGTGCAGATAGTCCGGGATCGCGTCGCGCAGGTTGGCCATGACGACCTCGGGGTCCTTGTCGGCCAGGAACTCCTGGATGGCGATGAACACGGCCGCGAGCGGGGTGGCGCCGAGTTCGGTGCGGTCGGTGAGATCGCGCGGCTTGAGCTCGGTGACCGATTTCAGCCGCGCCGCGTTCGGTTTGGTGCTCGCCATCACCGCCGCATAGTCGTCGACCCGAAACGCCTTGGCGAAGTTCTGGTAGTTGTCGAGCTTGGACGCCCCGGTGGTCTCCATGTCGAGCATGCGCAGATAGAAGCGCTGGATGCCGCCGATCGCCTGCCAGGTCTCGCGGTCGAGTCCTTCGGGAACGAGCAAACCGTTGGCGGTCTCGGCCGCCTGCTCGACGATCTCGTCGACCACCGTGGTCTCGCCCTTGCGGCGCGGACGCAGAGCAAAGGCGGTCACGTCCTCGCCGCCGAGACTGGTGTAGCCGGTCAAGACCTTGAGCGCCGCCGCGTAGCCGGCCATCTGCAGGTCCGAGTCGTTGAAGACCGGCGCGCCCATGCGGGCCTCGGTCTCGGTGTTGAGATGCAGCATCTGTTTGATCTGGGCATCGACCTCGCGCTTCACCTCGGGGAGGATGCGCTGCTTGAAACCGGGGCGCTCGCCGGCGGGGCGCTTGCGCAGCATCAGGATCACGGTGCCCTGGACGTAGCCTCCTTTCTTGAGCTCCGAGGTCGTCTCGGTGGCGATATACCAGGCCCCGACCACTTGCAGACCCGCGGCCCAGAAGATGCTCACCATGTCGGACCAGACGCCGGTGTCCTGGTGGGTGAACATGACGCATTGCATGCCGTTGACCGGCATGTGTTCGGTCATGGCCTTGTAGGCGTCGACCATGCCGCGGCGGAAGTCGTCGCCCGAACCCTTGATGGCGAGGTCGCGACGGGAGTCCCAGGTCCATTCATCGAAGGGCGGCGGCGGGTTCTTGCGGAGCCAGGCGATGAAGTATTCGGTGATTTCGTGGTACATCACCGCATTGGCATAAGGGGGATCTGTTACCCAAATATCACTTTCAGCCGCAAGAGCAAGCACGGGACTACACAAAACAATCGAACGTGTTTCTAAAGGAAACAAAGGAATTTCTAGCCGAACGTAGGATTTCAAATCCATGAAACCCCGAGAACCCCAATTATAAATAGTGTTAAGCGCCTGGTTTGAGAAAGTATTCTGCAGCCCTCCTTTCCTTCCATCATTGTGCCATGAACATAATTTGGACTGCAAATTCAGGATTCCACCCAATCCCACCCATAGATTCTCACTATAGCCCAGCCTCATCATATAACTCACCATCAAAATCTGGCGGCTATTAAATAAATGATGCCAGTATGACCAACCCCTTGCAACAACGAGATCTCGCCCCTGATAGCGCGGAGCACCGCCAATTTCGAGCGGCATATCCGGCACCAATCCCTCATCCTGCCAGCGCGCGAGGTTCTGGGCGACGATTGATTCAACCTGTCGCTCGCGTTCCAGATCCTCCTCGTTTACCGCGGCAAAGAACGTCGTCGAACGAGGCACGTCCCACGTTTCGCGCGTGATCCACTGGATGCAGTAAAGCCGCTCCTGAAAGATGTCGTCCGAGCGGGGCTTGAAGTCGTACTTCTCCCAGCTGCGAAGCTTGTTTGCGATATTGCCGTCAGCATCGCGATAGTCACCGCGAAGTGTCTTGATGGGCGTCCGATAGGTCTTCCCATCAAGCTCATAAACAAGATTTCCTTCACGCACCGTGCCCTGCTCAGCGGCCGTTACCTCGGCAGCCGAAACACCGGTTAGAATTTCAATATCAAATCGCTGGTTGGAGAAGTTCGGAACCAGCTTGGCAATAACGCCTCGAATCCTCGAAACCACCCAGCTCGGCGCCATCGGTACCATCCAGCCGGTCTCCGGGCAGCGGGTCTCAAGGCAGTACAGATAGGCCTTGGCCCGATTGCCCTGGCTGTCGTGCTCGATGCCCAGCGCCGTGATCTCCCGATCGACCGCCTCGGCGATCTCGCGTTGAGCCTGGTCAATCTCTGCGCGCTTCTCGGGCGACGCTCCGATGATATTGAGCGCCCCCCAGGTCAGCATGCAGGCGATGGGGTTGAGGTCCGAGGCATAGACATCGCAGCCCAACCGGGCGGCCTCGAAGGGGATGGAACCCCCGCCGCAGAAGGTGTCGCCCACCTTCGGACGATGACCGAAGCGCAGGATGCCGAGCTGCTCGACCAGCTCCTGATGCGAGCGAGCCTCGATCCCGAAGCGACCCAGATGGGCGTTCACCGCCGGCCAGATCGGCGCGTAGAGAGCCGCCTGGTCCAGCTCCTCCGGACGCTTGCAGAGCCCGGCGCGCTCCTCGTAGGTGGCGAAGGTCGCGAGTGTGCGGGCCAGTAGCTCCAGCTTCTCGGCCGGGTCGATATCGCGTCGCCAACGCAGGGCGAGACCTGGGTAGTCGTCCGGATCGAACGGGAACCGGATGCCCTCGATCTCCTGCGCGTCCGCGACATTGCCTTTGAAGACAGTGCTGAAGTGGCGCCAGGGATTCTCCAAGGTGATCCGTCGCGCGACGTCGGCCGGGGCAAGTCTGGGCTCGCGCCGGGCGAGTCCGGCGGTGTCGAAGGCCATCAGCTGCTCGAAGATCTCCAGGTCCTGCTCGGGATCATCCGTCTGGGGCAACAGGCTGCCGAGCAGGATGGCCCTCACCAGGATGAGCGGCTTGCGACCCTTCCAGTAGGAGCCGAGCGCGGTCAGCGTCTGCCCTGCGCCGGCCTTGCGCTCGCGCTGGGCCTCGAACGAGATCTTCTGTGCCGGAAAGACCGCCTCGATCAGCGCCGGGGCGTCCCTCAATGCGAAAGGCTCAAGCCGGGCGTCTCCACCTGCCGTATCCGTGAGTGTTTCAACCATCATCGCGCTGCGAATCCAAAGGTCCGACGGGTTTTTTTGATCATGGTGTCCGGATGATCCAGTCTTCGAGCCTCAAACCCTCGAACCGCGCGTAGTGCCGGGTATTGCCGGTCACCAGGGTGGCCCCGTGCGCAAGGGCGATGGCGGCGATCATCAGGTCCGCATCGGCGACCGTCGTGCCCGCCGCGCGCAGGCGCGCCTTGTGCTGTCCGAAGAGCAACGCCGCGGGCAGCGTGAAATCGAGGATCGGCAAGGTCGACAGGAATTCGGTCACCAGGGTTTGGTTCGGCTCCGGTGCGCGTGAATTGGCGGCTCCGTAGGCCAGCTCGCAGGCGGTGATCCAGGTCGTCGCCACCCGATCGAGGGTGGACCGGCGCCGCTGCAAAACCTGCGCGTTGCCGCGCAGGATCTCGATGCAGACATCCGTATCCAACAGCTTCACAGCGTGTGCTCGCGACCCAGCGTGCGGGAGAGGTAGATGTCCGCGATCAAATCATCGGTGTCACGTTCGCTGCCCTCCCAGCGTCCGCTCAGCGCCTCCCAGGCTCCGAGCTGGGCGTCGCTCTCCTGGCGAAGCCGACTCGCGGGATCGGCCGTCGATTCAAGTGCCTGCTCGAGCAGCCAGATGGCTTCGCGGTTGAGGCTGCGTTGATCTTGGGTTGCCCGGCTGCGCAGGCGCTCCATCAAGGGGATGGGGATGTCTTTCAACGTGAGTGAAGGCATGGAACGGGTGTTGTCGACGATCTGAGATGCAACCATTTTGGTTGCGGCTCGGGCGAACGTCAATCCGCGGCACGCGGTTCGGATCGGCCCTCGCCCGATCAGTCGTGGAAGAGCGGCAGCGTTCCATGCTCTTGCGGTCCGGCCTGCTCCGGGAGCATCCGGGTCTTCAACTGGGCATTCTGGGCGACATCCCCCAAGGCGAAACGCAGCGCGACGCGCCATCCCTTCTCCGCATCCTGTGGGCCGCCGGTCGCGACCGCGGTCATCCCGAACAACCACCAGCGTTCCTCGGGGCGCAGTGCGAGCCAGTTGCGCACCGCCACCCGGATCTTCTCGGGATCCAGACGCTCGACCGCCCAGGCCAGAATGCACAGCTCCTTGCCGAGCAGCCGGTCGACCGGGGTCTCGCCGACCTTCCAGGTTCCGCCGGCGAGGTTGTGCTCCGCGAGCCGGGCATTGAAGGCGCGCTGCACCTCGGCACGGATCGCGCTCCAGCGCGCACGCTCCAGGAGCACACGGTCGATGACCTGCTCGCGCGCACTCTCCGAGCCCATACCGAGGTGCTCGCGAATCAGGATCGGCGCGGTATTGCCGCGGGGAATCGCGACCACGAAATGATGCGGGTCGGAGGTCGCCGGCACACCGAAGCCGCGGGTGGGATGGGCGTAGGCGGCGCGCTTGGCGGGTGCCTTCGGTGGGCTCGACACGGTCTTGGGGAGGCCGGCGTTCATCCGTCGGCATCCTGAACCACATCGCCGGCGGCAAGCGCGATCCCGGCGATCTCGGAGAACTCCTTGAGTGCGTAGCCGTCGCCGAAGCGGATGCCGCCCTTGATCAGCACCTGCACGGCGGCTTGCGGATCGCAGAGCGCGGCGCGAATGCCGTTGATGGCGGCCTCGATCGCGGCGGCGGTCAGCTCGCGATCGTTGAAGCGGATCTGAGCCGCGGTCTCGCCCTCGCCGATGAGGATCTGTACCCCGCGCAGCAGGGTCTCGGGGCGATCCTTGAAGCGCTGAATGACCGCGAAGGCCTTGTCGGTGGTGTCGATGGAGATCTTCGGCTTCACCAGGTGGGCCGCTTTGGTGTCGTCGATGATGACCCGGTCGTCGCCGTTGGCCGGGACCTGGATCTTGGCGCTCTTCTCGACCTCGTCGGCCTTGGCCGCAACCAGGATGGTGCAGCCCTTGGCGGGGACGGCGAACGGCTCGGCGTAACGGGTGCCCTCTTTGGGATTGGTGCCGTCGAGGGTATAGCGCATCTCGGCCGGGGGAGCGCAACGCAGCTCGACCTTGCGGGTATCGGCGAGCGCATGGATCTCGTGGCGGATGACCAGGTCGGCGGTCCAGCGGGTCGGCTCCCCGATGCAATATTTGCCGGTGCTGTCGACCGCCAAAAAGTAGAGGGTCGCCGCGGTGGTGCGGTAGTCCTCGAGATCCTGCACCTGCTCGTCCTGCTCGGACACGGCGGCGGTTTTGGCGACATGGACGCGCGGACTGTCGCCGGCATTGCGCGGGGTCAGCACCAGAGTGGTCTCGCCGGTCTCGCGAAGGGTTCCGGTGGGCGTGACGTTGACCGAGGTGTGCTCGGGCGGGAAAGGTCCCTTCTCGATGTGACCCTCGGGGGTTTGGCGCCAACGCCCCTGTTTGAGTGCCTCGTCGCGCAGGACCTCCAGGCCGCGTGCACCCGGCATCCAGGGCCAGGTCGGATCGGTCTTGGCACGCATGACCAGATCGCGCCAGGGCACGCGCCGGTCTTTCCCCGGCCAGAGATAGGTCTCGGCCATCGCCCAGTAGCTGAGCAGGTCCTCGGCCATGTCGAGCGCGAGCTTGTTGTCGCAGCGCCCGCTCGCCAGCAGCTTCTCGATCTGGGCCTCGGCGGCATGCTCGCCGGTGCCGAAGCTCAGCCCGTTGTCGATGGTCGCCATCACCAGCTCGCCGTCGCCACCCGGATAGAACAACCGGTTGTAGGCGCCGGAGACGGCCTTGGTGAAGCGCTCGGCGAGCTCTTCGTACTTGTCGCGTGCCTCCTCGAACAGGGTGTCGCCCGGTTTGAGGTTGGCATGGATGCGCTCGACTGCGTAGAGCTCGCGCAGGCGTGCCTCGACCTCGTTGGCGAGATGGCTGTCGTGGCCCGACAGGATGAGGACGTTGTTCTTCTCCTGCTGGAATTCATAGAAGGCCCGGATCGCTTCCGGCGGGGTGCGCCCGTCCGGTTGCACGACGAGCAGGATGCGCGCACCCGAGAGCCTCACGTCGTCGAGCCGCGGCATGATCTGCACGTCCTGGTAGGCCGCGCGGGTCTTACTCTGGGCCTGAAACAGCCCCTCCAGGCGGTTGATCAGCGCCTGCTCGAGCTTCGGCAGCGGGATCTGTTTGGCGTCGCGCTCGATGCGTCGACCGAGGTTCTCGGTTTCCTTGAAATAGAAGGCTTCGCCCTCGCGATGCAGGTACCAGGCTCGATCGCGCAGGCGCTCCAGGCCGGCCATGAACTCGTCGGCCTTGCGATTGGGTGCGGCCAGGTACTCGATGATCTCGGCTTGGGTGAGGCCGGTGTGGGCGCCCACCGCGCGTGAAAGCGAGGCCGAGAGCAGCAGCTTGGCGACCTGTCCGGCCGCATCGCTGCCCAGGTCCCCGTCGATCTCCTCGGCGCGCGCATTGCCGTGGTCGGCAATGTCGTTGACCACCGCGGGCAGCAGTGCCGAGTTGACGCGCTGGATCTCGTCGCGCACCTGGGTGTCGTTGAGATCCAGGTGTTGGGTGCCGATGAGGAAGACATCGTTGGCTTTGCGGTTCCACACGCTGCGCAGCAGCCGGGCGGTGAACTGCATCAGCCCGCGGGTCTGGCGAAAGCCTTCGTTCTCCTTGAACAGGGCCACCAGGTTCTTGAACGAGGGATGGAAGGGATAGGTCTCGCGGACCTCCTCGGCGACCTCTTCCATCGCGCGGGCGGTGATGTAACCGCCGTCCTCGGCGGCCTTGACCTGCTCGGCGAAGGCCTCCGCGACGGCTTCGACCAACGACGCGTCGGGAAGCTCGGTGAAGAGGCGCTTCTTGAGGATCGCGTAGATCTCGTTGCCGGCCAGCTGGACCGGTGTGATGGTCTGGGCCTGACGGCGAGTCTCTTGCTGCAGGTTGGACATGACCCGCGCGAGATCGCGGCTCTGCACATCGTAGCTGCCCGAGAGGTTGGCGATGACGACGCAGCAGCGTGGCCGTTTGATGGCGGCGCTCAGCAGATTGCCGAGGCTGTAGGTCACCAGATCGGCGAGCGAACCTTTGCCGACGGCGCGGGTGTCGGCGTTGAGCAGATACGGCGGCAGCTCGTCGAGCAGGATCAGCGTCGGCTCGTCGCCGAGGATCTGCAGCCACTTGGCCTCGTCGACCCCGCGGGGACCGTCGATCCAGTAGGGACGGATCAGGTCGTGCTGGCCCAACTGCTCGGCGATCTCGCCCCAGATGTAGTGCTCGGGATCGTTGCGGCCGTTGAAAGCGGCGATGCGGGCGGGACCGAAGTCCAGGCGCTCCGCGAACTCGGCGGGGAGCACAAGGGCTCGAAGCGCCGGGTATTTCGCCAGGAGTCCGATGGCGACCATCAGGTGCGTCTTGCCGCCGCCCATGGCCTGAGCCAGCTCGAAGGCGGCCTGATCGGACAGTCCGGCAAGGCGCAGCAGGCCTTCGCGGAACAGGGTGTCCATCCCCTGCGTGATGTGGTTGCGGGCGAAAAATTCGCTGCCGTCACCTTGATCATGAATGAGATCAGAGAGGTTCTCGATCGCTTCCGTCATCCGGTAGTCCTGGACCATCGGATGGATTTTGCAGGTGTCACGTACGGTTCCGAGCACGTCGATCCTCTTTTTTTGATTGCGTGCCGCATCATCCGATGCGGTCTTGTGATGCTACGTGTTCCGTCCCGGGGTGAATACAGGGCAGCTTCCCGGAACGCGCGCTTTCCGCGTCCCTATCCTCGGCCCGGAGGCCGATCCGCGACCTCCTCATCACGCATTGCCGACGCTCCTGGCGTGCGTCCGTCTGCTCGGAGCGGCAGCGGCGGACTCTCCATCGAGAAGGCGATATCCGCGCTGCCGTCGGCGTTTGCCGATCGTCTCGATCTGCTGTTGCCCGTCGTCGTAAGACGCAACACCTGTCGAGCGTATCCTCCCTCGGGGCGACCCCTGCCTGCCCCAAGCGGTGATCAGGGTCCAGGAGCCGAAGAGATCCTCGACCAGATGGGCTTCGTAATAGCGCGCCGTTGCATCATTCACCCAACGCATGCAGCCCTCCCCTTCCCCCTGGCAGAGAGCGGTACAGGGTGGCCGGCGCAACACCGAGGCGTGCGGCAACCGCCTCGACCGTGATGTCCGATGTCGCATTCAGAAGTGGGCTGCACCAAATTTCAGAAGCCGAGTGCAAACCCCAGTAGGGTTGGTTCGGAGCGCTAGGACCAGGGTTGCGACCCAGAGCTGACACTCACTGTGCCGCACCGTCTGGCAACACAACGACGGAAACCGGTCATCGCGGACGAAAGGCTGTCGAAGCGGGAACAACGCTCGCGGTTTTGTGGTTTGCCGGGATTCTCTGCAAATTGAAACATCCGGATCGCACTCGATCATGCTCCGGAGCCGTGGTGACGAAAGGGGCATACGCGGCGCCGTCAATCGCTTTCCTTTCCCCAGGGCCCGATCCCCTCAATGATTTTTCGTCCCAGGAACTGCTGGTCCAACTGCTTTTCCTGCTTGCCCATCACTGATTTCAACTTGCCCTCGTTCAAACGGAAATGCGCCAGCCGCCGTTGAGTGGTAGTGGCCGCGCGGTCCAGTACTCCTTCTTTGAAGGCCATCCACTTGTACGCCCGTCGGTCGGCGGTTTCCAAGAAAAGCACCCAGGCAGCATAGGCATCGACGTCGGACGCTTCATGCCAGTAGACGTTCCACCAGTGTCGAGCGCAGGCTTCCTTGTGCCGCCAGTGTGCTGTCTCCCTCTGCCGGGAGGTCCGGAGGTCCTCCGCTTGGCCCTCGGGCCAAGCCCCAGAAACGGGCAGGTCGTTGCCCGTGGTAAATCCGGCGAGTTTGCCGGCGCGCTGCTCGCGCCAGACGACGCCGGAAGCCAAATCGGTGGCGATAACCTGATCGAGCCACGCCCACGCTCCGTTCGTGCTTGCTGCGATGGCGAGTTCAAGCAACCCCTGGTCAGTGTTCGTCCGGGTCAGGCTGAGCAGTTCCTCGCGAAGCACTTCGGGTACGCTTGATGAACGGAAGAGCATGTTGATCGTCTCGTCGACCCGCGCCTTTCCCAGATAGCGGGTCACCAGAGCCTTGCGGAGACCATTCCATAAGGTCTTAGCTTGGTCGGTTGACCAAGACAAGAGCGCCTCGCAGAGTGCCAGGTAGACACCTTCAGCGAGCCACACACGGCGCTTGAAGTCGGCGGTAACACTTTCTGCGCCTTCCAGCCAACTCGTGATCGCTGCCGACTCATACTTGATGATCGGTACGAAGTCCGATGCATCGACGTTATGAAGGTAGAGGCTCGCGCCGGAAGTTCGGGCCGCATTGATGCGGCTCACGGCCGTGTCGACGGCCCGCTGACGGACTTCGTGCAGCTTCTCCGGGTCCATCGCTGCAAGTCGTAATGCGGCGAATGGATCATCTTCGCCCTCCGGCCGGATTGTGATTGAAAAACTGAACGGGTCGATCATGCGCTGTTCGCTGTTGACCGAAATGTCCGATCCGAGATCGGGGGCCTCCGCCACAGGAATACCCAGAATCGCACCGAAGAGCTCGGCCGCGAGATGCGCATCCGCCGCCGATCCGCCACGCACCACGACCGCCCTCAGCAGAAGCCACGGCGCGATCGATGAGATGCTCTGCTCGAAGGGGAGCCCGGACGTGCCGGCAATCAGCGCCAGAGAACCATAGTGATTGCACCACATATCCTCGTCGGGTTGCCATTTCCAGCCTGCATCCGAGAGCGCCCGGCCGAAGCGTTGGGGATCGGTCGCGTTGAGCATCTTGAACACGGCGCCCCGGTACTTGAACCCTTCGACCCTCGCGAGGGAGGCCAACCATTGCCAAGCCTCTTGGTTCAGGTCGGTCGCGGATTCAGAGAGCAACCGAACCAAGTCGGAGATCTGCTTCATTGTCCCGGCAGCATAGTACCGAATGAGCGAATCGGCCTCCTCGCTCGACAGGGGCTTAAGGACATTGGCGAGATCCTCGAGAAGGTCTTTGAGGTCCGTATCAATGATGGCAATGATTTGATCCGGTGCAGCCAGATCTTGAATCTCGAGAACCAGCAGTCGAGTGGCGGCGAGTAAGTCATTGTTCTCATCGTGCTCCAGGTGATTTACCCGAAGCACGCGCGCCGCCGCAGCGCACTCTTCGTTCACCAGCAGAAGCTGTTCGGGGGCATGTACCGCAGTTGCGTAGCGTTGCTCGGCCGGCCTCGACGCGAACCCTGCCATTTTCCTGCGCAGGAGATGGGCAAGCGCGTCCGGTGCGCATCGCGCAAGTACGGGTGCGAGAGCCCTGAATGCATGATTCTCGATGGTATACGACCGGCTATTGTCCAGCGCCGAAACGTCAAAGCCGGCCGCATGCTCCCGGATCTCCTTGCAGAAGTCGGCCGGCGGAAAGAAGTTCGGATCGGAAAAGAAGCGCTTGGTCCGGTCGATCCTCCGGTGCAATGCGATAGCCTTATCGCTCAGAACCTGTTCGGCGTGGCGTCGCTCCAGCATGAACCAGCTTTCCGCGGGGTTCGCCGCATAGTCACGCTCGTAAGACAAGACTTGGTCGAGTGGGGGGTTCAAGCGCGCCGCAGCCGCCTCGTCATCCTCATTCCCCGACAGCCACAATAGCAACGCAGCCATGCGGAGGGGTAGTTCGGGATGGATGCCGGCTTCGGGAGTCAGTGCGGCAATCTCGGCTGATCTCCTCCGCAGTACGCTTGCCGTCGCATTGAAGTCGACGTCATTAAGCAAGCACAGCCATTTGAGAGCTTCCCAGTTATCTTCGCGTCCACGGATCGCCATAGCTAGCGCGGCAGCCTCGAAGACGGGCACTGCCATCGCCAGCGGGAACCCTTCAAGCAAGGATGGTATTGTCGCGGCTGCGGCGTCAGAGTGGCGCTCGACAAACACTAAACGTGCTCTTAATACAGTACGCTCCCCATCTGCATCGGACCCGATTCGCGTCAGAAGACGGGTCGCGCGCGCCCTTTCCGAATCGACGTGCCTTCCATTCGGCGGGTCTACATCCCTCGACACGACGCGTAGCCAGCGGATCGCACGATCCACAATCTTGGTTAGGGTGTTCATGTCGGCGCGAGGGATCGAGCGTAGTGCGTTCACTGCCCATAGCCTAGCGGACGTGCGCGTTCCGTCGCCAGTCCGCCCGATCGTATCAAGCAGGGCGTCGCAGAGCGGTGCTGCGATGTGGACAAGCTCACTGCGGTGCTCGTCGGGGATGTTCTGCGAATGTAGCCATTCAAAGACAAAGCTGGAAATTATCGCAGACGGCGGCTCGGCATCCCGTTCGAGCAGGATCGAGACCGCCGCCCTAAGAATCTCGGCCTTTTCGTCCAAGCCCTGGATGGGATCGAGCCATTCCACAAGACGTCGCTCGACGGCAGCATGATCGTGAGCCCTCACGTCGTCGATATCGGTGAGCAGGGCAGCAGCCAGCGCGTGCGTCACGAGCGTGGGAGTGAACTCGATGCGCGGCGCAGTTCTGCTTGTCGCAAACTGCGCATCGACGATGTCGCTTAGACGTCGAAACGTGTCTGTAGGCGTCAGATCAGCGCGGCCGACTGTTTCGCCGAGTTCACGCAGATTGTAATTCCGCGTACCATCTAAATATCGCCGCGCTACCTCCTGCAGCCAGTCGTGCCATGCCTCCTCGCTGAATGATTTGCCCGCGCGAACTCCCAGCGTGTCACGTCCGTATTCCCATAAAAGCCGATGCACAGTCACTTGGCCGGCATCCACCAGACGATCGCGAAAGCGGACCACCAGATTGAACAGACGCGGTGTCCGTGCCAGAGGGACGAGATCTTCATGCAGATCGTCTCTGCTCAAGCCTTCCGCCTTAAGGCGCTGGTCGAGTTCCCCATCGTCGTAGGGATCGACGGCGATGACCTCGGGCGCTGTGATCAGGCCACGTAGCGACGACAACTTGTCCGTGAAGTGCAGGTGACGGGTCGTCAGGATGAGTCGGACTCGACCCGAGAATACCGTGCCTTGAAAAATCCGAATGAGATCATGCCAGGGCACAAGCGGCTCCTGGTTCATGCCATCGAACAGGAAGGTAAGAACAGGCCCCTCGTCGAGGGGCCGTTGCAAGAGTCGATCGAAGCGCATCTGCCAATGCCTGGAGTCCCGCGCTTCGGTCAGCTCGTATAAGCGCTCACCGACAAAACGTTTGACGGCGGGAAGTGAGACACTCGCAATCTCAGCAACTGCACTGGATGGAACCACCAGGACGATAGGCATCTCTGCCTGCCGATCGGTCAGCCAATCCAGTGCCGCCCAAGTCTTGCCGACCCCTTCCCAACCGACCACCGCAGACGGTGCATCGATCATCTCTCGACCGCTCCACCATGCGGAAAGGGCGGCGAAGGGCCGTTGCCGCCGGATGGTCCCGGGATGGTGGCCGCCGGCCGCGTCCTGACCGAGCGCCGCCATCGAGGTCCTTGGCGTGGTCCAGACTGTGGTCAGCCGTTCGAGCGACAAGGCGCGCAGGCGTTCAAAGCCGAGATTCCAGCTCTCGAGATCGCGTCTCAGCGATGAGAGGGCGTCCTCCCCCTCCGACGCCAAGCTTTGGGCGAGGTCTCCTGCCTCCTTGGAAACCATCGTCTTGATAACATGGGGAGCGGAGGTGCAGAGCGCAGCGAGAGCTGGAAACCCGTCCGATTTCCAGTCGATGACTGCGATGGGAAGACCGAGTGCGTCACTTTTCCATAGCAGATCCTGCTCAAGTTGTTCCGGTACTGATCGGGTGGCTGTGAGAAACCATGCCTCAATAGCGGGATCACTCTTCACGGCGTGGTCGATTTCGCCGAGTAACTCGCGGTCGCTGAGGCTGGTTGTGTCGGCGTAACGTTTGGTCTCGATACGGAATCGCCGTCCTTGACGACCGCTTGGTCCTGCGTCCCCTCCATGTTGGAAGCCAGACTTGGCAACGGCGATCGTCAGTCCCAGTAGTTCGCTGAGCAACGCCGCCGTCAGTTTCTCAAACGCCCCGGATGTTAGATCCTCCTGCAGGATTGCTTTCAGCCTGCTGAGGCGGTTCTCAGTCGTTTTGGATAGCAAATGGGGGTCATGTCGTAGTCGAAGGTGTTCGCTTCGCATCAAAGGTGCGCCAATAACATTAGAATACCCGGAACCATCTCCCGAAAATTCCGTAAGAAATGGATTCTATGAACCTCTCGACGATCATTGAGGATCCAGCATCGAGCGATAATCGATGATTCGAAATTCTGAGAAAATTTCTGTGGAAAGTACACGTAACTAATGAAAGCGGCGGCTGCCGGCTGAGCAGGCCACTGCGGACGCCGACCTACGAAGCGCTAGCGTCTGCAACTGGCCGATTGGAGTCACGGCCGGGCCGCCATTGCCGGCTGCCCCCCAGACAGGAGCTTCTTCCCGTCGGGCCGTAGCTCCCCCTGAGGAGAGACATGCCGGTAGAGTGTCTGCCTGGTGACGCCCAGCTCATCGCAGAGTCGTCCGACCTGCGTCTCCGGCTGCCCCATTGCGGCCATCGCCAGCCGCAGCTTTGCCGCCGTCATTTTGAAGGGCCGCCCGCCTTTGCGTCCGCGTGCCCGGGCCGAGGCGAGCCCGGCCAAGGTGCGCTCGGAGATCAGCTCGCGCTCGAATTCGGCGAGCGCCGCAAAGATCCCGAAGACGAGCTTACCGGCCGGTGTAGTGGTGTCGATAGCCGCGCCCTGGCCGGTGAGCACCTTGAGCCCCACGCCGCGGGCCGTGAGGTCATGGACCGTGTTGACCAAGTGGCGCAGATCCCGTCCCAGACGGTCGAGTTTCCACAGCACCAGGGTGTCGCCCTCGCGCAGCGCCTTCAGACAGGCGGCCAACCCCGGGCGGTCGTCGCGCCGCCCCGAAGCACGGTCTTCGTAGAGGCTCCCCGGAGCGACCCCGGCGGCGATTAGAGCATCGTTCTGAAGGTCCAGGACTTGCGAGCCGTCGGCCTTGGAGACGCGCGTGTACCCGAGCAGCATATCTTTCCCCTGTCACCTAAACGTTCGAATAAGTGACAGTTTCGGCGAGCGCTGGTGGGTGCACAAAATCCGTCACTTAACCCGTCGTTTATTGTACGGCACGCAAAGGGATGGGTCGGGCGTTGGTGTGACAGGCGCTCGGCGGGAATCCCGACATCAAGGAGCAGCTTTCGGGCTGAAGGATTGAAGCGTCCGAAGACGATGTGGAATAACCCTCGGGCAGCGTCGATCGCGGATCGCCTCTTCGGCGCTATCCGATAGCCCACGCCACGGCGACACCGGTCACCTCAGATCATCCGTCAGCGTGTCGGAGGGAGACTAGCCCTCGCCACTCTGTCCGGCGCCGCCATACTCAGCAACCCGAGCCCCCTCTCGGCTTTGCCGTGTCCCCGCCGAGTCCGAGCACGAAAGCGGGTCTCGGCGTCCGACTCCGCGACCATCAGGGCCGCCATATCGTCGAAGAGCCGGTCGATACTGGTGCCGCGCAAGCGCGCGATCTCGTCCAGACGACGGTAGGTCTCGTCGGGCAAGACGACTGTCACTGATGTCACGTCTGCAACTCCTTCAGAAAGTCCTCTCCTTGCGCTTCTCGAGCTCGGAGACCAGCAAGGCCATTCGTTCGTTGACTCCGGCAACGGTCTCGCCGGTCTTGGGGTCGGTGGAACTTTCGCCTCGGGGTCCAACAGAAAGAGCAGCGTCGTTGCATCGAAGACAACGATCAATGCGCCTCGTCCGGTCCATGGCGGAGACGTTGCAGCTCGGCATAGGGATCATCCATGGCTTTCCAGCCGTTGCCGGGGAGGCCGCGCAGACGCGCGACAACGGCAGGTAACGGCATATCGTCCAGAACCTCGAAATCAGCGATATTGAAGCGCCTGAGAATCCAGACCCCTTCGGCATCACGTTCCCATCGTCCGGTGCCGCGCACTCGCAGCGTGGCCGTGAACAGATAGGGAGCGAGGCGGCAAGCCAGATCACGAGTAGCGTTGCAGATATGCGTAACGCCACCCTCCTGAAGATGCACGGGTACGGTATCGTCCTTGCCACCGATCTTGATGAGCATACCGTCCAGGCTACCCGCCTGGCTAAAGGCCCCGAAAGTCAGGGGCCCGACCTTCTCGCAACCCGGAAAGAAGATGATCTCCGCACCGTCCTCGCGGTAGAGGCGACCCACGGCGTTGTCCTCGGCCAATCGGCGATCCAGGGCTTTGAAGGCGCGCAAAGCATCCTCCGCCCCCTCGCCCTTGGCCACGTTCAAGGTGCCGATACGGGCACGAACCTTGGGAACCGACTCCTTGTCGATCCTTTGCACAAGCATCGTGCTTCCTGTTTCCAGGCGCGCGAAGTGCACATGTTCTTTCTCGCCGAGTAGTACGGCGAGATCGAGCATGTATTCGGCCAACCGTGCCATCGGAATCGTGTCCGGCGTGTAGGCATCGATCTTGAGTTTGTATTCCATTTTATGTTCCACGGCCTCTCCCCCCCGGACACTTAACCAGTCTTACACGTTTTTCCTATGATTTTCCTGTGATTTTTTTAGTTCCATGAAGATCCCGGCTCCGGTGCAATCCCTCCGGGAGGATCAGGACAACCCGCCGCGGCCTCGAGGGCGTTCGGAATGGCGTCCTTCGCCCTACTCCTCGGTCCTGATCCCCGTGAGCTCGGCCCGGTCCCCCATGATCCGGTGCAGCGTCTTCGCCGCGTCCGCGATTTCCGCAAGCCGCGCCGAGGGCAGCTCGATCGGCAGGGCCTCCGGCACCCGGATGAAGGAACTGAGCACATCCTCCCGCACGAAGGCGCTGCCCTCGACCGGATCGAACTCCCGTTTCACCGCCTGACGGACTGCCTCCTCGGTCCGGCCCTCGATGTCGGCGTTCTTCGCCCCCTCGACATCGCCCGCAAAGCGGCCGACACCGGCCGGCACCGCTACGAACAGCGGGCCGTGCGTACGTGGATGCGATCCGAGAGGTTCTCGATCGCTTCCGTCATCTGGTAGTTGTAGCGACCTGCAAACATCGGGCGCCCAGCCTGCAGACATGGCAAATTTCAGCCCAGATTAACTGCCAATATCCGGGGGCTCATGCCCACATTCGTTGCCGATAAGCCCACGCTCTTTGCCAACAGCCTGCAAACATCCGAACCAGCCCGGATTATCTGCAAACGGCCGACCGAGAAGATGGGATTCGATACTGAGCCGACCTTCTACGAGAAAGCCATCCTGTCCGATCTTCAGGGTGCGTGGCAGTACCTCCGTGAAGAAGTCGCCGAGCACCCGGGCTTCGAGGGCCGGGAGCGCGCTCTGTTCCACATCGACGATGCCATGAGCTGGGAATCCGTCCGCAACCTCGCACAGGTGCAGCGAAGCCTGATACTTGTTCGTAACCTCCTTCATCAGGGCGATGTCCCCGACGCCGTTGCCGAATGCTTGGGCGCCGTGAGCGAACTCAGTGGGTGAGACGCTTGAAGCCCTCGCGAAGGGTGAAATCGGTTGACCGGGTCTCCAGCCCACGATCAACGTTCGCCCGACCGAGATCCGCCCCTTTCTCCATGGCTATCTGGCTCCCGGTCGGACCCGGGAGCTGCATGCGCAGCTGCAGGCCTGCCGGTGTGACGACACCGCAGATCCGGGGGGGCGGAAGCATTGGCAAACAATCTGAGTCCACCTGGATGTTTGCAGGCTGTTGGCAAAGAGCGTGGGCTTATCGGCAACTAATGTAGGCTCGGATGCCCCGATATTGGCAGTGAATCTGGGCCAAAATCGGCGATGTTTGCAGGCCGAGCGCCGGATGTTTGCAGGTTGCTACATCTACACGAGCCTCGTCGCCGGAGCCTCAAATCGCCACCGTGGCCTCTTTGATGCTCAGTTTCGGGGGGACAAGGATGAGTCGAAGGCAAGGATCCAGGAAGCGAGGTCGTCCCGGTCGGCATAGAACCAGGCGACCGGAACATTGAGCACATGGGCGATGGCCGTCAACGTCGAATAGTCCGGGATGTGCGCGCCACGTTCGTATCGGTTGATCCGCGTACTGGCGGTGCCGGGATCGATGCCGGCAGCGATTCCCAATCGTCGTTGGGACAGCCCTGCACCCAGCCTGGCTTCTTTGAGCCGGCGGGCTACCGGACAGTTGGGACTCTCGTGCGCGCCCACGCTCGAACCTCATGTTCAAATGGGCCAAGAGAATCTTTACAAATGGGTTGCCCCGGATACTACGAATATCGTAGCATTCAGGGCATGAGAGCCGAAGCCAAGCCGCCGCGCGAGCCCGCCGACCTGTTGCCGCACGAACAGAAGGAGGCGCTATCCCGGTACTACGCCGGGGACAAGATCAAGGACATCATGGCGGAGTTCGGGATCGCCGGAACGGCCGCCTCGTTCCTCGCGCGTTATCCACCCCAGCCCGATCATCAACGCCTGTGCCCGCACTGCCGGGTGCCGTTGTGTGCGCGTCCGGCGACACGGCTCGGCAGGCGGAAGGTCGCTCAGTGTCCGAACTGCGGCCACAATGATTCGGGGAATTGCCGATGCGATACCTGCAGGGCAGGGAAGAAACGTGGTGCCACCCCAAGCTATTTGTCGCCAACGGTGGTTGCTCGCGAGCAGTCGTTGCGCCGCGCTTGGGAGGATTCTCTCAACCGCTGCCCAAAGCCAAAGGAGCTTAACCTCCGTCAAGCACTATATCTCGCGGCGTCCATCGCGGGGCTCGATGACACCGGAACTAAGATTCAGGCGCCGCTGAACATCGGAACCACGATCGCACCAACCATCCGGTATGCAACGGAGATGCTTCTGGCGCTCTACCGCAGCGATCTCGTCGCGCCTGATCCCGACCAGCTGCTTGATGTTCCGGAGACAGACGTCCTCAGCTATATCGAGCAAAACCTGGTGGAAATCGAGTGGCGTCTTGCTCTCGGACGCACGGCCGATGAAAACTTCCGCTATCTAAAGCAGTTGAGCGACCTCATCGACCACCGGAATGACACGAATCCAAAGGAAGAGATCGTGGCTGTGTGGCGCGAGGTCGCCCTCGCCGAGGCCGTGGCCGCCCTAACCTGGTGCCAGCGCCGCTTCGCGTTGAAGACGGAACCTCACCCCCGCCTGATCTCGGCACTAGATACTCTCTTGGAACACCTCTCGCTCGGCGTAACCACGGCGCAGACCTACTACAGCGCACGCGCCCTGGCGGGAGAGATCCACGGACGCTCAGGTGGTTTCGCCCCGGAACATGCGCGACTTCGAACGAAAATGTTGAACAAGCTTGAGAGCATACGCAATGGTGAGTTCGGTGATCCCAGCGCTTTTGAGCGGCTGAGAGAACTGCCGCCCTCCCAAATCGCCGAACTACTTTGCCTACCGCAGTGGGGGATCGGGGCCGAGGCATATTGGCATAATGTTCCGACGATAGACGCGCTTGGATAGCGCTGCAGGATCTGTTAGCCCAAGTTTAACACCCCATCCAAAGTGCCCTTGTCTTTCATTGGATTACGACAAACGAAGTGGGCGAGTAGCACTACAAACATGCCATTCTTCGGGATGAGGGATCAGGCAATCATTTTGTGCACGCCTCCCAGGCAATGGGAGCCATGTCATGCGTCGCGACTTGCCTGATACCCGAATGCGACCCTGTATCCAGTCGATGTCACTCAAGCGCAAGCCGGCGACATCGCCGGCGCGTAAGCCCAGACGGGCAAGCAGGAGCACGATTGCGTGATCGCGGGCCCCCAGCGGGGTACTCGGGTCGCATGCGTCGATGATCCGCTCCACCTCCGCGAGTTCAAGGTTCAGCGTGTCGGCTTTGCTGTGGCTCCAACCCTGCGTCTGCGAGAGGACAAAGGCGCGCAATTGCTCGGCCGTGTAGAGGCGCGGCTTAGTGCCGATGGCTGTCAGCAACCGGTCGACGACCCGAGCGTAGCCGTCAAGTGTGCTCTGGCATACCCCCCGGTGCTGGAGCATCCAACTGCAAAACCGGATCTCCAGCTCCTGCCGTGGGCGGCCGGCCGGAGGCATCGTCGGGATGATGCCGGTGTGCTGAAGAAACACCAAGAAGCGCCGGGCCCCGCAATAGGCGTTGCCCCGCTCATGAGTTCGCGCGCCTGGGTGCTCAGCGGCGGACAGATGCTCCCGATACCCGGCCAAGCACGCATGGTCCGGTCCGGGTAAGGCTGCCCCTGCGGAGACGTCAGCCCACCACGTCATGAACCGATCGGCAGCCCCGATATAGCTGCGGATCGTCATGTCGGTGTATTGGTGGGCTGCAAGCGCTTCCCCGGCGAAGCCGCTCCTGCGCACTGGGATCGACGACGTAGTCGTTGAGCATGACGTACTCCAAATTGTTAGCCCAAGTTTAACACCCCATCCAAAGCGCCCTTGTCTTTCATTGGCTTACGCCAAACGAAGTGGGCGAGTGGCACTACAAACATGCCATTCTTCGGGATGAGGGATCAGACAATCATTTTGTGCACACCTCCCGGGACGGGGTCGCTGCCGAGGGCTCGGATGATGGCCAGCTGCGCCGGTTCGGGCTGGGTGGCCTTGCGCACATGCAGGGCACGCCCGTCGGGACGGCGGAAGGTGGCGGTGACCCGGCATTGACCGGCGAGGATCGCGCGCAGGCTGGACCACCGGTCGGTGATGCCGTGCGCCTGTAGGCGCCGCCGGATGATCTGGACGAACTGGTAGGCGAGCACGGTGATGAACAGGTGTCCCTCGGCGCGCTCCGCCGTCTGATGGTAGACCGGGCGCAGACCCAGCTCCGATTTTAAGGAGCGGAACACCGCCTCCAGGTCGGTGAGCATGACGTAGGTCCGCCACAGCTGCTCCGAATCCCACGTCAGCTCGTTGGTGCGCAGGCAATAGACCCCGGGGTGCGTGACCAAGGTGCCGTCGACCGGCCGGCGCTCCCAGCGGATGGCTTGGGCGTTGACCCCGCCGGCATCCGGCTCGACGGTGATGTTGTAGTGCTGCCCGACGCCGTGACTCTTCTCCTTCAACCGCCCGATGCGCTCCCACAGCTTGGTGATGCGCTTGGTGGTGCGCGGGCGGGCCAGTCCCTCGTGCAGGGCCTGCAGGGCCGCCTCGAAGCGCGTGCAAAACCGCTCGGCGATGCCTTCTTCCTTGTGGGCCCGGCGCTCGGAATAGCAGTAGAGGCGAACCTCCTCGCCCGCGGCGTCGAGGACACGCTGCACGGCGACGGGATCCCCGCCGGCGGTCTGGATCGAGATCGCCGCGTCCGCATCGAATTGGCGCTGCCGCTCCCGGCTCACCACCAGATAGCGATACCCCTGCGCGCGCAGCCACACCACGTTCTCCTCGGTGGCGATGCCGCGATCCATCACCACCAGAGCGCCGGCGGGGGCGCCCAACCCGGCGAGCATGCCCTCCAAGGTCGTGCCCTCGACCACGTTGCCGTCGAAGACCTCGGAGCGGCGCACAAAGCCGCTGCTGTCGAGCACCAATCCCAGGGTCACCAGCGGGCAGTCGCTGCGTTTCTCCTTGGAATGGCCGTGCTTGGCTCGGGGATTACCCGCCGCCTCGCCTTCGAAAAAGGTGTTGGTCAGATCGTAGAGCGTAACCGTCCAATCCAGCCCGAAGAATTCACTGACCCGGGCGAACAGCGTCTTCTCGATGGTGGCGCGGTGGCGCAGCAGGGCATCGGAAGCGCGGTAGAAGCGCATCAGGTTCATGGCCTCGAAGTCGACGTCCAGCAGTTCGCCCAACCCGCTGGTCTCGACCAACCAGCGCCGGGTGGCCCGCTCGGAGCCCGGCGCGGCCATGCGGGCGATGATCGCCCCGAGGATCGCCGTGCGATCGGGCGCGTTCAGGCCCAAGGTCTCGAGCAGGGTGGCAAACTCCAGCTGCGCCATCGCCCACAGCCCCACCGACTCCACCCCGACCGAGCGCGGACGGCTGAAAATCAGCGAGTCCACCTCGATGGTGTCGAGTTCGGGCGGTGCCGCCGGAGTCGGCGATGCGTCCGGTGTCGGCGCTTCGGGTGTCGGCGACGGCGCGGGGGTCGTGACCGGCTGCCGCGCCAGCAGTTGGGCGCCCAGGCGTTGCGCCGTGCGCTCCAATTCCGCCGAGATCTCGACCTTCAGCAGCACGCCCTGCCCGCCGAGCAACTCCTCCAGGCGCACGCACAGCGTCGGCCACTCGGGGGGCGGCACCGCGAAATGGCGCCCGAGGTTCAGCAGCGTGATCTGCCGGACCTTGCCGCCGACCCGCGTGGAGCACACCAGCCGGTGGGTGTGATAGCGCTCGCCGGTGGCGCTGTTGCGGGTGTGGGTGCGACGGATGTACATGCCCGTACGCTAGCCCATGCGCTGCCGGGTGCCTAGGGCCAGGCCGAAATAATATGGCACTACTTTTCAGATTTTGGCGACCGTGTACATATAAATTAATGGCATAGATCGCCTGCGGGCACGAAATCGGCCCCGACCGTGTTAAAGATGGGCTAGGGGTGGAGTAGTCATGTTATGTGCTGCGATAGACGCGCCGCCCTAGCGAAATCCCCAGGGTATTCAAGTACCCTGTCCGACCACATGAAATCCGACTGCGCATAATGCGGTACTGCGCATACGCCACAGCGCCGAGACATGTTCGACCTCGAAGCTGCGCACCTCGCGCTGTTCCAGGCGATCGCGCGCGGCCAGCGCGCCGGCGGTATCGCGCTTGGGGGTGGCGCGACGCACCATCCCGTGGGCCTTCAAGTAGCGCCGTACGCTCGGATAGGACGGCACCGGGGTGACGGTGCCGGCGAGGGTCGCGACCAGGTTGTCGCGATGCAGCTGGGCGGTCCAGCAGGCCGGGATGATCGCGGTACTGTGCCTGCAGGGCCTCGCGTGCGGCGGGCAGCACACTTGGGAAGGCCCCGCGGTAGGCGCGCACGCGATTGCGCAGCACCGCCACCGGATCGGGGGCGGCGCGGGCGGCGTAATACCAGCGCTCGAGGGTCGACACACCGAACCGAACATCCAGGCCGGTGACGGGATGGCGCCAGGTCTTGGCTGCCAAGGCGGCGAGTGCCGCCTGCAGGTCGCCGTCCGGCGGCGGGGCGGCGGGGCGGCGAGCAAGGGTCCGATGATCGCAAAGCGCACGCGGGCCCACCGCTCGCGTTGCGGAACCTCGATGGGAATCGGCATCCGGGTCTCCCGGCGACGGTGCCGGGGGGTTCCGGCACCGTCGCGATCAGCCTAGCAGGGGACCCGGATGCCTTCGAGTTGCATCCTCTGCGTGGCGTCAGCCGCCCTCGTGCAGCCTGCACGAACGACTCGTCAAGGGACTCAAAAAGCGCAGCACCCCCGCCAGGGCGGCCGCGGCATCGCCGAGGAAGCGCTCGAGCAGACTCCCCGGCGCCTGCTGCAGATCCACCGGCGGGACAAAGCGGCCCTGCGCACCGCACCAGAGCGGGGTCTGCGCCAACTGCTCCCGTCACCAGGTCTGCCAGCGTCGCAGGGTGCGGATCGGGACCGCCAACGTCGCGGCCAAGGCGTGCGCTTTGGGGTGTTGCCCCGGTATGACGCAGGCAGGCCACCACGACGATCACGCCCAGATAGACCCGCCGGCCCAAGAACCGCACCGAGCGCGGCGTCAGGCGTCGCCGACACTGCGCACAGCAAAAGCTGCGACGCGTGGCGAACGCCTCGCGCCATGGCTCCGGACAGCCGTGGGGGTTACGGGGGTAGTCGGCCTGATGCAGCGTGCCGCCGCAGGCGGGGCAACCGCCCTCTCGGGTGGCCTCGGCGAGGTCCTCGTCGCTGTGCAGCAGCAAGGCGAAAAGCGTGGGGCTTTCAAGTAAGGCGTGGCACACTGATGGAGTCTCTTTGTCTTCGCAAACAAGAGACTCTCCCGACGGGGGCCGTTTTTCAAGCACCCCGAGGGAGGCCCTCCGCTCTCCCTCATGAAAGATGACGATTTAAGGGGAAGAAACCATCAGGGAAGGTGGCCGTACTCAACACTCGGTGACGAAACCCTGCTGCCAGGGTTGCAGCGACAGGCCTCGCGGTACCGCGGGGACTCGATCAGCGCCGCCGGGGTGAGGGTCTCCTCGGTCGTGATCTCGCCGAGCTCGTCCTCGAAGCGTCGCCCGCGCCGGCGAACCTCCTGGCAGACCGCCTCGGGCAGCGGCCTCGCCGCGTTCCACAAGCGCTCGACTCGGCCTCGATCCAGGCCACGTCCTCGGGCGTATCGTCCTCCTGGAGGATCTCGTAGTGCTTCTGCCAGCCGTGTCGGGTCTCGTTCATCGAGCCGATGAAGCCGACCTTGCGCCCGTCGGCCTGCTCGATCACGCCGGCCTTGCCGTGCAGAAAGCCGCAGAGGCTGTCGGGTGCAACCAGGATCACTTGGCCGCGCCGGGCCAGAAAGGCATCGAGACTCCGATAACGCTCGCGGTTGAGCAGCGATTCGGCCTCGATCGAGCGCTCGTTCCAGCGTCCCGGCATGCGCGCCTCGCGCAGTTGCGCGACCCGCAGATCGACGTTGTAGACGATGCGCACGTCCGCCACCGACTCCAGCCATTCATGGGCGATCTCGAACAGCGAGCTGGTGAAGTAGCCGGCAATGCGCCGGTAACTGCGCACGCCTTGGAGTTGCTTGGCCAGAAAGCTCCGGTCGAGACGATGCGTGCGCGAGGAGCAGCGGTTGATCACGACACTCAGGCGGCTTCGGAGATCACCCGCTCGATCTGCAACGGGTAAAACCCGCTTTTCTGTGCATCCAGGATGGTCATCTCGCCGATACCGGCCGCCGAGTAGCCGATGTTCACGTTCCAGCTCAGGGTCTCGTCACGCACGATGGGATCCTTCGAGAACTCGATGAACAGGGTGTCGTCCTCTTCGTAGTAGACGATCTTCATGAACCTTCCTCCCGGCGTGTCCAGTTGACCGTGACGGTCTTGATGATGATGGCCTGATCCGTCGCCACGGCCGCACAGACGAGATGATCCGATCGTGACGTGAAGTGATGGAAGATCCAACCGTGGGATCCCGCTTTGACCTCGTACTGTCCTTCCTCGACGAGGCGTTTGACCTCGACCAGGGTGACCTGCCGCTTTGCCATCGACTCGATGGCGTGATTGGTCAACCAGACCCGTTTACCGAATCGCGCACTGCTGAAACTCTCGCTCATGGGGTGTGCTCCGCCGGTTCGGGTTCGAGCCGATCTACTGCAACCGCTGATTGCGCATCGGCTTGGCGATGGCCTCCGCGGCGCGGCGGATCCCGAGTCCGCGGGCCTTGGCGGCCATGAAGGCGGTCATGTCGATCAGCAGCGGGCGGCGGTGCAGATCATCCGGGATCGCGTCGCGCAGGTTGGCCATGACGATCTCGGGATCCTTGTCGGCCAGGAACTCCTGGATGGCGATGAACAGGGCCGCAAGCGGGGTGGCGCCCAGCTCCGTGCGGTCGGTGAGATCGCGCGGCTTGAACTCGGTGACCGCTTTGAGCCGCGCCGCATTGGGCTTGGTGCTCGCCATCACCGCCGCATCGTCGTCGACCCGAAACGCCTTGGCGAAGTTCTGGTAGTTGTCGAGCTTGGACGCCCCGGTGGTCTCCATGTCGAGCATGCGCAGATAGAAGCGCTGGATACCGCCGATGGCCTGGCAGGTCTCGCGCTCGAGTCCCTCGGGGACCAGCAAACCGTTGGCGGTCTCGGCCTCCTGCTCGACGATCTCGTCGACCACCGTGGTCTCGCCCTTGCGGCGCGGACGCAGGGCAAAGGCGGTCACGTCCTCGCCGCCGAGACTGGTGTAGCCGGTCAAGACCTTCAGCGCCGCCGCGTAGCCGGCCATTTGAAGGTCCGGCTCGTCGTTGAGGGTCGGCGCGCACGGAGAGAGCGATCTGTCAGGCGGGGCTCGCACCGTGGCGGTCTGGGAAGCGCGTCGGGCGACGCGCGGGCGCTGATCCACAGCTTGTGGACGCTATTCGCATAGCGTGCGGGTGTGCGCAAGGGGTGAATACGGCGATGACGGCAGCGCTGACCTCGCTATTTAATAGAGGCGCGATCTATAGCTCTAGGTGAATGAAAAGCCGAATGCGCGGAGGGTCCGCGGGGCGGCACGCCGGCGGGCGGATGCGTATAGGGGATGCGCGCATCTATCATTTCGGCCGGCGCGCCGTTCATTCGGGGGCGCGCCGACCTCCGGCGACGGCGCAGCGCCGGAGGTCGGCGCGGGCGCCGCCGGGCAGGCCCCCGGGGGGGCGTCGCGATGTTGCGGGCGCATGCGCAAACGCAGTCTATATGGACCGCCAGGGGGCATCGTCCCATAATCTATCTATATGGACCGCACCCCTCCGTTTCGCGCGCTATATGGACCGCGAGGGCCATCGGTCCATATAGCGCCGAGCGCGCCTCCGGCCGGATCCAGTTGTGCAACTCTCGAGACCGTTTTCTGGGAGGCCTGCTCGGGTTGTGCAACTCTCGAGACCGTTTTCTGGGAGGCCTGCTCGGGTTGTGCAACTCTCGAGACCGTTTTCTGGGAGGCCTGCTCGGGTTGTGCAACTCTCGAGACCGTTTTCTGGGAGGCCTGCTCGGGTTGTGCAACTCTCGAGACCGTTTTCTGGGAGGCCCGCTCGGGTTGTGCAACTCTCGAGACCGTTTCGGGAGCGTCAGCACGGGCTCGGCGTATTGGTACGGCCCGCATGGCGTATTCATGGGACGCCGGAGGACGTATAAGAATGGCTATTGAAACTGGAATGAAGCGAGGGGGTGTTTGCGCGGGAGCAGGGGGCGCTCGCTCCGGCGAATTTCAATAGCAACCGGGCGGCTCATCGCGTTCGGTTACGCTTTTGCGGCGGGTGCGACGTGTCGGCAGCGACCGGCGCGCACGCTCCCGCGAGGCAAGGAGAGCGGAGCGGCCCCCGGTAGGCATCAAAACAGGTCGTCGCCAAGGAGCGAGTCCGTCCGGCCGCAGGAGCCCCCGGACGGATTCACGAGCGACACACGACTCTCCGGTGATCCGCAGGTCCGAGAAGGCGACATCGCCCAAGCCGATGCCGATCGGCTTCAAACGTGCCTGCAACGACGGTAGTGTCTCGCGTGCGAGCGAGGGCGCCAATACCGAGGCCAGGCTCCAGACCAAGGTCCAAAGGCTCCCGAGGAGCAGCAGGATGAGGAGTCGGTGTGTGCGTGACTTCGACGACTGACGATGCATGGTGAGGATGTCGGCATCATGGGGCTGCCCGCGGGCGGGCGCCTTGGCGGGTGGGCAGCATACGTTACAACGGCCGAAGTATCCGCCAAGTGCGCCGGAGCGAACTATGCTCCGCCGGGGTATGGGTGAGAGACCTCCGACATTTCAACCTGCGCGGCTTCCCTTCTCCGTATCGCTGTATAGACAGTGACGCTGTCACTGTCTATACTAGCTCCCATGAACGAGACCCTGGACATCAACAGCCTGAGCCGCACCGCCGACGTCCCGGTGCGGACGATCCGCTACTACCTCGCCGAAGGGCTGCTGCCGTCGCCCAACGGTCGGGGCCCGGCGGCGAGCTACAGCCGGGAGCATCTCGATCGGCTCCGGCTGATCCGCCGCCTGCAGGATGCCCACCAGCCGCTGGCCCTGATCAAGTCGCGGCTGGCCGGACTCGATCCTGCCGGCGTGGCGCAAGCGCTCGCCGAGGTAGAGGGCGCGGTCTCCAACGAGCCGCGCTCGGCCGCCGACTATGTGCGCCGGGTGATGGCTCGGTCGAGCCAAGGCGAGACGATCCCGGAGACGCCGCCCACTCACGGGGCCGATGAGGCGGCGGCTTCCAAGACGCCGACCCGCAGTACCTGGGAGCGGATCACCCTGCATCCCGACATCGAATTACACGTGCGCCGGCCCTTGGCCCGCGCCGATCAACGCCGGCTCGAGGCATTGCTGGAACAGGCCAAGCGGCTGTTCGTCGGCAACGACTGAACCGGGACCCCGGGACACCGGCGCGCGATCAATGGCGTGCGCCGGCCGCGACACCTCAAGGAGATATCACGATGTCCGTCATCGCCGAAGACCTGTCCCGCGTGACCATCGGATCGCCGATGCAGCACGGTCGTCTGACCCTGTTCCCGCTCTTGGCCGACGGCCTGGCCGAGCCGGGCTATCGATTGCTCGATGCCGCCCTGGCCGACGACAGTGCCCGAGTGACCGAGGTCTCCGAATCGGGCTCGGTGCCGGAGCTGTGCTTCGTCAACGACGGCGATCGTCCCGTGCTGCTGCTCGATGGCGAGGAGCTGATCGGCGCCAAACAGAACCGCATCCTCAACCTGACGATCCTGGCCCCGGCTCACAAGAGCATCGTGATTCCGGTCTCCTGTGTCGAGCAGGGTCGTTGGCAGGCCCAGTCGACCGATTTCACCAGTGCGCGCCGCGCGCATTTTGCGACCGGACGTGCCCGCAAGGCGGCCGACGTCACCGGTTCAATGCGTCGGAGTGGATCGCGCGAGAGCGATCAGGGTGCGGTCTGGCGCGACATCGCCGAGAAGTCGCGGCGCTTCGGGGTCGCCTCCGCCACCGGGGCGGCGGCGGACATCTATGCGTCTCGTCGCGCGTCGCTCGAAGCCTATCGCAACGCCTTCACGCCGCAGCCGAGCCAATGCGGGGCGCTCTTTGCCGTCAACGGCCGCTTGGTCGGTCTCGATCTGTTCGACAGTCCCGTGACCCTCGCCGCGGCCCTGGGCACTCTCGTGGAAAGCTACGCACTCGATGCGCTCGATGTGGACAACGACGCCATCGCAGATCCGGCGCCGGACGCGCCGCGGGCCTGGCTCGATGCGATCGCCGCGGCCGATGTCGAGCACTTCGCGGCCCTCGGCGAGGGCGAGGACTGGCGGCTCTTCGGTCGCGGTCTGGCGGGCGGTGCGCTGGTTAAGTATGGACGTTCGGTGCATCTGTGTGTCTTTGCCGTCGATCAGGATGACGAGGACACGGCCGAGCCCGGCGAGGGCGCGGCGCGCCCCGGACGGCTCGGCCTGGAGATGGCGACCGATCGACGCCTGATCCGGCGCCTCGGGGGCAGCCGACGGTACCTGCATCTGCGTCTGCGCGTCCCGCGTACGGTCGGCACCCGGCTGCCGCTCGATCTGGCGCTGGTGCTCGACCGCTCGGGATCGATGGGCGGCGGCAAATGGGCGCAAGCCCGCACGGCGGCGCAGACGGCCATCGCGCGTCTCGGGTCCGAAGACCGGGTCGCGCTGGTGGTGTTCGACGAGCAGGTCGACACCCTGCTGCCGTTGTGTCGGGCGCACGAGGCGCAGGCCGCGGCGGCACAGGTCTTGGACGGGATCGGGCCGCGCGGCGGTACCGATCTGGCCGGGGGGTGGCTCACCGGGTGCGGGCTGATCGGGCGCACGGACACAGCCGAGCGCCTGCACCGTTGTTTCCTGCTGACCGGTGGTCATGCGAACCACGGCATCGTCGATCCCGCGGAGCTTGCACGGCATGCTGGAGCACTGCGCCAGCTCGGTGTCGTCACCGGTACCTTCGGGGTCGGCGACGACTACGACGAGGCCCTCCTCGGCGCACTGGCCGATGCCGGGGGCGGCGCCTTCCACGACATTGCCCAGGCCGAGACGATCGTGCCGGTCCTTAACCGCGAGTTGGGCGATGCGCTCGAGGTCGTCTGCGTCGCGCCGCAGATCCAGCTCGGCTGGGAGGCCGATCTGCAGGTGGAGGTGCTCGGACCTTGGCGCAGCACGTCCGGGAAACGGACCCTGACCATCCAGCCCGGCGATCTGGTCAGCGATCAGGTGCTCGATCTGCTGGTGGCGGTGCGTTTCCCCGCCGGCGCGCAAGACACCGACTGCGCGGTCCAGGTGCGGGTCAGCGACGGCGAGGCGATTTTGGCGCAGACCCGCTTCGATTGGACCTGGGTCGACAGTGCCAGACGCAAGGCACAGCCGCACGATGGTGCCGTCGAGCAGCGGGTCGGGGAGATGCTCGCGAGCCGGGCTCGCCTTGCGGCGACCACCGCCAACCGCGCGGGCGATCTCAAGCAAGCACGGGCGCATCTGCGTAAAGGCGCCGCGGCGATTCGCGACTACGGGGCGGACAATCCCGCGCTCCGGGCGTTGGCCGAGGCACTTGAGGGGGAGTGCGAGCAGCATCGCACGCGGCAGTCCCCGCGCGCCCTGAAGGAGCGCCTCTATCACGACAGGAACCGGCAGTCCGGCCGTGCCGAAGACGGCGGCAGGCTCCGTAGCGAGCCGTCGCGACCGTCGCCGCGTCTTCAGGTGCTGCCGGCCGTGGACAGCCCGGAACGCGCCGAGACGAGCGCGCGGCTGCGGGCGATCCCGCGTCAGCAGACCGCGATGTGGGGCAAGGCGACGGTGACGGCACTCGGCACCGGTCTCTATACCGATGCCGCTGGTCGCGCGGTCGATTGGCGGGGTGCCGTCCAAGCGGCCGTCGCCGCAAAGCTCAGTTTGCCGCCCGATGCGCCTTTGCCCGGTCCGCTGTCGCCGGTCTTTTCGGCCACGCGGATCCAGGTCGCCAACGAGACCACGCTGGCCGCGGCCCGGCGGCTGAGCGTGCCGGGCCGGCGGGTGCTGGCGCTGAACTTCGGCAACGGTATCGAGCCGGGCGGTGGGTTCCTCCAGGGCAACCGCGGCCAGGAGAGCGTGCTCTGCCGCTCCAGCGCGCTTCTCGCGACCCTCCAGGGGGATGCGATGTACGCGCACCACAAGACCCGATCACAGCCGGATTCCACCGACTGGGCGATCCTCTCCCCGGATGTACCGGTGTTCCGAACGGATGACGGTACGCCGCTGGAGAAGCCCTGGCTCTTGAGCGTCATCACCTGCGCGGCACCCTACGCGCCCACGCTGGGGGTCGAGGTCTCGGCGAGGCTGATGGAGAGCCGGATCCGTCGGGTGTTGGCCGTCGCGCGTGCCTTCGGGTATGAGGCGCTGGTCTTGGGGGCCTGGGGGTGCGGTACCTACGGCAATGACCCGGCGCGCATCGCCGCGATCTTCCACGCGGCACTGCGCGAGCAGGCAGGCGCCTTCGCCGAGGTCGTGTTCTCCGTGACCGACGGGTCACCGGAGCGGGGGTTCTTCGGGCCGTTCGCTGACGAGTTTGGAAGGTCGCTGCACGGCGGGGTCGGGCACCACCCCGATCTGGATGTCACCGCGGTCCGCCTGGTCGCTCTGCCGTATCTCGATTCCGAGGCACGCGCACAGCGCTGCCGCGCCGACCTTGCCGTTTCGAGGGAGTCTGCCGCCCGACTCGGACGCAGCGCACTGGAGGCCATCGAGCGAGGTGTCTATATCGACCGCGCAGGCCAACCGGTCCACTGGGGCGAGGCGGTCGCCGCGGCTGTCTCCGCCAAGCGCAGCTTGCCGCCCGATGCGGCCTTGGCACCCGCGACCGAGCCGCGCTGGAGCCAGACCGGCGTGCAGGTGGCCAACGAGACCACGCTCGTCGCAGCCAAGCGCCTGACCGAGACCGGCGAGCGGGTCCTTGCGCTGAACTTCGCCAACGGCATCGAGCCCGGCGGCGGATTCCTGCACGGCGCCCGTGCACAGGAGGAAGTACTGTGTCGTTCGAGCGCGCTGTTCGCGACTCTGCGCGGTGATCCGATGTATGAGGCCCATCGCCAACGGCCTCTACCGGACTCCACCGACTGGGCGATTCTCTCTCCGGATGTTCCGGTGTTCCGCACGGACGACGGAACGCCCCTCGATGCGCACTGGCCGCTGAGCTTCATCACCTGCGCCGCGCCCTATGCACCTGGAGTCGGCCAACCGCTGGCCGGCGATCTGCTGCTGCAGCGCATCGGGCGGGTCCTGACCATCGCTCGAGCGCACGGCTACACCGCGCTGGTGCTCGGGGCCTGGGGCTGCGGTGCATTCGGCAACGAGCCGCGCCGCACCGCGGGTGATTTCCACGACGCCTTGATGCTGCATGCCGGCGCCTTCGCGCAGGTGGTCTTCGCTGTCGCCGATTGGTCGCCGGAGCGGCGGTTTCTGGCGCCGTTCGCGGACCGGTTTCGCGGAGTGGGCTGATGCCGTTTTTGGGGTTGAGTCGCTTCTCCGAGAACTCATACGCCGTCAACGGTTCCGCGTAGTATCGTTTCCAGCTCAAGTCCGTGCCCGCTCCTCGATCCGGCGCAAGGCCGCATCGCAAACCAAGCGATAGAAGGGTGCCCAGCGCGGGATCTCGAAGGTGACGCGACAGCGCGCGGGTCCGAGCGGATCGACGCGATGCCCGGTTGCCTCGACGCCGGCGACGCTCCAAGCCCATGCGCGCTCGGGCTCCCAGCGGGTGACCTCGAACGGGAGCCAGAGTCCGACCGGGGTCTGGATCCGCCCGCGCATGCCCGGGCCGATCAGATCCGCTGGTGCCTCCACCGCGCGCACGCTCGGCCCCCAGCACGGCCACTCACGCGTGTCGGTCAAGATCCGCCAGGCAACGCCGGCGGGGGCTTCGATGATGCGGTCGACCTTGTGCACGGGGTCAGCCCTCGGCGGGTTTCTCGAACACCATGAAGTGCTGCGTGGGCAGGATGTCGAGGGCCTCGACCCAGCGCAGTCCGACGGCTTCGAGTTCGGTGATCGCCTGCGCTTGGGTCATCTTGTGCAGTGGTTTGATGGGGATCCGTGGATCCTCGCCGCGGTACTCGATCAGGAACACCCGTCCGCCCGGTCGCAGCGCGCTGCGGATGCCCCGCATCATCTCGTAGGGATAGGCGAACTCGTGATAGGCATCCACGAGCAGCACGGCATCGAGGCTCTCCGACGGCAGCTTGGGATCGTCCTCGGCGCCGAGGACCGGGGTCACGTTGGTAATCGCACGCCGCTCGATGCGCTTCTGCATGACCTCGAGCATCTCGGGTTGCACGTCGACCGCGTAGACGCGACCGGTCGGGATGGCCTCGGCGATGCGGAAGGTGAAGTACCCGGTCCCGGCGCCGATGTCGGCGACCTGCGCATCGGGCGCGAGCCCCATGCCCTCCACGACTCGGTCGGGCCGCTCCTCGACGACACGGGTTCGTCGCTCGAGCCAGGCGGCGCCTTGGTGACCCATGACCTGTGAGATCTCGCGGCCGAAATAGGTCTTGCCGATCCCGTCGCGGCTTGGTGCATGGAAGGTGTAGAGGCTATCGGTGACGGGTTCGGATTGCGCAAGCGCCGGCACGGCTGCGAGCAGGCACAAGACGACGAGGAGAAGGATTGATCTTCGGCGGCTCATCGAGGCGTTCTCCCGTTGGTGCGGGCATCCGAGTGTGGATGTAACGCCTGGACCAATGCGGGCGTTGGCCTGCGAAACTACCCCTCAGATCCGGGCGGCATAGGCGAATGATGTTGTCCGTGGCACACTCCCGGCCGCAAGGACCAACCCAGGACTGCGCAGAGCATCCGTGCTCGTCAGTCAGCCTTTTGCCATGGAATGCCCAGCGGCGCTTCTCCGAAGAACCCCGGACTCATTCCGCAGATCCGGGAACGCATGATGACCAACCTCACGCTGCATCCGAGCCTTCTCGCTCGGCTCTTTGCCCGCGGCGTCGACAAGCAGCCATTGGCCGAAATCGGCCCCGGCGCCCTGACCGTCTACGGTCGATCCGGGACCCATCGACTCCTTTACGCTCAGATCGAGGGTGTCCGTGTGGACCCCGGCCTGTTCTGGTCGACCTTGATCGTTCAGCCTCGAACGGGGGTGGAGTTGCGTCTCGCCGGCGTGCCCAAGAGCGCCGCAAAACGCTTCGTCGAGGCTTTCGCGGGGGCCGGACAGGTCTACAAAGAGTCTGTCGGTTTGCTCAAGCGCGAAGCGACCCGCGCCACCGTGGTTGCCGAGTGGGTCCAACGCGCGGAGGCCGGCGAGTTCTGGGTTGCCCACCATCGCGTCGCACGCGCGAAGTCGGACACGGCGATCCTGGCACCCGTGCTGCGCATTCCTGCTGAAGAGATCACCTCGAGTTCGGGACTCGTAGAGGCGTTGAGTATCCTGCAGGACTTTGCGAGCGACCCATCGGGTTTCAGAGTCCGGGCGAACCAGACCTTTGTCGATGCGGAGCTGAAACGCTACGACGGTTACTTCAACACGGTCGAGTCGAGACCTCTGACCCGCGCGCAGCGACGGGCGGTGGTCGTCCACGAGGACAACACCCGTGTCATCGCAGGCGCCGGCTCGGGCAAGACCAGCGTCATGGTCGCCAAGGCCGGATACCTCCTCCATAAGGAGCTGTGCAAGCCTCGCGAGTTGCTGTTGCTGGCCTTCAACCGGGACGCGGCCGAAGAGCTGAGAACACGCCTCAAGGAACGCTTCGGCCTCGACCTGCGGGTCAGCACCTTCCACGCCTTGGGTCTCGACATCATTGCCCGCGCCACCGGCGCGAAACCGTCGTTGGCGTCCTGGGCCGGCAACGAACGTGAGTTTACGGAGCATCTGCAATCGCTGCTGACCGAGACGATCTGCGACCCGGCAACCTCGGATGCAGCCCGCGCCTACGCGCAGAGTCACTTTGCGCCGTACCACAGCCCGTTCGAGTTCAAGAGCGAAGGCGAGTACTACGATTACCTCAGATCCGTCGACATGGTGAGCCTCAACGGCGAGACGGTGAAGAGTTTCGAGGAAGCGGAGATCGCGAATTTCCTGTGCTTGGCGGGCGTCCCTTACCTCTACGAGGCGGATTACAAGCATCCGACCGCGGATGCGGAACATCGCCAGTACATGCCTGATTTCTATCTGACCGACGCGGATCTATACATCGAGCACTTCGGAATCGCGAGGGATTGGTCGACCGCGCCTTATGTCGATCGGGCCGAGTATCACGCGGGCATCGATTGGAAACGCGAGCTCCACCGCAAGCACGGCACCCGCCTGATCGAGACCTACAGCTACCAGAAGAGCGAGGGGACGCTCCTGACCGAGTTGGAGCGGCAGCTACGCGCCGCTGGCGTCGTGTTCAATCCGATCTCGTCGGAGCAGGCGCTGGAGCGGCTCAATTCGGGGCATCGCATCGGGGTGATGACCAAACTCGCCGCCACCTTTCTCAACCACTTCAAAGGGGGCGGCTACCGGCTCGATGATCTGCGCCTTAAGGCTCGCCGACAAGGCGACAAGAATCAACGGGTCGCGGCCTTCCTGGATCTGTTCGAGGCGGTCTACAATCGCTACGAGCGCCGCTTGCGAGCAACGAACGAGATCGACTTCAACGACATGATCCTGCGCGCGGCGGATCACGTCGCCTCGGGTCGTTACCGGTCCGAGTACCGGTGCATCCTGGTCGACGAGTTCCAGGACATCTCGGCGGGTCGTGCGAAGCTGATCAAGGCACTCAAGGATCAGGGTCAGGGCCACCGGCTCTTCTGCGTGGGCGATGACTGGCAGGCGATCTACCGCTTCGCCGGCAGCGACATTGCCTTGATGCGCGACTTCGAGGAGCATTTCGGTCCATCGGAGACTGTGCCCCTCGACCGCACCTTCCGGTGCAACGCCGGCATCAACGCGGTGGCGACCCGCTTCGTGCTCGCCAATCCGGCGCAGATCAAAAAGACCGTCGCCGCCGAAAGGCCCTCGACCGGCGCCAGTGTCCTGGTTCATCGCTCGGGGGAGAACGGCATCGATCCGGTCGGCGACGCGTTTTCGGAGATCGCGCGACGGGCCGATGGAGCGAAACGCAGCGTCTTGCTTCTCGGGCGCTACGGTTTCCAGAGCGACGGTCTGCCTTTGAGTACGATCGGACGCGCTTATCCGAACCTCTCCGCGTCGTTCAAAACCGCTCATGGCGCGAAGGGACTGGAAGCCGATCATGTCATCGTGCTGGGCATGCAGGCCGGACGGTATGGATTTCCGTCGCAGATTGCCGACGACCCCCTGCTTGGATTGGTGCTGGCGGCGCCCGAAGAGGCGCCTCATGCCGAAGAGCGGCGTCTGTTCTATGTGGCCCTGACGCGAGCCCGGCACTCGGTTCACCTGATCGTCGACGAAGGGCTTCCGTCGGTCTTCGTCTCGGAGATCCAGGCCTTCGGGGTCGACGTCGAGACGCGCGGCGGGGCTTCGGTCGCCCCCGTGAAGTGCCGCCAATGCAAGACCGGGATCATGCTGCTGCGCAGCGGCCCATCCGGCAACTTCTACGGATGCTCGCACTATCCACGGTGCACACGAACGGAACAGGCTTGCCGACGCTGTCAAAGGGGGTTTCTCCTGCCCGATCCCTACGGGGAGCTGCATACCTGCAACAATGCGCTCTGTGGTTACAGCGAGCGGTCTTGTCCACGCTGCGGGACCGGACGTCTGGTCGAGAGGAGTGGGAAGAAGGGCCCCTTCCTGGGCTGCACCAACTACTACGGGAGCGATTGCAAGTACACGGAGGATTTGTAGGTCACCGACCCATCGTGGTTCTCGATCGGGAGACAACCATCATTTCAGTCATCATCATGGTCAGGCCATCGATGGGCATGGCCCGCGACCTTCATTTTTAGAGGAGACCGGTATCCATGAAGAATCAACCTATCGTCGGCGCAGTCCTCATGCTCCTCGTCATGGTTGGTGTGGGCGGTGAGCTCAGTGCAGACGATCAGCTCGATCCCGAGCGCGTGAGGTTCCTCGAGGACGCACTGGGGGGCGAATCCATCTCCGCCTATTGGCTTCCGGACAGCACTACTCCGGCGCGGGCGACCGAAGCCATCGGGGTTCTGTACCGGGAGATCGAAGGGGCGGCCGGCAACGTCACGATCGAGATGGGCCATTTCAGCCGTTCGGGGGCGGACTATCGTCTGGCGGGGCGCGTGCGTGATGTCTACGGGATGGAGCCGCGCGACGTTGCGTTTCTGCCGGACCGCATCGAGCTGACGACGACTATGCCAAAACCAGACGATCCGCGTTGCTGCCCGACGGGGACGGCGCGCTGGTCGATCGGCCGCGCATCCTTGGAAGGCACGCGTCTGCGTTAGGTGGGCGATATGGCCGAGCAATTCACCGAGAAACAGGGCCAGTACCTGGCCTTCATCTACAACTACTCGGTGATGTTCGGCCAAGCTCCGGCTGAGGCCGATCTGCAGCGTTTCTTCGGGACTTCACCTCCCACCATCCATCAGATGCTCGTGACACTCTCGGAGAAGGGGTTGATCAGCCGCACGCCGGGGAAGGCGCGCTCCTTCCAGCTCTTGATCGACCCGAAGGAGATCCCGATGCTTGTGCGGCCGAATGCGGCGAGGGCTTGAGAAAGATGCGGATTGGTGATTCGCACATCTATCTGGCTGCTGGTTTTTTTTTCACGATACGACCTCGGCTGATAGGTGGGGGAAAAATTGCGGAGTCGATCCAGAGCCATTAGTGACATCGTACAAGTGAGTGCCCGCTATGCTGATGTCAGCAGACGTCGAGACTGGGCTGGTCGGTCCATGCAATCGAAAGGAAAAACCGGCCCCTGGACCCGGAGCCGGTTCGGCTCGGTGACGCACTCACGCCATGAGCAGTCGCTAGGATTAGGCGGCTCAGGCACAGCGTAGATCTCTTCCGCAAGCACATACCACGAGACACTTCGGGTCTCCTGCGTCCTTGAGCTGCCCGTCACATTTTTTGTGATGCAGACGCGCGATCCTAACCACTTGGGGGCGAGTCAGAGTTGAGTTTGACAGCCTGCGGGTGACTAATCGAATTGGTCTGAAGTAAGCAGGTCCCTCAAAACCTATAAGCGGCATTTGACCTCTTTACAGAACAAGTTGACATACCACTGCTATTTCACCATGAGTTGATGATTGCTGCCGTACTGAATTTAAAAAGCAGCACCGGGATTCGCTATTCGCAGGAGTGAGAAATGGAATCTAACGTGTTCGGACCCGCAGCCCTCCTAACCCTCCAAGAGATTGCCGCTTGGCAAGTCGCATACCCCCCAGCAAAGCGCGGCAAGATCGTTGCCGCACTGCCTGCGTTGCAGCGAGGGGCTGTCTGGAACGTGAAGCAGATCGAGGATCTCTGGGACTCACTGTTGCGTCGATTCCCAATCGGCTCATTTGTCATTACGCAGCCCGACAACCGATTGAAACAGAAAGATTATAAGCTTCCGCCCGGTGCGGAAATGGCGCAAGATCACACCCATCTCTTGCTGGACGGTCAACAGCGAGCGACCGGCATTGCACTTGGCTTCTTTGACATCTGGCAGCACCCAATCGCCGAAGCGCCGAGCGCACTGTGGCTCGATTTGGCTGCACCGCCGGAAAACAGCGACTCGGCGCATGTCTTTCGTGTAGTCACGCGATCCCATCCGTGGGGGTACAAGCGCACCAATCCAAGTGACACGCTCGCTGCCAGTCAGATTCGTGCGGCGCTATGGGCCTTCCAGAACGTTAATGATGGGATGGGGAGCGCTAGGCCGGCCGAATTCACACTCACGCAGACCTGGCCTTGGGATGCAGAGGCACCAGTGCCCGTCGCTCTGCTCATTGAAGCCGTAGTCGCATTTCCCGGTGACCTTCAGGGGGCACGCACTCACGCATGGACGCGTGTGAAAAGGCTGCCGATGCTTTTGGGCACAATTGATGATTCGAGCAGTGAAGACGCAGGTAAAGTCGAAAACGATGCGCGCATAGGTCTCAAGAGGCAGCGCGCAGGGGTGCACGAGGCATTCAGCAGGGATGATTCGCAACTTAGTGCCTCGCTTGATAATGCCTTAACGCGATTGGGAGGTCTAATTGCACCAGAAACGAACTGCTTGGTGCCAGCGTTGCCGTTGACCCTTGCGGAAGTGCCCGAGAAGCCTAATCCCGGCGAGATTGGCCACGGCACATTGAGTCCGGCTGGCGATACGCCTGCACGCGATCCGATCGAACTCCTATTCGTGCGTATTAACAGCGCTGGTGAACCACTTGGCGGTGAGGAACTTACATACTCTTTACTCAAGGCCGCATGGCCAGACGCTGCAAAATTCATCGACAACCTAAAGCATAAGCCCGCGCAGGCGTCTCGTATCGCGACGCTTTGCACGAGACTGATTCTGGCTCGTCAGCAGATACCTACAGATGGTCAAAAGAGGCCGTCGATGCCATCTATCCCTGGTATCAATGAGTTTCGGCGGCTGGTGCGCGATCAGAATCCAGCACATCCAAATTTCTATTCAGACCTCACAAAGTTCATCGAGCAGGATGCCGATGTATTATTTACGGAGACATGGAAGTTTCTGACGGAGCGAGAATTTGCCTTGCTGCCGGTGTTGGCAGTGGATCTGGCGCGAAAGGCGTCTGACGTCTATTTTTTGTTGTTGCGCTGGATGGACCGGCTTCGAGATGTGGGGGTTACTGACAAAATCAGCGAAACGATCCATCGACGTACCCTTGGATTTCTCACTGCGTTAGCTTGGTTCGCCCCGGATAGGGCTCGATCCTGCTCGGCGATCTGGGCGGAATTGCAGGCGGAAACTGAGCCTAATAGAATTATTAACTATTTCAATAAAAAGCGCTTCAGTGAAGCTTGTCGATTGGATAATCGCTTGAATATGCGCATGGTCCCTCTGCCGTCAGTGGACGATCTTAAGTTGGCCTGCGATCGGGGCGTGACTGGTCATAAGGGATGCACAAAGACCATCAGTAGCAGCGACAGCGCCATCTGGACGGCGTGGGATTGGTACGAATTTACAGATTTTCTGGTTAAAGATTCAGAGGCAAGGAATAGGTGGGCTAAGGTGCTAATGCCCCAAGAACATGCGGAAGATGAAGAAAAGCCTGACCTGTCCGCATTGACGCTGCAAGCCGTCCGCTACTTTCTCGATACGTTGTATGACTCGCGCTCAGTGCTGCTCTATGCACAGCGCAAGTGGCTGAGAACATGGTATCCAGACTTTGACCCGTCACAACCAGACTTCATGGAGGATAAAGATCGGCCTTGGGACTACGACCACATCTTGCCACAAAGTTTTTTGCGGGGTAGCAACGGAGGGGTACTTCATAACCTCCCGAGCGTAATCAGAGATTGGGTCTTGTCGATTGGAAATTTGCGTGCTTGGCCATTGGAAGCGAATCGTTCAGATAGCGATACTAGCCCCAGTCAAAAACTTTCTGAGGTGTCTCAGGAAGAAGATCGCTATGGGATGAGAGTAGCTAGCGAAATAAGATCCGCCTCCTTCGTTGAAGAAACGAAACAGTGGTCAAAGTGGGAGAAAAGTGTTCCGATAGGCAACGACAACCGCGTTGAGCAACGGCGTTACTTGGTAATGGGGGAGTATCGCGATTATCACAAAGCCGTGGTCATGGCCATCGTGATGCGGTTCGTCGCATTATACGGCGAATGGTATCAGGAACTGGAGATCGACAAGTTGCAGTAGACTGACAGCACTCGACCGGGTGCTGTATGCCGATTTAGGGGAACGGCGGGTTGGAGCCCCTCGCCAAATCTAACGCGACTGTAAGCAAGGCGTGTTTTGCTGCCGTAAGGGCGACTCGGCTGAGCGTTGGGATTCAGCCGAGTTCTTGCTGATAGCCTCCAGACTTGATGGACCAGTCATGAGCAAATCCGGCACTGGGCGCGGTGGCTTGACTGGCGGCAATCCGCGTTTTCAGGTCCCACTCGCCTGGCCCCGACGACTCATGCGGGTGTCCGGACATCCCTGGAACCGCGTGTGTCGCCGATCCCATCGCGACAACAGCGTTCAACCACCGCTCCCCTTCCCTCCCCTCCCGCCGATCCCCGGTGATCCAGGTCTCGATCACCGCGAGCGCCGGCACCGCCTCAACCAGCGCCGCGAGCCCCATCTCGTCCAGATCCGTAAACCGCCGCCCCCCATGCTCGCGCTCCCCCGCCCCGTACTTGAACGAGGCATACAGCACTCCGCCAGCCTTGAGCGCCCGCCCGAGACGCCCGAGCACCTCCGGCAGCTCCACCATCGGTATATGCAGCAGGCTCGCGCAGGCCCAAATCCCATCGAATGCGTCCTCCCAGTCGATCTCCTGGAAGCGCCGCACCTCGACCGGTAAGCCGCAGTGCTCGGAGGCCAACAGCGCCAACGCGGGTGATGCCTCGAACGCAGTCACCGCATAGCCGAGCCGCCGAAACGCCAGCGCATCGCGCCCCGACCCACAGCCCGCGTCGAGGATATGTCCGCCTGGCGTGACGCGGGCGAGGAACCGGGCGTACAACGGGGCCATGTCGACGTCGACGGTTTCGGCGAAGAAGCTCTTGGCCTGGTCTTCGTAGTAGGCGAGGGTCGGGTCATCCGTGAGCATGCTCGTCATGGCTCTTGCCCTAGATCGGGATCACTTCGGCGAGCGTGTCCCGCAGCTTGGCGGTCTTGAGCCTGGGTGTGGGCAGCAGGGCGATCCGTGCGCCGCGATTGGAGAGCATCCCGGCGGGCAGTCCGGCCAGAGCCTCAATGTCGGCGGGCGCCAGTCGCAGCTCCGCGAGCAGGCGCTCGACGCCGAAGCCGCCCTGCGTCAGCAGCAAGCGGATGGAGCGCTCCATCAGGCGGGGCTGCTCGATCGGCAGCACCTCGTCGTCGGGCTCGCCGCGAACCCAGCCGCGTGCGCTGCTGGATTTGAACATGCGCCCGGCGTGCGTCTCGGAGATCAGCCCCAGATCCTTGCAGCGATAGATCATGGCGCCGATGGAGGTCTTCCAGCGCGGCTTCAGAACGCGGAAGGCGTCCAGGGAGGCCTCCGGCAGCTCGTCGGTGAAGCCGTCGGCGGGCATCAGGAAGGCGCCGGCGAAGCGATGGGCCTGGTTCTCCAGCGCCTTGAACTCGTCGCGGTGCGTCAGCGCGGTCGGGTCGACGTGGCGATGCAGGACCAGGTGGCCGAGCTCGTGGGCGGCGTCGAAGCGCGAGCGCACCGCGGTGCGCTTGTCCGAGGCGATCAGCACGTAGGGACGGTCGTCGGCGCGCGACCAGTGCGAGACGCCGTCGATGGACGGCGCCCCGAAGAGGCAGCGGCCGCAGACGATGCCGGCGTTCTCCAGGACCAGCAGCATGTCCGGGATCGGCGCTCGGCCCAGACCCCAGTGCGCGCGCACACGAAAGGCAGCCTCCTCGATGTCGCACTCGCGCAGCAGGCGGAAATCGTCCGCGCCGAGGTCCGGGACGTCCGGCGCCGGCAGGTCCACCCACTCCTGCAGGGCGTGGCCGATGTGTTGCAGCCACAGCAGGTGCTGTTCGATCCGCTCGCGCGCCCGCTTGGTGGCGTTGGCCATGGAACGGAAGAAGCGCGGGCGCGTGCCGGGCTCGAACGGGGTGTCGAGAAAATAGTCCCGGGGCACGCGCAGCACCTCGGCCAGGGCGGCGAGCGCGGCGGGGTCGGGTGTCTGCTGTCCGCTCTCCCACTTGCTGAGGGTCGGCGCCGAGCGCTGTACCGCCTCGCCCAGGGCGATGCGCGTCAGACCGCGGGCGAGACGCGCGCGGGTCAGTTGGAGGGCCTGAAAGCCCGGGGTGCGTGCGGTCATGATCGTCGCTCTGTCGTCCGCCTCAGCCCTGACCCGTGGTCCCGCGTCGGTCGCGGTTCCGCTTGAGGACGGGCCTGGCCTGGTCGAGCACGCGTCCCGTGCGGTCGGCATAGGCGGCATAGATCTGGTCGAGCGGCTTGAGCAGATGCCAGCCCCTCAGATCACGCGTCGGCACGCCGAAGCCGATCCGCGTCGGCACGGTTTCGTCCTGTTCGGTTCCGGGGCGTGCGTACTGCACCACGACGACCGCGAGGATGCCGGATTCGGCGGGCTCGTCCCACAGGGTGAGCTGCTCGCCGTCGCCGGGGTTGTGGCACGCCAGCTCCAGCTTGTACTCCTTGTCCTCGATCGGATCGCCCCAGTGGTCGGCCTTGGCGTGCGAGATCAGTACCGGCCCGCTCGTCACCAGGATCTCGGCGTGGGTGTTGACCATCACGAAGCGATGGCTCAGGCCGACGTCCTCCGCACTCAGGCGCAGCGCTTCGCCGCGCTCGAAATAGCGGGTGGTGCCCAGACGCATGCGGTGCGCCGGCAGGTGCGGCGGGGTGCGCAATGCCTGGCGGTGGGCGATGGCGGCGCCGTCGTTCATCCGCTCCTCGAGGCTGCGGAAGAAGGTCTCGGGGATCGCCGGGAGGATGGTATCGAGTAGATCGGTCATGCGTGGTTTCCCGAGGGACGGTGGAGTTTTCGTGGAGGCGGATTGTAACCTGGAATCGTTTCGCGAAAGGGACTGCCCGATGCTGCTCAGCCACTGCGAACCTCGTTCCACGTGGGCCGGATTCCGGTGTACCGCCCCCCATGCCGGTCACGATGCCGTCTGATCCTTGGGGTAAGGATTGCGCGCTTCGGCCCAGAGTCGTACCTCGCCATCGACGAGTCTGATCTTGTAGTCGCCGATCACTCGGTCGTCCGCCGCGAAGCGGCGTGATCGTTTGCGCTCGACCAATGTCTTGACGAGGATCACCGAGGCAGGGCTCGAGCGTGTCGGATCAAGCAAGGCGTCGAGGAAATCGGTCCTGCCGACGAAATCGGCGAAGACCACGGCATTCCAGGTCGTCCAGCAGGCCCTGATCAGGGTCTCGCTTTCGGGGTCTTCCGGCGACAGGCCCATCGGATTGAGGGTGGGGGTCACAAACGCCAGGAAGGTGGCGGAGATCTTCTTCTGTTTGGTGTTTTTCGCTTGAGTAGGGACATGGGTGTCGGATGTCGGATCACGTCGGGATAGAGTAGACAGGACTCGGCATCGCCCTCCGTCGCGACGCTCTCGGGTGGCGAGCGCCGAACTCGGTTACCGATGGATCGCGGCAGTATCGCGCAGGAGCGCGGAGCTTGCAGCACCGCGGGCGCCTTTCATCCCCGGCATCAGACGAGGAGATTTCCGAAATCCTCGCCGAAATCTTGAAAGACCCGGCATAGACCTGACCGGCTGACGTTTACCCTATACCAGGCGACAGGAAGAAGGGTAGAAGAGTGTCGAGAATAAGGTGATTTCCGGGAATAGTCAGCGCGACAGCGACTGCCTGGAAGGCATCGAGTCCCTGATGCCGTCAGTCTTGAGTATCTGAAGCATCCGGTGCTCGGGCTGCGGTTGGTTGACATCAGACGGTGGGATCATCCGCATGAACATTGGACAGAACACGCTGAATTGGCTGCGCACCGAGCTGTTCCAGGTCGAGGAGGCATGGTCGGAGGAGACCCCGCGCGGGTTCCGCTGGTGGCCGCATCGGCAGGCGCAGACGCTGGAGGTCATCGGCCGAGAGGCCGGGCCGGACGGCGCGCCGGCGGCTCTGGTGCTGGTGCGCACCGAGCTGCTGCGCGACCTGGATCTTGGCGAGGAGGTCTTGGCGGTGCTCCAGGCGGTCACGCTACGCACGGCGGGGATGGCCGCCCCGGTCTATGACCCGGCGCGCCGCACCCTGGACCTCTGCACGCTCGTGCGGGTGAACACGGACAACAACGGCTGGATGCGGCGTCTGATCGGCCTGGCCGCCATGCTGCAGATCCGTGATGC